>JBCCVR010000279.1:0-6462 GCA_039194995.1 Cyanobacteria bacterium P01_E01_bin.42 | reverse complement strand
TTTTAGTAAATATTTGCATTTTTCAAATAATATAAGAGAATCTTCTATCTCCCACATATCTATTTTGCAAAGTCCAATATTAAATGTTGCGATAGGTATAAAAATTTCAAAAGGGCTTTTAATACTACAGATTTTTCTAATTTGGTCTTTTCTTTCCTTATTCAAGGCTTGGAGCGATATTTTTTCTGAATCATTATGGCATTCTATGGATTTTTTTAAGTTTCCAACTAACCAATAAAGATCTCCAAGAATATTGTATAGACTAGCTCTACAATGATATGATTGAATTTTGTCGAGAATATAAGATATACTTACAATTGCTTTTTTGAGTTGACCTATTCTATACAATGATCGACCTAATGGTTCTTCTACACTCCATTCATTGCTTCTCTCGAAAGTAATTACAACTCCAGCTTCTTCAAAAGCATGAATATTCAAATAGTGTAAGTATGCTTCAAAGGCCTTTAATATATCATCAATAGTTTGCACGGTTTTTACACTTTTTGTCCAAAATTCTGCTGCTACTTGATTGACTCTCTCCCAATCTTCGGTTTCTCGTAATCTTGCTAAAGCCTCCGATCGAACGACAGGATGCAATCGATATTCTCCATCAACAACATTGACTAAAGCCCGATTTTTCAGCACTTTAACAACTCGTTTATGCTGGGATTTATCAACATCCCAGAGCAAACAAAATAAACCCTCTTCCGGTACGGTAGGTACATCTTGATAGCGAAAACATCCCATTCGACAGAGTAACTTATAAGCATTCGGTTTTAATCGTTCTAAATTCTTGAACTGTTCGCGAATTAAATTTAATACCGAATCTTCAATATAAACGCCCTCCTCTGTTTTATTGTCTGTCCAATATGCTGCTAAATTGTTCTCATAATCTTCCTCATCTCGAATCGCAGAGCATAAAATTTCCATCGCCAACGCATTCCCATTATAAGTTCCGCATACTTCTTGCAAAACAGTTGAATCCGTGACAATCTTCCGATGCTGAAAATATTGCTCCCATGCTTCCAAACTCAAGGGTTTGAGAGTATATTTTTGGATCGCTAACCCTTCCTGTAAAGGTGCGCGACTTGTAATCAAAGTCAACGATCGCACTTCTGGAGAAAGCAAAACCTGTTTAAACAATTCCACATAACTGCGATGTTGCGCTACGAATTGATTGGACTCATCTAAGGCAGGTTCGAGATTATCAATTAAAACCCCCATCGGTTGATGAGTCAATCTTTCTCGTAACCGTTCCAAAGAAACTAGAAATTCTCGTCCTGGTTCTTCTCCCAATATCCGCAACCGTTCTTCAACTAAACTCTCTATTGAGGCGATATCCTTGGTTTCCTTGCCAATGGGAAAATAGAGAATATCCTTCTCTGCAAAACGGGTTTTTAAAAACTTCCAAGCGAGCGTTGTTTTTCCCTGTCCCCCCGCACTCAATATTTGAATACATTTTGCCCCATTTTCTATCAGCGCATTCAGATCCGCGATCGCTTCTTCTCGTCCCACAAAATTCGGATCGAACTGCGATCGCTTTTCCTCTTCCTTTACTAACTCCGGTTTGTACTGCTGAAACAAGTCAATCAGATCGCCGCGTCGGGAGGTGCGATCGTCGGGAAACTCATTCTCCAACCCAAACGCATCGCAAATATTGCGGAGTTGCGATCGCACCGTCACCGCTTTGACCTGCAAAGTCCGTGCAATTTCTTCATCATCCATCCCCACGAGAAACAGTTCTAAAACCTCTCGTCGTCGCTTGGGAAGTCCATCAAATGCCTGTTCAAACTGTCCTCGGGTCATTTTGCACAAAATTGCGAGTTTTTCCTTTAAACCCTGTGCAAGAGATGTGTAAGGGTTGAAGTCTACTATCAGAATAACTCAAGTTAGAGAAAAAGGAGAAAGTACGATGAGTTCCTTTGAACGACGCTATCTGGTTATTGCGATCGCCAGTTTAATTTTACAGATCGTCAGTTTAGCAACGGAGTTTACTCAACCCCGCGAAACGATTCTCGCAACGCCTGCGGTAATTCAGGTTGATAAATAACACTCTGCGATCGAACGGGCGCAAGCATTGCGCCCCTACGGAATTCCTGTTAATTTGCATGAGATCGAAACGATGAATCCTTGCTTTTTAAAACCCACCCTCGAACTATTTCCCGAACCGCTACCTGCAAAAGTAACCGTCAAGATCGGTCAAAATCAACCCGGTAGAGTCGCATTTAATTCCTCCTACTATCCAGCTAAGTTATACGGCGAAAAAGCGCGATCGCTATTGCCAGACGATCCGTGCTACATCATTGGACGCGAAGGCATCACCCTACTCGCGATCGCACCATCCCCAATCCCAGAAAACCAAAAAAGCAAAATAGAATAAGACAGAGTTTGGACGAGAAAAATGGCACGAGATCGAGTCTTGTGGTGGCGCGTCGGTGGAATTGCCGCAGTACAAGCATCGATTACCCTGACTTGGGTGATTTATGCGTTCTATCTGCCGCAATTTTTGGAACAGTTGGGTTTTGCGAAAGAATTGGCGATCGTTCTCCTAACCGTAGAACACGCCTTAGAAGCCATTATCGAACCCATTTCCGGCGGAATGAGCGATCGTGCGCAAAGATTTATGGGGACGAGATTTCCCTTTATTGCCTTGGGAGTCATCCTCGCTTCGGCGTTTTTTATCGGTCTTCCCGCGATCGCAATTTTTGGCAGTTCTTCGGCGATCGTCCGCTATTTATTCCCCATTTTTGCCGTCGCTTGGGCTTCAGCAATGGCGATTTTTCGCAGTCCTGCGGTGACGTTACTGGCAAAAACCGCCCCTCCTGTCTCATTGCCCCTCGCGGCGAGTTGTTTGACCCTAGCGCAGCAAGTGGTGGGAGGATTGCGCTTTACCGCTTATGGTTTCATTGTCGGTTTAGGGCCGGCTTTTGCCTTTGCGATCGGTTCTTTTGCCCTATTGGGAGGTGCCGCCTTTTTACGCTTCGTCACCCCTCCAGAAGCCCCGCAACTGGAGGAAAAAAGCACTCCCAAAGGTTTGAACCTGCCGACGATTTTAGCCGTTATCGGCACGGGAATCGGTATTGCTTGGGCTTTTCGCTTCCTCTTTGGTACCTTGGGACAAGTTTACGGCAGTTTCCTCGATACCAATGCAGGATGGGCGATGACGGGGTTCAGTTTGGGAATGGCAATTTGCGCCCTCCCTGCGGGAAAATTAGCGACAAAATTGGGCAATACACCCGCTATGTTAGGGGGAATTGGCGGCGCGATCGCCCTGTTACTGGCAGTTGCGACCCTTCCCGTCGGCACCGGAGTCGCGATCGCCTCAGTCCCTCTGGCTTTTGCCTTCAGTCTCGTTCTCAATGGCATGGTACCCTTTGTTTTGGGTTTAGTCCCCCAGACGCGATCGGGGTTGGGGATCGGCTTATTTTTCGGGGGGTTTAGCGGTGCAATGAGTTTCTTTGACGGGATATTCTCCAAGGTAACGGGACTCCCGACAACAGGAATTTACGGCGCGATCGCGTTGGCATTTGCTGGTACATTAATTGCATTGAGTACGCGAACTTCTACGGGCAACGAGGGACAAAAAAGTTAAATGGGCGAACCAAAGCAAGATGACTTGTGGCAGATGCAAGCAGTCTACCGGATTTTAGATGCCAATCTAGACCGGGCGCGAGAAGGATTGAGAATTGTTGAGGAATGGTGCCGTTTTGGGTTAAGCGATCGCCAACTGACCCAAGCGTGCAAGGAAATGCGCCAAGAAATTGCCACTTGGCATACTGCCGATATTCGCCAAGCACGAGATACCCTCGGCGATCCTGGCACGGAATTATCCCATCCCCAAGAAGAGACCAGAAGCAGCATCAAACAGGTGTTACAGGCAAATCTATGCCGGGTACAGGAAGCGTTAAGGGTTTTGGAGGAATACGGAAAATTAGAGCGTCCGGAAATGGCCGCCGCAGCCAAACAGGTTCGCTATCGGACTTATGTTCTCGAAACGGAACTTTTCGGCACCAGTCGCCAGCAACTCCTCGAAGAATCCCTGCTTTATCTGGTCACTTCCCCCTCGCAACAATTATTCGCCGTGGTTGAAGCGGCTTTGCAAGGGGGGTTAACCCTCGTACAATATCGCGATAAGAATGCCGACGATACGGTGAGACTGGCACAGGCGCAAAAACTCTGCGATCTCTGCCATCGCTATCGGGCGCTATTTATCGTCAACGATCGCATTGATATCGCCCTCGCAGTCGATGCCGATGGGGTGCATTTGGGGCAGCAGGATACCCCCGTAGACGTGGCGCGGCGGCTTTTGGGGTCTCGTCGCATTATCGGTCGTTCTACCACGAATCCGGGGGAAATGGACAAAGCGATCGCTGAGGGGGTTGATTATATTGGGGCAGGTCCGGTGTACGAAACTCCGACCAAACCGGGCAAAGCGGCGGCAGGATTTGAATATTTGCGCTACGTTAAGGCCAATTGTCCCCTACCTTGGTTTGCGATCGGGGGAATTAACGAACAAAATCTCACTGAAGTCATTGAAGCAGGAACAAAGCGAGTCGCTATAGTTCGGGCTATTATGCAAGCCGAACAACCCACACGCACCACACAATACCTTCTCAGCCAACTCAAATCAACGAACAATTATCAATGAAGAACCAATCAGAACCCACCCCCCAACCCCCTCCCAAGAGGGGGAGTAAGAAAAACAACGAACAACAAACAACAGTATTACAAGTAAATGGCGAATCTTTTGCTTGTAAAGAGAAGAGTTCTTTGCCAGAATTGCTCGAACAAATGGAACTCGATCCCCGCTTGGTTGCCGTTGAATATAACGGTGAAATACTCCATCGGCAATATTGGCAAACAACAGAAATGAAAGAAGGCGATCGCTTGGAAATTGTGACAATTGTGGGTGGAGGATAAGCGGCCCGTGAAACTTGTAGAAACACCTCAATCTCATCTACCGTTCAAACTACGTCTATTTTTTATCGTCGTACTGATTCTGGGGATTGTCTTGCGTTTCTACAATATAGATGGTCAAGTTTATTGGCATGATGAAGCCTTAACTTCTTCGCGAGTTTCCGGGTATTTAAAACAAGAAATTCAAGATGAGATTTTTACGGGGGAAATTATTCACGTTCGAGATTTACTCTCATATCAGCGTCCGAGGGAAGGAAAAAGGCTCTGGGATACGGTACGAGTCTTAGCGATCGATGCCAGCGAACATCCTCCCCTTTATTACGTTTTGCTGAGACTTTGGTGTAATGTTTTTGGCTTTTCCATTACTGCCATTCGCAGTTTTTCTGCTCTGATTAGTTTACTGATTTTTCCTTGCCTGTATTGGTTGTGTTGGGAATTATTTCGATCGCCCTTAACGGGATGGATGGCAATGGCGATCGCGTCGGTTTCTCCCTATTTTGTTATCTACGCCCGAGAAGCACGGCAATATAGCCTCTGGACGGCTCTAATTTTACTATCAAACATCCTCTTATTCCGAGCAATTCACCGCACGAAAGCAGGAGAAAACCTCAGAGGTAATCTCGTCAATTGGGGGGGATATGCCATAGCATCAGCACTGGGATTTTATACCTTTCTCTTTTCAGGAATGGTGGCGATCGGACAGGGAATTTATCTCGTGCTAATAGAAAAATTTCGATCAACGCGATCGCTCTATTTTTATCTGCTTTCTTCTTTGGTTTCCGTCCTGCTCTTTTCACCTTGGATACTTGTTATCTTATCCCATTTATCTCAACCCAGTGTCAGTTGGACGGCAGTTCCTCTCCCTTTTGCGATCTGGCTGCGACTTTTAGCGATGCACTTCAGCCGTGCTTTTATTTTTATCGATCGCATCTTGGGTTTTAATACCTTTGTTAATTATATCACGCTGCCCTTCATTTTCTTACTCGCTTTCTATTCTTTTTATTTTCTCTATCGTCATACTCCCGCAAAAGTTTGGCTTTTTGTTGTGACTTTAACCCTAACTTTGCCCTTATTTCTGATTCTCCCCGATCTCATTTTAGGAGGACAAAGAGCAACTTCGAGTCGCTATCTCGTTCCTTTATATTTAGGTATCCAGATTGCGATCGCTTATTTACTTTCCGTGCAAATTCTGCACCCCTCTTTCTGGAAAAAGCTCTTTTGGCAGAGCGTTACATTACTCATTATTACATCGGGATTGATTTCTGGTTTTATTTATGTTAACTCAGATACATCATGGAATAAAATCTTGAGTTTTAATAATCCCCAGATCGTGGAAGCGATCGCTAACAGTGAAAATCCTTTACTCATTACTACAGCTTTTGGTTTCAATGGGGGGAATACACTTGCCTTGAGCCACACCCTCGATCCCGATCTTAATTTATTATTCATCAAAAATAGTAGAGTACAAGCCGATTGGAAAAACCCACCCAATATTCCAGAAATTTTTAACGATATCTATTTCTTAAATATCTCGGATCGATTGCG
>JBCCVR010000278.1:0-6487 GCA_039194995.1 Cyanobacteria bacterium P01_E01_bin.42 | reverse complement strand
TTTCTGACTTACTAGAAGTCCAACGTATGGAAACTCGATTAGAGTAACGTTCAGGGTCATTCCTGTGATTCTTTCTGACTTCCTATAGCAAGTCCATTTGAGTTGTAAACAAATCGATGCCCAACCCAATGTTCATATTCAGATGTGGAACTGGCATCCTGCCAGTGTTTGAGAAAATTAGAAACAGGTTGGAAGCCTGTTCCACTCGTTTACAATTCATTTAGGTTTGCTATAGAAGTCCAACGTATGGAAACTAGAGGCATTTGCCGTAATCTCCAGAAATCCTCCACCTTTCTGACTTCCTAGAAGTCCAACGGGGTGCATCTCAAATTCGTAAATTTATATCCCCCCTAACCCCCTTTTGTAAGGTAGCAGGGACTATTCATTGAAAAAAGGAAAAGATAATCAAAAGTGTAACTTAGTGCTTTTTAATTTCTCGAACCAACAATTAAACTGGCCGAGCCAGCGTAGCCTACGGGCGGGGTCTGGGGGGCTAGCCCCCCAGTAAACTTATGGTTTTCAACAAAGTATTTATCAAGACTCTGACGTTTTCATCCAAACCGAAAATAAACATAATGACGATCGCTTTTCTCCAGCAATTTCTCTATTCAACAACGCACGTCAACAACGCACGCGATCGCGAATACTTCTGCAAACTGAGTAATAATTTCTTGTCGAACCTCTTCAACTCGAATACTGGGAATAAATTGCTCTAAACTCCCAACGGGTTTATCTTCAATTCCACAAGGAACAATGCGAGAAAACCCAGCCAGATCCGCGCAAACATTTAACGCAAAACCGTGCATCGTTATCCAGCGTTTGACTTTAATTGCGATCGCCGCCACCTTATACCCTTGTATCCAAACACCCGTTAACCCGGAAATTCGTTCTCCAACCAAACCGTATTTTGCCACAACGCGAATAATCACCTCTTCCAACTGACGCAAATACCAATGTAAATCTTGGCGATAATAACGCAAATTTAGAATAGGATAACCCACAATTTGCCCCGGACAATGATATGTTACCTCTCCCCCTCTTTCCGTGCGATAGAGTTCGTATTCGCCACCTTGAGGATTAAACTTCAAAAACTCCTCGCTACTTCCCGTTCCCAAAGTATAAACGGGAGGATGCTCTAATAATAACAAAAGATCGTCCAGTTCTGGATTTAACAACCGTTCTGCAACAAGCGATCGCTGTTCGTCCCATGCAATCTGATAAGGCACTAATCCCCGACACCTAACATAACATTGACGCTGTTTTTGGAGATCTCCTTTAAACTGGATGTATTGTTCGTCACTCATTATTCGATCGCAATGACAGCCGGAGAGAATATTCGTAAATTGGCTTTGCGTCGTACAATCAAAGCCTACACATACCGTATTGGAGGCATTGCCAATTTCATTCTCATTTTTGTATTAATTATCGGTTTTCGCTCCTCCTCGGCGATCGCGCTTGCGTTACCATGTTTTTTCCTTGGAGTTGTTTGGCTGGATCAAAGTCAAAAATTTTTCCGATTAGCCGCTTATGCCGAACAAGGCGCGATCGCAGAAGAAGAAGTCTCCCTACTCTTATCAAGTTTAACCGATCGCGGCTGGAAAGCAGAATATAATGTTAAAATTCCCCGATGGGGGGATGCCGATATTTTTCTCATTTCCCCTAAAAATAACGCCTTTGTCATTGATGTTAAAAGTCATAAAGGGACAGTCGTTTTTGAAAACAAAAAGCTGGCTCGTCGTTATGAGAAGCAATCCTATCCTTTTGAGAAAGATTTTTTAAAAGCCGTCAAGGGACAGGCGATCGCATTAAAAAAAGCCAAGAAAAAAACTTTTATTACCCCTTTACTCTGTTTTAGTCAAGCCAATTTAAATATTCAGAACAAATCAAAACGAGTCAACGGAGTATTTATCACGACCTCCAAAACGTTGATTTCAACTTTGGAATGGTTGGAGCGAGAAAATTAAGGTTTTGTTAAGCAAATCTAGAGCAAACCTAACAAAATAGAATGTTGTATCGGTGTATTTTTACAGATTATTACAGATAATTCAGGACAAATTGTATAGGAATGTCAAAGGATGCAAAAGATCGTAAAGAGAAATCACAGGGTTGAGTTATCTACAATACAAAGTGCTAGGGTGATAGATATAGGAACAATTCGTTCTTCAAAAATCCATTCCACCCCCGAACGAGTTGCTCTAATCAAGGGATAAGGATCTCTTTCTCTTGTTGCCTGTGGTTCGCAGAACAAAACCCACGCATCTCCTTTTCCAAGAGCGACCAACGCATTGATTGCGGCTTGGTTGTCGGGGAACGGCTTAAAGTTTATTTAATGGAGTAATCGATATGAAGCTGTTAGTTCAGGGCAATAACATTACCGTCACTGAAGCAATTCATCTTTACGTACAGGAAAAACTTGAAAATGCGGTGCGGCACTTTCATAATATTACCACGAAAGTGGACGTTCACCTGTCCGTAGCCAAGAATCCTCGCATTAGTAAAAGCCATAAAGCTGAAGTTACCGTACACGCGAATGGAACCATTATTCGGGCGCAAGAAAGCAGCGAAGACTTATACGCGAGTATCGATATGGTAGCCGATAAGATTACTCGCCAACTCCGCAAATATAAAGAAAAACATCTCCTCAAAAATCACAAAACTCCCAAAGAAGAAGAACTCACCACACAACCGCCGATCGCACCCGATCTGAAAGATTTAATTGGCGATCGCCAGCCGGAATTACCCTCCGAAGTCGTTCGCATGAAATATTTTGCCATGCCGCCCATGACCATCGAGGAGGCATTGGTACAACTACAATTAGTAGACCACGATTTTTACGTTTTTCGCAACAGCCAATCCAACGAAATTAACACGATCTATATGCGAAATCATGGGGGCTATGGTGTCATTTTGCCTCGTGAAAGTAATGGCAATGGAAATGGCAATGGCAACGGACACCACGAAACAAATGGCAAAGTTTCGACTACTGCTGAGGTAGAAAATACTTCAGAAATCCCCCCCGCACAAGTCTAGTTTTGTTGTTGGTTGTTAATCATATCCCCCCCAGCCCCCTTTATCAAGGGGGGAGAATCCGGAAGTTTCCCTTGTTAAGTGAGAAGAATTCGAAAGTCCCCCTTATTAAGGGGGATTTAGAGGGATCAAAACTTATGATATTGGTAACTGGCAACGCGGGATTGTTAGTTGTTTGGAGTAACCAATAACTAACTACAAATCTGCCTGACTGTAGTTAAAGCTGAATAACTGACTCCAGCGGTACCTTCCCCCGGATGGGTGGAGTCTCCCACCAACCAAAGATTGGGAATGGGGGTGCGTGTCCCGAAACCAAATGGACCAAAGGTAGAAAGGCGCTGTCCGACTCCTCCCACGTACCCTTCTTTGCGTCCGGTAAAATGGGCAAAGGTGCGGGGTGTTGCGGCTTCTTGGTGCAGGATGGTTGCAGGGGTGAGATGGAAATATTCCCCCAGACGGGCGATCGCATCGCAAGTATATTTTTCTTTTAAGGCTTCATAGTCTTCTTTTGTTCCTCGCCACCATGGGCGGGTATCGACAAAAGATGATGCGACGATCGTTCCTTTCCCCTCTGAGGCGCGCCCGTCTCCCGCTTTACTGACGGAAACAAACAGAGAATTATTCTCGCCAATTTGACCGTTATAGTCATAGAGAAATTGCAGATGTGGCGGACAATTTTCGGGAATGGCAGCGCGATCGACTCCCAAATACACGACAAATGCCCCAGAAGGCGAGGGGAGTTTATCGATTCTGTATTTATAGCCTTCCCAGTTTAAAAAAGAAGTCGGCGGAACAAAAGGAGAGGATAGCGGGCGCGATCGCTTCTCGTCCCCCACCAATTCCTGTAAGTTTTGTACCGTGACATTGGCAATAATTTCTTCGGCTTCTTCTTGCCAAACTTCCCCGGTTTTCAGGTTGCGAATTTGTACGCCTCTGGCTTTGCCATCTTTAACGAAAATCTTTTCGATGCGATGGCGCATTTTGAGTTCTCCCCCGTATTTTTTGAGGGCTTCCGTTAGGCGATCGCTCAATACCTGCATGCTGCCCTGAAGGTGATACAATCCCAGAGGCGCTTGGGACACGCCTAAAGCCGTCGCCGCATATAAAAGGGCTGTTTCATCGGCATCGACTTGGGAGTACAATTTAAGCTGCATATCTAGAAATGTTCGCAAGCGGCGATCGCCCGATAAACCCAATAACCGTAACGTATCTCCTACTGTCATCAGCGTAAAAGGAACGGTAATTAAGGTATCTAAACGAATTGCAGAGATTAACTGTTGAATATCCCACACATTGCGAGGCGGTAACACGGGATCGCGGGATTGAAATTTCCAGCTAACTTGAAATAGCGCATTCATCAACTGCCAAAACGGTTCGCTACCGGGAAATTGTTTCTGTCTTTCCTCTCTCCATTTCTCCTTATCTCGCCAAACATTAATCGGTTCTGTTTCTCCCGGTAAAAATACGGCACAAGCAGGATCGCAGTAGGTTGCTTCCGGTAATTCTACGCCCAATTCTGTAAAAATGCGATGATGAATTCCCCCCGGTTCTAACCCTGCGACTTGAGTCGCCCCGACATCGAAAATAAAGCCTTTGCGCTTAAACGTAGAGGCGCATCCACCGGGAACGATCGCGCTATCAAAAACCCGCGTTTTATAGCCCTGCTTGGCGAGTAATGCCGCCGCCGTTAATCCTCCAATTCCCGCGCCGATCGCGATCGCGCTGCGAGAGGATTTTGTTGTTTCGCTCATTTCAGATGTCAGTCAAAATAAAATTAAGTTTTGTTAACATTATAAAGAAATTAACCAAACTTTGCCACAATAGTACGGATTTAGACTGTAGCGATCGTGAGTTTGTATTTAATTGGCAGTGGCTTATTTTTAATCGGATGTATCTTATTTACAATAGACGGAGCGATCGCCATTAAAGAAAATTTTTCATTGCGTGCTTCTCTTTACCTGCTGGGTTCTATTCTTTTTACAATTGGATGCGTCCTATTTCTAATTGATGCAATTTATCAAACACTCTAAGCAATCAAAAAATAGTTGAGTGTTAGGATATTGCCCTTCGACCATCCCAACACTAATGATTGATGAATGCAAATAACAAGCGATCGCACCTTAGCCACTGAAAAGCCAATTAGAAGCCGTTGAGAATGCGATCGCCAAAATTAATCGAGTTGCCAACTATCCAGCACCCAGCCAACCGCCAGACAAAACCACTGTTAAGCTCATAAAAATAATACTTAGCATCCAAGTCACGCGATTGAGAGTGACTTCAGCGCTTTTCGTACTGGTGAAGAGTTGCGCTTGTCCGCCAATACCGCCGATTCCGTCTCCTTTGGGGGAATGTAACAAGACCAGAATAATTAAAAATAGGGCAGATAATGCCCAAACCAATTGCACGATTTGAACGATACTCATGTAAAATTTTATATTCAGCTACGATAAAAACATTTTAGTCGAGAAAGAGCACGTTGTGGTTGTTAAGCCGAAATGGTTACGAGTCAAAGCCCCCCAATGGCAGCGCGTGGGCAGTGTCAAAGAGATTTTACGAGATTTGGCACTGAATACAGTGTGCGAGGAAGCCTCTTGCCCTAATATTGGCGAATGCTTTCAAGCGGGGACGGCAACTTTTCTGATTATGGGTCCCGCTTGTACTCGCGCTTGCCCCTATTGCGATATTGATTTTGAGAAGAAACCCCAAGCCCTCGATCCGACGGAGCCGTTACGATTGGCTGAGGCCGTCCGTCGTCTAAACTTGAATCACGTGGTGATCACGTCCGTTAATCGAGACGATCTCCCAGATGGCGGTGCAAGCCAATTTCAGCGCTGTATTGAGGAAGTTCGCAAAGTTAGTCCTAAAACCACAATTGAGGTGCTTATTCCCGATTTATGTGGCAATTGGGAGGCTTTAGAAATCATTCTCGCAGCACGACCGGAAGTTCTCAACCACAACACCGAAACGATTCCTCGCTTGTATCGTCGGGTACGCCCCCAAGGAGATTATCGGCGATCGCTCGAACTCTTGCAACGCACTCGCCAACTCGCCCCCCACGTTTACACCAAATCGGGAATTATGGTAGGTTTGGGAGAAACCGATGCAGAAGTGCGAGATGTGATGCAAGATTTGCGGGGAGTTGATTGCGATATCCTGACTATCGGACAGTATTTGCAACCCTCTCAGAAGCATTTAGGAATCCAAAAATTCGTCACGCCCCAACAGTTCGACGCATGGGGGGAATTTGGGGATGCGATCGACTTTTTACAAGTCGTTTCTTCGCCGTTAACCCGCAGTTCTTATCATGCCGAAGAAGTTCGCAAGTTGATGGAAAGATATCCAAGGTAGTTACTCCACCTAGTGATTTTGTTTCTCAATATCAAAATGTACTATAGCAAGTCCATTTGAGTTGTAAACAAATCGATGTCTAACAAAATCTTCATATTCAGGTGTGGAACTG
>JBCCVR010000277.1:0-6494 GCA_039194995.1 Cyanobacteria bacterium P01_E01_bin.42 | reverse complement strand
TGTTTTTTGTTTAAGTTCTGTTTCTCATCCATTGATTTCTTCTGAGTTTATCCTTTTTTATTTTATCATGTTAATCTACATTCACAACTCAAATGGACTTGCTATATCTCTTTTTCTATCCAACAGGCTACTTTCGGATCCGTCCATTTTCCTAAATCATCAGGTTTGTTTTTTAATCTTTCTTTTAATTTTTCTAATTGTTCTTCATTTAACAGTGCTTCCTTTCCTCGCCTATGATTCTTTTTTCTTTTTCTGCCATTATTCATGCCTTCTTCTCCTTTTTCGTTATATCTTTTGAGAATTTTTTGGCAATATTCGTATTTCAATCCTATAGCGATCGCACTATTTTTGATTGTCCAACCCAACGATATCTTCCACAGTAAATGCCATCGCCTACTTTCCACAGGGTCTTCACTGGTTCGATAGTTTTTTTTGAGTTCCTCTGTACTCAGATGTGGGGCGAGATAGACTTTTCTTGGCATTGACTTTTCCTCATTTTTTCTTTTGTCTTTATACCTCATATTAACCGGATTTGGTATCAGAACCTTTTTTCCGCTTATAAGGCTAGTTTGGGCTATCTTTGGGCTTGATTTTTGTTTATAGTAAATTCGGACTCAGCCCTGCAATCGAACCGCGAATTGCGTAGAAGTGACGGAGGGCATAGGGAGGAAAATTCACACCCTCCCTTTTAAACGCCCGAGAAACCGAGCCACCAATCGCCTTGTTTTCTCGATCCATATCTACTCGGTGCGGCACGTAAATTTCCCAGAGTTTCCACTCGATCACTCATTCGTGACAGGGATCGTCTTTTCCGCTTAAGGGTAAAACTGGCCTTGCTCGAGTTTTAGTCTTCTCCAAAACCGACAGCAAGTACGGCGGATCGCCTAACCGAGAACAGTCTAGGCGGAACACCTCATGCGGCCTCAGCCCGTAAGCCGCTATCATGCTAAAAACCCATCGCCATTCGTCATTCTCGATTTGTTCTCTCGCTGTAATAACTTCTGCTTCTGAAGGAATGACGCGCTTTTGAGGCTTGTAACCATAAGCCATTCCCGACAAATCGCAATCGAGTCCTCCCGCTTTGGCCAGCCGTTGAAAAGCGATCTCGAACCTCTTGCGCAATCTCGTTTTTGGTTCGCTTTCCCGCTCGATAACTTGCCGCAAATAGTGTTCCGTGAGCTTGAGATCGGTTCTTAAAAATTCGCACGGCCAAAGATAATCTCGCTGAAAATTACTGCATTGCTCTCGAGTGCGCGGCTGCTCTTTTTCCCAATCGCGGTGCATTTTCGCAATAGCATCCCTGCACGTTTCCTCAGCGTGTTCGTTCCCCCACTTTACCCAAGAAAAACGTTCGAGATAAATGTCGCTTTCCAAGTCTTTCGCTCGGGCCAATGCGAGATTTATTCCATTCTGGTTGGTGGGATAGCCCGTGCTAATTCGCTCTCGTTTTGTTCCGGGTTGTCTGTCTTTTCTTGGCAGCGTTCCAACCAGTCGCAAGCGGTTGTGGTGCTTCTCAATTTTGACACGATCGAGTTTTGCGTTAGCCTTCTTTAGCGCTTCTGAAAAGGCTTCTGTAGGAGTTTTTTTCTTATTTTTGGATGGGGGCATAATGGGGGCAATTTCGGGAAAAATCATCACAATTATCTATGATTTCTGTTCCGACAACTGCACCCCAAGAAACGCCGAAACGTATGGGGGCGGAGAGACTTGAACTCTCACGACCGATAAAGGTCAACGGATTTTAAGTCAATGCTAGCATTGTTCTAACGCTGACAGTGCGAGGGTTTTGATTTTTAAGGGCTAAAATGGGGTTAATTCGTTAACTCAAAATCATCGTGCCTTCAGCTTGCAAACTGAAGAATTGATCGATCGCATTTGCCTTAATAATCTCATTAATCGCCGCAACCTCTTCAGAAGTGGGAAAAGACTGTTGCGCAATTGCATTCCATAGATTTGCGATCGATTCAAGCCTCAAATCTCCATCAGCAGATATTTTGAGCATTAGTTCAAAAGTCGATTTTAACCCTAATGTCATGCTGTTGTGAGTGGTGTTTCGGAGATAAGAAGGGGCAAGCGCAAGTTGCTCCCCGAGCGTTTTCCATTGAGGTTCTGGCAAGTCTTCCCAATCTTCTAAAATTTCTTGAGCGATCGCTTTTTGGTCTGGGGGAACGCTTTCCGCAAATTTTAGCGAGATAAAATCTTGGTTCTCAACAACAGATAAAATGTCGATCCCTTTTTGCTTGATAGTTTTGTGAATCTTAGTTAATGAATTCGCCACAAAAACCTCACATTGTTATTTTTCCTGCCATATATCCGGTCTGTAGCTCAATCGCAAAAGTGCCTCCTCGACTCTCTGCCGGAATCAATATATTAAACCCTTCCATATCAAAAAAAATAGTCTGGAAATTTCCAAAGAAGAAAACATTCTGTCCTCCCGATCCATTGGCAGGAGAATAATAGGGGCTGTTGGAGTATCGATCCCCTAAAGTGTTTACGTGATACTCAAAATAATAATTTTCACTTGAATTTGTCTGGATTCGCCCTATTGTATTAGTTACGTCTATTGTTGCTGGCAACCCAGTAACAACAGAAAAAACGTTAGAATTATCTGCTTGAAGAAATTGAAAAGAAGAGCTATCACACGTCCAATTTCCTAAACTTTTGAAAAAATTTTTAGAGACTTGATTCTGAGCATTAAAAACAAAACGCTTGACTGAAGAATCTTCACATTCTCCCACCGTTGAGGTCGTTCGGATCGTTCCCAAATAACGGCGATTGTCCTCGGTTTTTACCCAAATCCCATTTTTTCGCGAGAGCGCTTTATCTCTCGCGCTCGTCCCCGCTCCTGAATTGCTCCAAGCAACAGCATCAAGAGTTAGCGTTCCGCCGTTAGAATAAAGGAAAATATCGTAATTGGTATTGGCAAGCAACCCGCTAATGTCAAAGGTTAGCTCCGAAAATACTTTCACTTCCCATCGACTTGCTGCCGTATTGTAAATTGCAATGCGATCGCCGTTAAAGGGGGTGTAATACAGCGTATTTGCTGCGGTTTGTTCTGTTGATGGGGTCGGATCGCCCGTGGCAAGAGTCAATCGTCCTTGAGCAACGCTTGCGGCACCCAATTCGAGCGTTGCCGATTCTGTAGTTGCTTGCGTCGCATCGCCTGCAAGAGATTCCCTGATTTCGTTAACAGTCGAGAGTGGGGACAGCCCCAGCACTGCCAGTGCGTCATAAAGCCATCTGTCGCGATTGGCAAGTTGTTTATTTTGCAGATTCGGTGGAGTTGTTATGTTTCCACCGATCGCCGCATCATTCTGTTCAATACGGCTTACAGGTTCAAAATTCGCTGTTTCCGGAATATCAACCATTATATATATCCATCCCAAGTCTCGCGTCCATCATAGTTCCAAGTTCCATCGTAGTACAGAATCTTTGGCGGGTCGATACGGTGCGAAGTTGCGGGCTTCCACTCATCAATCAATTTGTCAATTAATTCTGCTTTTTCTGCCGGTGGGTTAGTGGGAAAGTTGATAACAAACCTTGTCCAACGTTTCCCGCTATAAATTTCGCCGTCACCATAGTTCCATTCCCCGTTATAGAGGAGAAGGGGATTTTCTTCGATCGTCACGCTGCCAAATCCAAGCGTTTTGAGTGCCAGTTGGACGGCTGAGAGAGTTCCAGCTTTTTGGTGAAGGGAGATCGCGTTTTTAATCAAATCCCGCTTCTTCTGCTCCGTATCTGCAAGGAATCCGCCTTTATAACCCGTAACTCCGAATTCTTCAATAAGGTGAGGCAGTAAGCTCGCGTCAACAGTGTCAATGTCCGTCCACAACACCGCATTAACATCGATCTCGATGGTGGCGGCACGAACGCATTCCCAAAGCGCCTCAAATACTGGCGTTCTTAACGTTGGTGGCAATCCTGTGAAATCGGGCATTAGTTAATGGGATCGGTCGATTGTGTTGGAGATGGTGATAGCGATCGCCGTGTTGTTGGGTTTTTCGTTATAGCTCACGACGATATCCGCAGACGGAGAATTCAGGATAACGTTGTGAACACCACTCAGTTGAAGAGTTGCGATAATTTGCGATTTCACGATATCTCGTCCGAGAGTGGCATCAAGTTTTTTGGCAATCTCTCTGGCTGACTTGTCAAGACGGGTTTGAAGAATATTCAAATCCACGTTATTGTATGCCGTAATTTGCGCAGAAATTGTATAGTTTACATTCGTTGGGGATTTTACGATCACTTCGTCGTTAAGCGGTCGAATTGTATTTGCGTCCAAAACGTTCTGTACTTTTTGAATAATTTCCACAGAAGGTAATCCCGTACTGGTCAAAACGTAAACTTCAGCATAGAAATAGCGAACGCTGATATAGGGCTTGAAAATATTTTTGAGGTTTGCTGCTGTCGCTGTCCCGATCGCTCCTCCATGCGTATTAGTAATTTCATCTAGAATTACTTGTGTTGCTTTTTCTGCCTTTGCGTCCAGTGCGGCAACTTGTTCGGCAGGCGAGGGCGATCGCACGCTAACGTCTGTAATACTGGGGTCGGCAGTTTTTGCCCAATAAATGTAAGCATCGCGCGGTCCCGACACAGAGAGCGCGGTAGGTGCAAGTTTCAGTCGTTCGCGGAAAGCCTCATCCGTTTCTGCATCAGTACCCGAGTTGGTCGTAGTTGTGTTAGAAATATTGCCAATATTGGAGAGGAGGTCAAATGGCTCTCCAACTTCTCCCGGTGCGTAACCGTTTGCACTTTCTCCCGCTTCCGTTGCTTCTGCTATTACGTCAACGAAAATTGTTCCTGCAATTATTGTCGCGATCGCCGTCGTGGCAAAAACGTGTTTTCTGTCTGAGGTGCGAACTCGAGTGCCAAGAGGAATGACGCGATCGCTTGCCTCTACCGAGGCTAACGTAAATCGCAAGGTACACAGAGATTTAGACGCTTTAAGTCGAACTCCTAAAGATCCCCAGAATGCGCCTTTTTGGTCAAGGTTTGCGCCCGTCGCAAAATTGACCAGAGTTTGCTCTCCTGTGTGCTGTATTAGTGCTTTGATAATGGTTTGAATGTAAGCGATCGCGTAAACCAAAAGCGCTTCGGATTGGGCGGGAAACAGTGTCTTGCCGAGAGTTTGCTCAAATAAAGATTTGAGTACGGTTTCATTTTCTGCCGGGTCATTCTCAACAAAAACAGGAGGAGCAAGAGTTGTCATTTTAAATAAGTAAGCAACAAAATAAGTAACAAAACAGTTAATGTAAAATAATAAGCCTGTAAATATCGAATTAATTGATAGCGATCGCTTCTTTTTCTAAAGCGTATAGCCATCAATTCGGACATCGCTTCAAAATTTTTTTTACCTTCATGACAGTAATACATTAACAATTCCATCTGCTTGGCTCCCAATTAAAACCCAAAAAACATCAACATTTAATTTTACAATATTTTTTGTAGCATTATAATTAATGTGAACATTTTCTATTTTAACTCTAGGCTCCCATCGCTCAATCGCTCTATAAATTTCTCGTATAAGAAGACCGCGAACAGAATTTATAGGGCGATCGAGAAACGCATCCAGATTAGCTCCAAAATCCGGATGATGTGGAATCGATCCCAGTGGAGTCAGTAAAATATTTTTGATGCAACGGTTAATATCATCGCGATCGGTTAAAATTTCGCCGTAATTTTTTTGATCGGTTTGCCAATAAGGCGTATTAGGAGCAAGCATTATTAAGAATTATCAAACTAAGAATTATCAAACCAAGAATCACTTTGAGTTGGAAAATAAGGCAATCGTGGGTTAGGTGGCTCTACGATTGTCGTCCCCAACAAAGCATCCAATTTGATTGTTTTGTCGCTTAAAATTTCCACTTCATCTTTTGCTGCTATTTTTAACTTAGCCTCGCTTTCAATAATGATTTGAAAATCTTCTCCTTTTGCTAATAGTTTAATCTTTCCATTTTTTCCTCGAAGTTCAATGGCTTCAGTTCCTTGAGCTACTTCTAAAATAAATTTATGCTCTTCTTTGTCGTAAGAACATATTGACCCATCTTCAAATTTTACAAAATGTTCATTGGCAGAATTTGCGCCTATCTGTGATTGTCTAGGATAAACACAACCATCAATCCATCCTTCCTCTGCATTTTCATCCAGAATGACTGCAACGCGATCGCCAATTTTGGGCATCCAATAACAAATATCAATTCCAGCAAAAGGGAACTTGACAGGTAAAGCTCGAGTAAGAATACCGGGTTTTTTATCAGTCAACTTTACTCGTGCCATCGCCTTAACCGATAATTCCTCATAATCAGTTGCATCAATTTTCCCAACTCTACCTTGTAATTTCATCGTTTTTCAATCGAGAGCGAGCAAGTCCATCCTTGTTGATTAATTTGATGAGACGCTTTCATTATTTGCCATTTTCCATCAAATATTCCAAATCCAGATAAATCAAAATTGATTCCAGCAACAAAACGAGCATCACCTTCTGTTGAAAG
>JBCCVR010000276.1:0-6548 GCA_039194995.1 Cyanobacteria bacterium P01_E01_bin.42 | reverse complement strand
CAACTTTTTCTGGAGATAAACTCGGGGGAGGTTTTATAATCGGCTCTGCACGCTGTTCGATACCAATAATATTGGGGATTTCTGTAAAAGCCTTTGCTAACTCTGGATAACCGGGTTCGACGGGGATATCCCGAATAATATCCAAACCGATTGCTCGGGGTTTATATTCATCTAAGGTTCTCAGCAATTGTGCCAAATCGCGATCGGGGATGGGATGAGTGCCAATTTCGCGAATATCTTCTTCATCAATCCCAATAATCGTAATGCGATCGTCTTGTGGTTCTGTCGGTCGCCATTGCAGAAAGCGATCGAGCAAAAATAATTCTAAAAACTGCAAAGAGCCGCTCAAACGTGCAATACAAATAATAGCAACGAGTAAAATTTCTGGCACGATAGTTATGAGTGCGAGTTTTTGCCATTCCGTACGCGAAAAAAACTTCTTCATGTTTCTTGGCCAAATCTGTAGGTATTGAATGAAAAACGAGGCTAAACACCTCGCTGTAGGGGAAAATTGTTCTCTATCAAAAACTATGGCTACAATGAGTTTTCCCATTGCAAGGCTGTTTAAAAGGTAAATTGCAAGTGCATTCGAGATTTACAGAAATATTAGAAAATGCTCAAATTGCGGCACCTGTACCCAGACAGCCGCAAACTGTAAAACGCGATCGCCACTCAATCGATCAATCCTTCTTTTCTGGCGTGATTGCCCACTCGCAGGCGAAGATTTTTTTCTTGCTCTCGAGTATCTTCAGGTAATATATCTAATACATCATAGATTTTTGTCCAGTAATGCCGCACCGTGCGATCAGCGACATTCATTTTCTTGGCGATCGCTTTATCTGTTAATTCTTCCCTAAAGGCTAAGTCGAGAACGGTTAACCATTCGGCTTTGAATTCAAAAGTAGATGACGACTCCGGAGAGCGGCGAATTTCTCGAGTATGGGAAAAGCCTTCCAATGCACCACGAACCCGAGTTAAAAGAGTCTCATCGGATTTACGAGCAAGGGTAAAGCCCCCTTTGTGGTTGTCGATGCTATCCTTAATCCGAATTAATTTATGAACGGCACTACTCAAAATTGTTATGTTGAGCGCTGGATACTGTTTCATCAGGTTTTGCAGGAGTCGAATTCCCGTTTCGAAATCAGCGTCTTTACCAAACCAATGGTATCGGGTATGGAAAGATCGAGAATGACCAAATCGAATTGTTCGCACTCGATCCATTCAAGCGCTTCTCGAGCGCTTTTTGCGGTCTGAGCGATCGCTTCGGGATACTCCTGCCGAAGTACAAACAGGGTTCCATCTAAAATTGCGCGGTGATCGTCAACAATCAAAAATTTATACGATTTTTCTTGTGCCATTATCTCATCCTCTAAGTTGATGACGGAAACGTACAGATTGAAGCAAGATTATCTGTCTTTAATCAAGCCTTTCTAATCATAGAAGCGCGATCGCTCCACTGTAACGAGCCTTTTCAGTCTGGCTTGTTGTCGATTAGCGCGATCGCCTTGGCAGAAAACTGCAAAGCGCAGACAACAGACAATAGTTAACGAAAAAAGAGAATCCTTGAGAAGGGGACGCGGAGGGGTATGATGAGTAGTGTTTTTCCCCAAATGAACAGGACATGGTGACGACAGACGAGAAAACCACTACAACCACGGCGCTGGATTTCGATTTGGCGACATACCTCCAAGCCAAAAAACGCCAAGTAGAAACCGCCCTCGATCGCGCCGTCCCAACCAGTGCCGAGTTTCCCAAGATTTACGAAGCCATGCGCTATTCTCTGCTGGCAGGGGGAAAGCGCTTGCGTCCCATTCTCTGTCTGGCAACCTGCGAAATGCTGGACGGGAATCCTCATGTTGCCATGCCGACGGCTTGCGCTTTGGAGATGATTCACACCATGTCCCTCATTCACGACGATCTGCCAGCAATGGATAATGATGATTATCGTCGGGGCAAGTTAACCAATCACAAGGTGTACGGGGAAGATATTGCGATTTTAGCGGGGGATGGCCTGCTGGCCTATGCGTTTGAGTATATTGCCACTCAAACCCCGGACGTGCCGCCAAAACGGGTCCTACAGGCGATCGCTTATTTGGCGAAGGCTTCGGGGGCGACGGGGATTGTTGGGGGTCAAGTGGCGGACTTAGAATCGGAGGGAAAACCCGATATTTCTCTCGATCGCCTCGAATTTATCCACGTTCATAAAACCGGGGCATTATTAGCAGCTTGCGTGGTTTGCGGGGCAATACTAGCAGACGCAACCCCAGAGGATGTCGAAAAGTTAACCCAATACGCCCAAAATATCGGTCTGGCTTTTCAAATTATCGACGATATCTTGGATGTGACGGCAACGCGAGAAGAGTTGGGGAAAACTGCCGGGAAAGATGTGGCGGCACAAAAGGCAACCTATCCGAGTTTGTTGGGGCTAGAAGCGTCCCAAGCTAAAGCCGATCGTTTGATTGCCGAGGCGATCGCGCAACTAGAGGATTATGGCACGAAGGCGGATCCCTTACGCGCTCTGGCGGGTTTTATTACATCTCGGAAAAATTGACGCTTTAGGGGACAATCTATCTGTTGTTAGCAAACGAAACCATGCAGAATTTTGGGGATATTTTCGGCAATCGGGTTTTACTCGTGGCGATCGCGGCTTGTTTTCTCGCCCAAGGGTTGAAGTTCGCGATCGGTTTGGTGCGGGAGAGAGAGATTAATTTACACTGGCTCTTTAGCACCGGAGGTATGCCGAGCGCCCATTCTGCTTTGGTGACGGCGTTGGCGACGGGAGTAGGACAGACGAAAGGCTGGGGCAGTACGGAATTTGCGATCGCCTGTATGTTTGCAGTGATTGTCATGTACGATGCGGCAGGAGTCCGTCAAGCCGTGGGGAAGCAAGCCAAGATTCTCAATCAAATTCTCGATGATATGTTCAAAGAGGGCAAGGAGTTCAATGAGGAACGCCTCAAGGAATTGTTGGGACACACCCCTTTTCAAGTACTCATGGGTTTGGCTCTGGGCATTAGTACCTCTCTGGTGGCAGGTTGGGCGATCGGCAGTTGATGGCACTCCAAGCCCAAAAAAAGAGGATACCGAGAGTGTTCTCTATATCCCCTGAAACAACCTACAGAGTTTCGCGCTTCAATTACTTCTCTGGTCGCTTTGGAGAAATTTATGCAGCCCGATATTTTCTGTTACAGAACTTCACATTAATTTTGAGCCAATTTAGGGGCACGTCCTTTGAGTCCCGTCATTAACTGGAGTGCAAAAACTTTCATGGGTTGCAGGTAACGCAACATCCACAACCCCAAACGCCGCAGGAAAATTAAGGGCAACCATTGATTAGAGAACATTCGGTCTAGAAAATCCGTAAAACCGAGGATGGCGAGATTTTCCCCTTTGCGCCATTTTTCATAACGTCGCAATACGCTTAAACTGCCGATATCTTCCCCTTGTTGCCTAGCTCCCCGCAAGACCTGTGCTAAAGCCGCCGCATCTCGCAATCCCAAATTTAAACCCTGTCCCCCCACGGGATGACAGCAGTGGGCGGCATCTCCCACCAAAGCGAGGCGCGATCGCGCGTAACAGTCGCTTTGCATTAACTGCACGGGAAAGAGCAAGCGATCGCTAACGATTTCGACCTTTCCTAAAACCCCTCGCAAACGGGTTTCTAGCTCCTCTAAAAAGCTCGCCTCATCCAACTCTTTTAAGGCTTTTGCCGTCGCGTGAGGAGCCGTGAGGACGATCTGACAGCGATTTTCGGGCAGGGGTAAAACCCCCATCGGTCCGGTTCGCCAAAAACACTCGAAAGCTGTATCGTTGCTGGGGTGCTGGTGTTGAATTTCAAAGGTCAAACAGGACTGCCAGTATTTCCAACCCCGGGTCGAGATGCGCGATCGCTCTCGCACCCGAGATTTTGCCCCATCTGCCCCGACAATCAGGCGCGATCGCAATGTTTTCACCTCTCCCCCAACTCGTACCGCAACCGTGACCCCTTCCTCATCCCGATCGATATCCGTCACTTCAGCAGAACACAGCCATTGAACGCGATCGCTAGTTTTTAAAAACTCTTGTAAGACCCGTAAAACAACCCCATGTCCCGCAACATACCCCAAGAACTTCGTCCGCAAATCTTGCGGCACAAATTCAACCGCGCGAGGATATTCCCCATCGGATAGGCGAATCTTGCGATAGGGGGCAATTTGCGGCAGAATCTCATCCCACACGCCAATGCCCTCGAAAATGCGTCCCGATAGTAAGGATAAGTTATAAGCTCGCCGTCTGGCGGCGGCTTGTTCGAGAGTTTGCGCTTCGATAATGACCACCCGCAACCCCGAATCTTTCAAAGCGGCTGCAAGTGTTGCCCCAACAATGCCGCCCCCGACAATAATTAAATCGCAGTACAGTGAAGATTCAGATATTTGATCTTTTGTCATGTTTTCTTAAGAATTCTTTAAAAATAGCAATATTTACTTTATATTATGACGCAATTTGCCAAGAGAGTGCCCGATCGATCCATTGATGGATTACTTTGAGACCTTTTTTTCAGAACTGCGATCGCTAGGAAAAGCGATAATCTGTAACACCCAATCCTATTCCACGAGAGATTCAATCCTATTTTTCTTAATAAGGGATTTTTGCTAAAAACTTTCCCTCTTCCATCAGTTCACTAATGTAATGTCTCTTATCTGGTTGTCTTGGATGAATTTCACAATACCAATCATCCCATATCTTTGTTGCTTGATTCATGAACTCACGTGAAACATCTTGCGAATTTTCTAAATTTTCTAAATCCTCCAAGTTATTCAAAAAACAACAAATACCCTTGACAATTTTATTTTTGTGACTATATTTTTGTTCGAGTTCCTGTAGTTGTATTTCCTTACAAAAATCCACTTTTAATTCTTCGATAGATAGTTCCTTAGATGCTCTGGAAATACCATACAAACTTTCAGAAATTATTCGTGCAAATCCTAGATACATTGAGCCATTTAATGCTCTTAAAAAATATTTGTTGGCTTCTTGATAGTCTCGATCGATGAGTAAAGCTCTTTCTCCACAAGCCAAATTAGTTTCTGCCATTACTGATTGATGATATTGATCGCTGGACATCGGTTCTATTGAAATGTTAATAATACTCTGAGCTAAGTCCGTTAACTGTTTTGCTTGTTCTCCTTCATTAATTCGACAATAAGCTCTACTTGCATTCGCTAACCAATGAGCAAGTCGCTTTCGATGACCAATTCGCGCACAGCAATGTGCAGCAGTTAATAAGTTATCAATAGCATTATCAAGAATTGAAAATTGTCCTCGATCGAAGCGCATATTTAATCGACCAATCCTCCCAAAAATTTCAGATGTACAAGCATAGATATGAAGATTGCAACTCCCTTGGTAATGCCCATACTCTGGGTGCGATCGCTCAATAATGTAGTTTTGCATATTTGTCAACCAAGTATCTTGCTGTTCCAACCATTTTTCTTGATTTTCTATTAGTTCGGGATTTCCGGAAAAGAAATCAAAGACCATTTTTTCAACTTCATAAAGCATCTGAATTGGGATATCATTGGAAATCGATCGTTTTGATTTTTCAAGATGTTCTAAATTTTCCCGAGCGTTTTTGATATCTCCTTGTACGTGATAGGCTCTTGTAAGTAGCCAATATGCTAAACATTCAAAATGTCTGATATTTTTCTCGTATAAAGAATAAAAACTAGAATTTTTGTATCTGAATTCGATTTGTTTTATTTTTTTGATAACTTTATCTTGCAGAGTATCAAAAACATCCTTTGAATCTTTATCACTTGTTAAGGTAATAGCATAACCTCCAATTGCTTTTCTCGATTTACTGACAATTTCCTCTAAATTGGTAAAATCAATACAAAAATTTGTGTAGTTTTCACATTCCTTAAGCGGCTCAATGTAGGAATTTCGCTTATTTTCAATATGATCGGCTAGCCAATTTCTTGCTGAATTTACTGTTGATTGAACCATGCATTTTATACTATTTTTGTCAACCCACGTGCTTTGATACTCTTTATCAGAGTTTAGATAGATGAGATTACTAGATGTTTTGACTAAGCAATTTTCTTGTTCTCCTAAAGTGTTAACGCTCGTCGATCTTGCTTTGAGTAATGTACTATATCCCATACCATGAGCCACTGCAGCAAAAGCATTTTGAAGATGAGTATTATCAGAATTATGAGACAGAAAAATTGTTTTTTCAGATACTTTATTGGAAAATTTACATTGGATACGTGCTTTAATAACTGGAGGAATTTCTATATCTTTATCATTAGCTGTCAATATGATTTGACGCAAAGATGACTCCATTTTCTGGCTGAGCTTAATAAATCGTACCTTGAAATCTAAATTTTTTATGTAATCTATAATTGGAAAAGTTAGGTTTTTGAATGAACAACTAATAACTTTTAGGTCTAGTTCTTTTTTATTTGGATCGAGGAGCAACTCATGTTCTTTTTTCAAGCATTCAACAAGTTCGTTAATTTCAGAATTTTTGAATTCACTTATTCCAGAAACACAATGTTTAATCATTT
>JBCCVR010000275.1:0-6650 GCA_039194995.1 Cyanobacteria bacterium P01_E01_bin.42 | reverse complement strand
CTTCCCCGTGAAAACTGTTGTCGGTAAATCTCTTTTTTCTGCTAATATATTTTCAATTGCTCGGACGAGAGCACGGGCTGAATCTTGATAAATGATACCGCTCCATCCTGGTTCATAGCCGTGCCGTTGAATAAACTCGCTTTTGAATTTTTGCGCTTTTTCTTCGGCAATATCAAAAATAATGGGAGTAACCGCGTAAATATTATTCGTAAAAAAGCCGGGTTGTGCTAGTTCTTGCGGCGTACTTTCAATTCGATTGATAAAATTATTATCGGTTAGACCATCTCCACCAAATATAGGATAATTAAATCCATTCAATCTCATCTTTACAATCAGATCGGTCGCTTGCGCCCCTTGAGCTAACAAGATAATTGAATCGGGTTCGCGATCGCTATCTCGCAAGTCTTCTAATTCTCGCATAATCCTTTGGATGGCTTGTTCTGGATCTCGATTGCGATCGATTTCTTGTACGCCGATTAATTTCTTGTCGTATGAATTAAAGGTTTCTTCGACCGCACGTTTTAAAGTTGTTGCATAAAGTCCATCTGTATGAATAAGATAGATATTTTGAACGCCAAAAACATACTCCATATAATTGGCGATAAATTCACCCTGATCCCTGTTATTAAAGATCGTCCGAAAATACCATGGACTATTGGTGATGCTATCGGCAGTTGCGCTACCTGTAATGGCAGGCATACCGTATCGCTCGTAAATTCTACTCGCGACTGAGGATGGTCCGCTTGTCGCATGCCCCAAAACGGCGACAGCCGGAGATTCAACAATTTGTTCGGCAACTGCGGCAGCGACTTCTCGGTCGAGTTCATCGTCATAGACTTGTAAAACCAATCGTTTGCCGTTGATGCCTCCAGTTGCGTTAATTTTGTCGAAATATAACTGGATGCTATCAATCCTTTCTTTCCCATCCAGTCTTGTTTCTTCATCAGAAACACCAACGGGAGCAACAACCGCTACTTCGATGGTCTCTTGTTGCCAAAGTTGAGAAACAGCAAGAATGCCAGTCAAAGTAAGTAGAAAGAGAATAATTAATAAACCGAAACGATATTTTTTTAGCCACCCTTTAATTTTTTTAGATAATGTTCCCATGCTGCTCCTCGGGCAAATACTGATATAATAAATCTCTCATAATCCATTGTGAAAAGCAAGCATTTATGAGCATCTAGATAATTTTTCTTAGATTAGAGGGAATACAAATAAGATGTAGGATATAGCTAATAAGCATAGATTACATACCAAATTAAACACCCCGAGAGCCAAATTGCGGGAAAAGCAATTTGACCGAACTTTATGAGTTGTGCGTTTTGAATACCCGTTGCATGAAATGCTTTACTATGGCCCAAAATTACGAGCAATAGCTGTAAACCCATTAAAAAGTAAAGCAAATAAAACGCATAATCTAGAGCGACGACGTAACCGACACCATCTGGTAGAGAGTCTAACAAACTGAGGTGATAGAAAACAACGGCTAAGAGAACCCCACCGATCGCCTCGGCCGAAATATCCTCAAAGGGTAAAAACATGAGAGAATAAGAAACCAAAACAAAAAACCATAATGGTAATAAGTTTTTAATACTAAAACTCAGCAAATCTCTTACAATTTCAATCTCTAGATTAAACTGGGAATATTCAGACTTAGCGTTAGTATCTGCTAAATCTTCATAGCCCAAAGTCGCATCATCGATATCCGTACTTTGGTAAAAGTTAATTCTTTTGATATGCCAAGAGGTAATCGTCCCAAATACTTGATTCTCTTGAAAACTTCGCAACAATTCCTTCTCGGTGACTGTATTCGTCCCCAATAAATCTAGCGCGTAAATAATCCGTTTTCTGGTTAGCGTAAAATGTTGAAAGCGAATGGATAAGATTTGGCGATCGAAGGGATAATCGTGAAAATCAAATTGATCGTAAAAATCTGCTTTCATTTGATAGACAGTATGCTTGATTCCATTATTAACTTCCCATTCAAGTGGCTCGCTAAGCATTAATCGTTCTCCAGAATCGAGTCGATCTACATCATAGTTAATAAATTCAATGTTCTCCGGATCGATATTGTTAGCTTGATGTTTAAACCACAGATAAAAATCTATCAAGTAAGATGAATTTTTTTCATCAATATCATCGATCTCATTGACATTAATCCCGGTATAGACAATATAGGTTTTTTGTAAATAGCGATCGCCAATGTTAACGATTTCTCCATTTTGTAATTGCTGGTCGAGATTAGAAACGAGATTGAGATCCTCAATGAGAGAAAGCTGAGTCGGTGCGGAAATAAACTTCTTACGATTAAAAACACCCATCAAAATAGGGATTTGTACTTCACCTTTTTGATTAAAGAAAAAGTTGCTCGTTAACCCTTGAATTGCTACCTCGGGAGAATTAATCTGCATTAACCCCTCGCGAAGTAGATTTCGATCCTGCTCGATATTTTTACCTGTAAAGACAGTAGCAGGCAGATCTTCTCTCTCTGCGAGTATATTTTTTATGCCTTGAACAATGGCACGAGCCGAACCTTCATATAAAATAGCGCTCCATCCCGGTTCATATCCATAACGCTGAGTAAATTCGATTTTAAATTTTTGTGCTTTTTGCTCGGCAATATCAAAAATAATAGGTGTTACTGCGTAAAGATTATTGGTGAAAAATCCCGGTTCTTCTTGTTCTTGTGGTGTATTTTCAAATCGTTTTAAAAAAGCAGAATTCGTCAAACTGTCTCCACCAAATATAGTATAGTCAAAACTACTTAACCTCATTTTGGTAATAATATTAGCAGCTTGCATGCCTTGAGCTAGTAGGATGATAGAATCGGGTTCTTCTTCGCTTCCTCGCAAATTTTCTAAATCTCGAATGACTTTTTCTGCTGCTTTTTCTGGGTCTTCATCTCGATTAATTTCTTGCATGCCAATTAACGGCTTATTATATGAATTTAATGTTATTTCGATCGCCTTGGTTAATGTCGTTGCATAGAGTCCATCGGTATGAATCAGATAAATATTTTCGGCTTCGACAATATACTCTAGATAATTGGCAATGAATTCACCCTGCTCGCTGTTATTAAAGATCGTCCGAAAATACCACGGACTATCGGTAATGCGATCGGCAGTCGCACTCCCCGTAATTATAGGCATCCCTCGGCGATCGTAAACCCTTCCCGCGACTAAGGAAGAGCCACTTGTAGAATGTCCCAAAACAGCTACAGCAGGAGATGCTACAATTTTTTCTGCTACTTCAACGGCAACTTCTCGATCGAGTCGATCGTCATAGACTTGCAGAACCAATTGTTTGCCATCAATTCCTCCAGCCGCGTTAATTTTGTCGAAATATAACTGAACGCTATCAACTCGTTCTCTCCCATCCAGTCTTGTTTCCCCATCAGATGCACTGACTGGCGCAACAATTGCGACTTCAATCGTTTCTTGCTGTAACAGACGAGGAAGGAATTGAACGAGAGTAAAAGTAAGTAGAACGAGGAGAATAAAAAAATCGAAACGGTGCTTTTTTAGAAACTCCATAAAACTTTTTGAGAGTCCTTTCATTGCTTTACACAAACAAGCTCGATCGAGTATTTTTAGTGTAAATGGAAATAATATCAAATCCGTAAAATTAGCCATAATATCCACAGCGCACAAAATCAAGGCTTTGGGCTGTTGGGGATTATAACTGATTAAGCGGATTTGATAATAATAACCAAAAATGCAGAAAGATTTTGACTCTGCATTTTTGGTATTGATATCGCTTATTCCAAAAAATCGAGAGCGCGCTTTTACGCTAAAAATAAACTATCGACAACCATACCCACACATAACAGCATCATGTAGAGGATAGAAAACTTAAACAGAGATTTGGCCAGAACGATATCGGCAGGACTCTGTTTGAGTTGCCATGCTTTGTAGAGAAAGACAGCGTTGAGTAGAAGGGCGATCGCGCCGTAAATCCAACTCAATGCACCCAAAGGATAGACAAGCAAGACAGTGCAAGCGATCGTCGCTAAAGTATAGAGCCAAATTTGCTTGACCGTTTCTTCTTCTCCTTCAATGACGGGCAACATGGGAATATTGACCTGAGCGTAATCTTCCCGAATCATTAATGCTAATGCCCAGAAGTGAGGCGGAGTCCAAAGGAAGATAATGGCAAATAACACCCAAGCTGCCCAACTTAATTCTCCCGTGACTGCCGCCCAACCCACAAGTGGCGGAATCGATCCCGCAGCGCCGCCAATGACGATATTATTCACCGTCGATCGCTTTAAAAATCGCGTGTAGATCACCATATAAAAGCCAATTCCGGCCATGGCTAAAACAGCACTGGCTAAATTGGCAAACAGAGCCAGCAAGGAGAAAGAAAGAGAACCCAAAATGATAGCAAAGATGAGGGCATGATGGGGTTGAACCCGACCGGAAGGAATAGGACGCTTGCGAGTCCGCAGCATTTCGTAGTCGATATCGCGATCGTAAACGCAATTAAATGTTTGCGCTGAGGCGGCGGCTAAGGTGCCGCCTAACAGGACGACCAGGAGTAAAATCGGATCGATGCGACCTTCCGAGGCCATCCACATGGATGCGGCGGTGGTAATCAATAACAGGGGAATAATGCGGGGTTTAGTAAGTTGTAAATAGCTTTGACAAACTTCTCGAAAATTCTCATGGCGAGAAGACAAACTCGTTCCTAACATTCTGATAACCTCTTGCTGATGTAAGATAGGGGGAATTTCGTGACTCCCTAGGGGGAACGGTGGCCCGAAGGCTTGGCGTTTCCCTAGAGTTATCGCGCGTCGCGAGTGGGTTGGATGTTGCGGCGGGCCAGCACTGCAAACATGACGAGAACGCCTAATAATGCCGCTCCGATCGCTTGATGGGAAATGGTCAGCAGTTCGATTTGCAAGTGGAAGCGGTAGGTTGAAAGTCCGACCAAAATTTGCAGCATGACTAACAGGGCGGCAACATTGGCGAGGAGTCGCAGGGCCGGATGAAGGGCAGGAGTTCGCCATGCTACCACGATCGCGGTTAAGGTGGCGAGGGTTGCCGGGACGACTCCAATCAGGTGGCTATTCATCACCGCACAAAGACGAGATCCCCACAAGCATTGGTGTAGCGCCCATTGAGAGGCAACTAATGCCCCCAACAAACTCTGGAGATAAATGGCGATCGCGGCAGTCCATCCCAAGGTCGAGAGATATTTTCCCGTTCCCGTTGCTTCGTGGGGGATTAAGGAAGTGCCCATGACTAACAAGACGCAGAAGAAGAACAGTGCCGATCCCAAATGTGCGGTGACAATATCGAATCGCAACAATTCCGTGACGGTCAGACCGCCGAGCAATCCTTGCACGAGGATAGATGCGAAGGCTAACGTTGCCGCGTAGGGAACCCATTGGGGTAGTTCTCGCCGCCACCACCAAGATAATCCGGCGAGGGCGATCGCGCTAAAGCCGACAACTGCTGCATCTAAGCGATGAAACCATTCTAAAAAGACCCGCAAATTCATCTGCTCGAAAGGCAAAAATTGTCCGTAGCACAGCGGCCAGTCCGGACAGGCAAGACCGGCATTCATGACTCGGGTCGCACTCCCGACTGCCATTAACAGGAAGGTTGCAATGGCAATTTTCCAGACCAAACGACGGATTTGGATTGTCGGAGAAAGGGGCGCGATAGAAGGTTTAAGAACTGATTCTGTCATACTGATTGTCTTTTTAAACTCATCAATAGAGAGGTGATTTTGTTCCCAGGTAAAGCAATTTTTGAGAGGGAATATTATGATGAGAGTATTTACTCATCTTTTTAGAAGTTTAACTAAGTTTCTATTCTTTCGAGTTGAATTTCATGTATTCTTCAGATTGCTTGCTGCAAATCTTAAAAAAATGAGAAAAAATTAAATTCTGTGCTTTTTTTATCCAATCGCAACTTGTCATCGCTAATCCTATTGTCAGTAAAAAAGAGAGAAACAAATCAAAGTTTCTCTCTTTATCAAAAAGCCAACATTTAGCTGTCAGTTATTCGCGATTAAAAGCGCGTCAAAATATACAACAAGGCAAACAAAATAATCCAGATTACATCGACAAAGTGCCAATAAATCTCGGCCATTTCGACTCCGGTATGCTTATTTTCGTGATAGTGACCGGGACGGCGCGATCGCCAGACGACTCCAAGAATGAGCAGAATGCCGATAAAAACGTGCAAGCCGTGGAATCCGGTCATGAGATAAAAACAATTAGAAAAAACGTTTTCTGTCAGACCGTATCCCAAGCTCAGATATTCATAAACCTGACCGCCGAGGAAAATTGCCCCCATTAATGCCGTCACGCCATACCACAAGCGCAAACCACCAATATCATTCTTTTTCACTGCCGTATCGCCGCGATGAATGACAAAACTGCTAGAAACCAGAATAATCGTGTTGATTGCGGGCAACAAAAGTTCGACTTCCGTTCCTTCCGGCGGCCAAGTTGTTTGTGAGGCTCGATAAATCAAATAAGAGGCGAATAAAGCCCCAAACATCAAAGATTCAGAAATCAAGAAAATCAGCAGCCCTAAAGTCCGAAAATCATGTTCTTCGTGAGCGGCTGCGGCTTGGGATCCATTTACAGATGTGTCAATTGAGGTCATGTTTATTTATTTGTTGTTTGTGTCTTGGTG
>JBCCVR010000274.1:0-6670 GCA_039194995.1 Cyanobacteria bacterium P01_E01_bin.42 | reverse complement strand
TTTTGAATTTTATCATCTAGTTCTGTATAAGATTTAATAATATTGGGTAAGTTTTTTAGCCAATCTTTAATCAACTCTTCAACAAAATTTTCATAAATTGAATAAAGTTGTGTAACAACAGAACAATGTTCATAAACCCTCCAATCAGTAGAACTCAGAGAAGGTTTAAGTAATTCATCTAAGTCAGCACTTTTAGCTAATCTTTCTTTGATTTTTTCATTAAAGATAAATTCTCGTAATTTGTTATTTTTTTCAATTACCTGACGGATTGCTTCGGCTTTTGTATTAACTTTTTCAAGCAAAATATCAAAAAACATTTCAATTAAATTTGACAACAAGAAAGTAACATATCATTAAAAACTTTGATGCGATTTTGTAGATCGGCCTTGCTTTTTCCTCTTCCCATCAAAAGTTTTGCATTATCAGATTCAAATAGTTTTTTTGTTTGTGTAATCAGTTCAGGTTTTTTTTCAAGCAACATATCTTTTTTATCTAAAAAGTTACTAAAACCAACCATTACATCATCATAAAAAGCTTTATATGATTTCTGTTTCCACTCTTTCGTCTCAATATCAAAAGGTTTGAACAGGTATTGACCATAAATAGCGTGAGCCAGTCCAATTGTTTCAAGAAAAATTGTGCTTAAAAAATCGATATCTTCTTTGCCAAACTGCAAACTTTTTATCATATAGTGAGTCAAAAATTGTTCAATCCTCCCAGTAAATTTGTCAATATGTCGTAGCGAAAAGAAGCGTAGTATTAGCTCAATATCTTCCATTTTTTTGTAAAGAGTATTATTAACCAGCTTCTCTTCATTTTCAGGAATTCCCCAAGCTTTAGTAAATATTGAATTACGAGATAACTTGTGTAATAGATCGTTGAATTTTCCAGCATATAAACAATTTCGTACTTCTTGTTTACTCAGATCGATTCCTCCAGTATTTAAGCGCTCAAAAGCTAATTGTTTTAAAAACATTTCTTCTTCAGAATCCTTAGCAGATTCCGTAATAACTACAATAGAGGATAAAGAACGACGATCAATTCCTGCTCTAACACCATCGGGAAGTTGATTATATTTTTTCCCATTTAACTCTGACCAAAGTTCTAATCCTTGAAGCCCAAATTCGTTATTATAAAATTCCTTAATTGCATTGATCCTTTGTTGTCCATCTATAACTTCATAAGAACTATATTCCTTTTCATATAAAATAATAGGTGGAATCGGTATATTGATAATAAAAGATTCGATCAAGAGTGATTTCTGTTTTTTTGACCATCTTGCTCTTCTCTGGTAAGATGGACGTAAATCCATATAATTACTTCTTTTCAGTGCTTCTACGAAGATAGGAAGTTTTTCGCGGTTCATTTCAGTTAAAATTCTTCTTTCATTATTTTTATAACTTTCATTAGTTGCATCATCAGATTTACGATTATTTCCATTGCGATCAACTCCATTCCAAAAATTTTGTTCAGATGGAGAAAAATACTCTGTTGGAATTCTCGGTAAAGTTTGTGTAGTCATACAATTCGTAAACTAAGTGAATGGAGCGATTGGGTAATAGAAAATTGCCCGATTGAGTTAATCCCATTGTAACGAATTTCCTATTACCCATAATTTTTTGACTCTACTCAATCCCTTCGATCCGATCTTCTACCTCCTGATACAACTCCCGTAAGCGGTCTAAATTCTCCTCTGAGGTTTCCCAGTACCCGCGACCGTTGACCTCCAAGAGAGTTCCGACCATCTTGCGGAAAGAATTGGGATTCAAATTCATCAACCGCTTGCACATTTCTGGGTCGTCGATAAAGGTCGTATTGACATCCTCGTACACCCAATTATCCACCGCGTCCGCCGTTGCCGACCATCCCATGGTATTCACAAGACGCTTGGATAACTCCCGCACGCCTTCGTAACCGTGACTCAGCATCCCCTCATACCATTTCGGGTTCAGCATCTTGGTTCGCGCATCCAAACGGACGGTTTCCGAGAGAGTGCGTACCTGTGCGTTGGCGGTGGTGGTGTCGGCGATGTATGCAGCCGGTTTTTTGCCATCTGTGCGAAGACTCGATACTACTTTCGTCGGGTCGGAGTCGAAATAGTGAGAAACGTCGGTTAAACTGATCTCGGAAGAATCGAGGTTTTGGAAGGTGACATCGGCGGTTTTTAGGGAGGCTTCAAAAATCCCCCGCTTTTCGTCCATGACTCCCGGATTATCGGAGTTGAAGGCGAAGGATTTACGATTCAGGTACATATCCTGTAACTCCTTCTCTTCCTCCCAACTGCTATTTTCTACTGCAAGGTTGACGTTGGAAGAATAAGACCCGGACGCATTGGAGAAAATCCGCGTCGCTGCTTCACGCACATTTACCCCCATTTCCTCTGCTTGTTGCAACGCATGTTTGCGAATGTAGTTCATTTCGAGGGGTTCTTCTGCTTCGGCGGCCATTTTCACCCCCCGATCTAATAAGGCCATTTGGTTGATGAAGAGGTCGCGGAAAACGCCGGAACAGTTGACGACGACATCGATGCGAGGACGACCCAATTCTTCTAGGGGAATCAGTTCTAATTTATTGACTCGTCCCAAGGAGTCGGGGACGGGTTTGACCCCAATCATCCAGAGAATTTGCGCGAGGGATTCCCCGTAGGTTTTGATGTTATCGGTACCCCAGAGGACGCAGGCGATGGTTTCCGGGTATTCTCCCCCATTATCCAGGCGTTGGCGTTCGACGAGGCGATCCACGACGATTTTAGCGGATTGGACGGCGGCTAAGGTGGGGATGGATTGGGGATCGAGGGCGTGGATATTCTTTCCGGTGGGAAGTACGTCGGGGTTGCGGATGGGATCGCCTCCGGGCCCGGGAAGGACGTATTCCCCTTCTAATGCTTTCAGGAGTCCTCCCAGTTCGTTATCGGCGCAAACCTGTTCTAAGCAGAATTCGAGGTATTCAAACAGGGGTTTTAAGTCTTCGGCGTTGACTTCAGGATAACCGGATTCTGTTAACGCATCGATCCAAGGGGTCTTTTTACCCAAGTTGAAGATGTTTAACTTGGAGATAAAATCGACTCGTCCTTCTTCGTTGACTTGTGCTTTCACCAGCGATCCCACTGCTTCGCGGGTTGCAAGGGTAATATCCTGGAGGAGTTCCACATCTTGGAGAATTCCCCGATCGCTATTCCGGTAGACTTCTTCCATATCTCGTCCGATACTTTCGGCGATGATGCGGGGTAAACTCTTCATCCCTTCTTCTTCGCGATCCAAGCTGGCAATATTAACCAAAGTTGCGATCGCCTCTTCTGCGGTAGGGGGTTTACCAATGACGTGCAGTCCGCAGGGTAACAAGCGGGATTCAATTTCCATCAACTTGCGATAGACTAAGCCGACAATGCGATCGCGATCCTCAATTGCGTCTTCTTGTTGCAAGCGTGCTTTTAAGTTGTCCGCATCCTGTAACTCTGTAATGTCTTTATCCAAGTTCAGGATAATGCTTTGATCCACAATCGTTAGGACAATTTGTACCCCGCGTCCTCCTTCTTTCAGTCCTTGGTAAGAACCAATTAACTCGCTGAGTTCCCGCAAACCCTTGTAAAGTCCGGCATTTTCGGCGGGAGGAGTGAGATAAGAGATGGTTTCTGCATAGCTGCGACGCTTGGCGATGGTGGCTTCGCTGGGATTATTGGCGGCATAGTAGTAGAGATTGGGAGTGGATCCGATCAAACTGTCGGGATAGCATTCCCCAGACATTCCCATCTGTTTCCCGGGCATAAATTCTAAGGATCCGTGGGTCCCAAAGTGCAGTACTGCATCCGCCTGCCAAATTTGTTCCAAATAGGTGTAAAATGCCGCAAATCCGTGATGAGGAGAAGCAGACCGGGAGAACAATAACCGCATGGGATCCCCTTCATACCCAAACGTCGGTTGTACGCCAATGAAGAGATTGCCAAACTGTTTCCCGTAAACGAGGAGATTTTGACCGTCGGTGTTTAAATGACCCGGAGGGGGACCCCAATTTTCTTGCAAACGCTCATAATAGGGCGTGAGGCGTTCGTATTCCATCACCGACATCCGATAGGCAATATTTAACTCGGGGCTGGCATACTGTGCTTGTGCGTCGTGGATGACTGCTTCCATCAGTTCCATCGGCGTATCGGGTAAATCTTGGATGTCGTACCCATTGCGCTGTAATGCCTGCATGACTTCGTAAATGGAGCCAAACACATCCAAATAGGCAGCCGTCCCTACATTACCCTTATCTGGCGGGAAACTAAAGACCGTGATTGCAACTTTCTTGGCTAACTTGGGCTTTTTACGCAGATTAGCCCATTTCATCGCCCGTTTGGCGATCGCCTCGATCCGATCTTGCAGTGCGATCGCGCGTCCGGTCATTCCATCCCGTCCCGAGACAATAATCGGCTCGATCGCCCCATCCAATTCGGGAATAGCAATCTGTAACGCCACTTGAATCGGGTGCAATCCTAAGTCACTATCTTCCCATTCTTCTGTGGTTTGGAATACCAACGGTAACGCTACCATATAGGGACGATTGAGGCGTTTTAAGGAGTCTATCGCCTTGGGGTGATCTTGGCGAGCGGGACCGCCGACGAGGGCAAATCCGGTTAAGGAAACGGTAACATCCACATAGGGAGTCGGTTCGACCCCTTTAATGCGCTTATCCCAGAACAACTCATCCACGGGTTTCGAGAAGTCCAACCCACCGGAGAAAACGGGAAGAACTCGCGCCCCCATCACCTCCAATTCCTGTACCATAGCCACATAATGGGCATCATCTCCGGTAACGAGGTGCGTCCGTTGCAACACAATACCAACGCAGGGTGCGAGAGGATCCCGCAAATCTTCTGAAATATCATCCCGTTGGTTAAACCAGTTCCAATATTCCTGCACGTCTTCAAACATTTTCGGTGCGAGGGGATGCCAAATTCCCATATCGGGATAAACAACCGGTTCCTCGTACTTTTCCCCGTCAACTTGTCCCGGAAAAACATATTTATCTGCCAGCATGAGGAGGAAATTTTCCAAATTATCCGCCGATCCTCCCAGCCAATACTGGAAACTTAACATGAAGTGGCGAGCATCCTGCGCCCGATCCATGGGCATATATTTAAGGACTTTCGGGAGCGTCCGCAGCAACTTCAACATACTATCTTGGAACGAAGATCCCGATTTTTCCTTCCGCTTCCGCATGAACTGCGCGATCGCACTTTTACTCTGTCCCAAGTTCTCCATCGAAAAACTGCCCATCTTATTGAGGCGCATCACTTGGGGCATGGAGGGGAAAACCACCGAGACATCCAGTTTATCCCGATAGGGCTGTACGGCTTCGACAACCTTTTCGGCCAAGTCTTCCAGAAATATCAGAGAAGCGATAAAAATATTAGCTTCCGCGACGGATTGTTTAAAATCTTCATAATTCTCCGGGTCGCGCAACTCTTCAATTAAATAGCCATTGACCTCGATCGCGAAGTTGGGATTTTGTTCGTTAATCGACTTCACCGCCGCCGAAAGCGTACTTTGATATTGCGGCTCTAACACGACATAGACCACCTTTAACAAAGAACGACCTCGAAGATCCTTCGGACTGATGCGGCGAATGGTGGACTTGACGTTGGTGAACATACAGGTTTCTCCTTTTTGCGATCGATATCTTGGCGATTCGGTTATAAGTTTTGAATCTGAAATAAAGCGGGTTGAGGTGGCAAACGGCAAACTCCCAACCATAACCAACAAACCAGATTGAGGCAACTTTTGGTTCGATCCGACACAATTTGCAAAGAAATGCAAAATTTTTTTTACAATTTGTTGCAATTCAGTGAGAGCGATTGCTTTTATTTTTTGTAATAAAATGAAATCTTAAAAATCTTGACTAATTCTTGAAAACGTGTATATGAAGACGAGCGATCGCAATACGCAATAGAATATTGAGTAATTTGGTTCTATAATCAACCTTAGCCCAATTTTTGGAGAGTACACTTTTGTCGTATAGCATTGCCTTTTCAAAAATCAGCTTGTCTCATTTAAAATCTTTTACAGCTAGGGAACAAAATATTATTCGAGATACACTTATCGAACAATTGAGCTACGAACCAACCATACCAACAAAGAATCGGAAGGAAATGCGTCCAAATTGGTTGGCAGTATGGGAATTGCGAATCGGCGATTTTCGAGTGTATTATGATGTAGATGAGGAAGAATCGATCGTTGATATCCGAGCGATCGGAATTAAGGAAAGAAACCAAGTTCGCATTAGCGGGGAGATTGTTGAATTATGAAAACCGTTGATATCGGTAAAGTTGCTTCTTTATTGGAGAAGTACGACAATAGCGATCGTCCTTTAATTTTGACTCGTAACGGTCAACCCATCGCTGCTTTATTTCCGATTGAAGATCTCGATTCCGAAACTATCGGGTTAAGCGTGAATCCAAAGTTTATCAAAATTATTGAGGAGTCTAGGAAAAGTCAAAGAGAAGAAGGGAGAATTTTTCTAGAAGAAATTGATATCTCTTGATTTTTGAGAGCGATCGCTTTTCTTTTTTGTAATAAAATGAGAAATAAAATCTATTAATTTCAAGGACACGCAATGGAAGTTCTAGGATTTTTAGCAATCCTAATCGGATTGATCTTTATAGCATCTTTCTCCCTAGGGATTTTATGGA
>JBCCVR010000273.1:0-6710 GCA_039194995.1 Cyanobacteria bacterium P01_E01_bin.42 | reverse complement strand
TACCTCATTAAAAAAGAGAGGATTTTGGTTACACTTCCGCTAAAATATGAAGAAAACCTAAAGATTTTTGTTTTGTTCGAGAAAAATCCCATGTATGAAAACTGGATGCAACAAAATCAGATCGCCCTCGAGCCAACAGAAGAAACAGAGACCATGCGGTTGTTAGCGGCGGCGGTCTACCATGCAGAAGACTCTATCATCATCACAACAACGGATTTAGACAAACCTCACCCCAAAATTGTTTTTGTCAATCCGGCGTTTACTAAACTGACAGGTTATACTTCCGAGGAAGTCATCGGGCGATCGCCTCGGTTTTTGCAAGGTTCCAAAACCGATCGCGCCCTCCTGCGACGAATGCGAGAAACCCTCGAAGCAGGCGAAGTGTTTTATGGAGAAGCCATCAACTACCGCAAAGATGGCACAGAATTTTACAATGAGTGGCATATTGAACCGATCTACGGCGATCTCGGTCAAGTGACCCACTATTTGGGCATTCAACGAGATATTACCGCTCGCAAACTTGCAGAAGCCGAATTGCGCCGCGCTGTCTTTCACGACTCTTTGACCAATTTACCCAATCGTACCCATTTTCTAAAAGAACTTTACGGTATCCTTGCCCGTTCCAAGCAAAACCCTACTATTCGCTTTGCCATTCTTTTTCTGGACTTAGATCGCTTCAAAGCAATCAATGATAGCTTGGGACATCATGCTGGGGATATGCTCTTGTGCGAAGTTGCTTCTCGCTTGAAAAGTTGTATTTATCCTCCTCATACCGTTGCTCGCTTTGGTGGTGATGAATTTGCAATTCTTTTAAAAGATTTAGAAAACTGGGATGAAATTCAACAAATTTCTCGCAGGATTCATTCTCTTCTCGAACGACCCATTCATTTTTCCAACCAAGAGCTATTTACGACTGCTAGTATTGGGATTACTTCTAGCTCTATTGGCTATCAAAACAGCGATGAAATTCTCCGCGATGCTGATATTGCCATGTACCAAGCCAAAGCAGAAGGGAAAGCTAGATCTATTGTATTCGAGCCTGTCATGCGCGATCGCTGTTTGGAAAAGTTAGCGATTGAAACGGATTTACGAAAAGGGATCGAACGCAACGAGCTACAACTATACTATCAGCCAATCGTGTCTTTAGAAACAGGCAAAGTCGCCGGATTTGAAGCCCTCGTGCGTTGGAATCATCCCTTTCAAGGCTTCATGAGTCCCGCTCAATTCATTCCCATTGCTGAAGAAAGTGACTTAATTGTCAATTTAGGATGGAAAGTCTTGCTACTTGCCTGTCAGCAACTCAAACGATGGCAACGGGATTTTAATTTTTCGGATTGGATTAGTGTCAATATTTCTGGAAAACAATTAGCACATCCTGATTTTTCTGCCTGTATTCGACATCTTTTAGATATTACAAGAATCCCTCCTTGCTCGCTGCATTTGGAAATTACTGAAAGTGCAATTATGAGTAATGAAGAAAGTGCGATCGCCAATTTACAACAATTACAAAAATGGGGAATTCAACTCAGTATCGATGATTTTGGTACAGGATATTCTTCTTTAAGTCGCTTGCATTGCTTGCCTTTAAGTACGCTAAAAATTGATAAGTCTTTTGTGACCAATCTGCTTGATGAAGAAGAGAATCTCGCGATCGTTAAAACGATTATTGGTTTAGCGCATCACCTAAAACTCAATATTGTTGCAGAAGGGGTAGAAACTCATCGTCAATTAACAGAACTGAGGCGTTTAGGATGCGAACTGGTACAGGGATATTTGTTTGCGAAACCCCTACCGGCTTCTGAAGCGCTAAACTTCCTGAAAGTCGCAGCTTAAGGTTGTAAAACATTATGGGTGATTGAAGATGCGATCGCTTTCTTTGGACTCTCTTTCTTCTCTTCCCTCCCATGTCTAGCGAAAATTTTTATCGGGATCTACCAGCCACCACTAATTTTTGTCAGATTATCACCCATGGCGATTGTTTTATTTCAATCCCCCATGATTGGCATATTTTGATAACAGATGCCATTAGTTCTACAAAAGCGATAGAGTTGGGACGCTATAAAGATATGAATATTATCGGTGCTTGTTCGATTATTGCTATCTTAAATCTGACGGAAAAGCGTAAAATTCCGTTTATTTTTGGTGGTGATGGTGCTTCTATTATCATTCCTTCGTCACTTTTATCAAAAGCGAGAAAAAGTTTATTGGCAACGCAAAAATTAGCCAAAGAAGAATTTAATTTAGATTTACGAGTGGGTAGCATTCCCATTTCTTCCGTGACAGAAGCAGGATTTGATGTTCGAATTGCCAAAGTCAGATTTTCCGAAAAATACGAACAAGCTATGTTTTCTGGCGGAGGTTTGAGCTATGCCGACGCATTACTTAAAGATCCCGACAATGGCGATCGCTATCTTTTTCAACAAAAAGAAGGAGAAACAGATATCGGTGCTGATTTTTCCGGGCTAATTTGTCCTTGGCGAGATATTAAATCTTGTGAAGGTAAAATTGTCAGTTTGTTAGTGAAAGCAACCGCTAATACGCCAGAAGAAAACGATCGAGTTTATTATAATTTAGCCGAATATAATCAAAGGATTTTTAGCGATCGCTTTCAACCAATTGCCGCAGAAAACTTATCTCTTGCTTTTGAGGGAGATAATTTAGATTCTGTTGCTAAAGTTAAAGCAAAATCAAAAAATTGGTTCGTTCGCCAATTTCAAATGTTACGCTTAAAGGTAACTCATTTATTACTCGCAATTCTAATTCACTTGAATGTCAAAATCGGAACGAATAATTTTGCAAACGCGAAGCAAGATGTCGTTTCAGATGCTGATTATCGTAAATTTGACGATACATTGCGAATGATTATTTCAGCCAATCCAGAACAAATTGAATCTTTAAAAACCTATCTCACTCAGCAGTACAAACAAGGCAATTTGGTTTATGGTTTGCACATTTCCGATCGCGCTCTCATGACCTGTTTGGTTGCTTCAGGAGAAGGTTATCATGTTGGGTTCATGGATGGTTCGGATGGTGGCTATGCCTTAGCTGCACAAGGAATGAAAAAGCAACTGAAAAACTTACGATTTAGAGTTGACAACCGATCAAATCATTGATAACTCTCCCACCACTTCTAAACGTTTATAATCATCAATTTTCAGAAATTGTTCTCCTAAACTGTCCGCCACTGAGGGACTTACCCAACCCAATTGCAATAGGAGATGAATTGCGGCTGCATATTTTGCTCGTCTTGCGCCATCGCGAACTTTTAAAGCCAAACCCATTCCTTCTCCAATACGTCCTACACACTGGATTCCTTCGGCACCGGATTTGCTGACCAATTCACCCTCCGTCAGCCGCATCAACTCTGTATCAAAAGCGCCTTCACCAGCAACCATGCGAGGATGGTAAGTCATCGCGCGGACAATTCGTTCTAAATCGAGATTGGAGCCGGAAGCTAATTTGGCATACAGCGAAGCCATTTGTCCCATTTGCATCGAATAGGTCGGGGCTCCGCAATCATCTCGGGCGCGAATAAATTCATCCCCCGGCATCCCCAATAATTCCCCAATTTTGCTAATAATGAGCTTCTGGATGGGATGAGAGCGATGGAGATAATTATCCAAAGGAAAATGACGTTGCTGGGAGACCGCAAGCATTCCCGCGTGCTTACCGGAACAATTATGCTGCAATCGACTCTCTTTGCCTTTAGGAATCGGGCATTGTAGGGCATCGGCTTCAATATCGCAACGCCAGAGAATGTTAAAAACTTGCCTCGCGTGTTCGACCGTCCCTTGATGAGAACCGCAGATAATAGCCAAATCTTTATCGTTGAGATTGTAGCGTTCCATGGCTCCAGTTGAAATCGCTACAATCGCTTGAAAAGGCTTGAGAGACGAACGAATAAAGGTGCTGGTTTCGACATTTCCAGCTAAAGAAAGAATACGACCGCGATCGTCGCTAACCACCGCCGTAATGTGATGGACGGATTCGACAATTCCTTCTCTTAAAAGTTGAACTTCTAGTTCTGGCGCGTGATTTCGCATGCCTCGAGTCATAATATTTTTTTCAAACGATTATCCACGTTACACTACCGAGGGCAACAAAAACAGCTAAAAGGACAAAGGTCTTTTTGAGGCGTTGCAGAACGGGCTTAACTTGATAGGCCATCACAAGGCGATCTCGTTGAAGAACTTCAGTTGATTTTTCCCAAGTTTGTCCGTCATACCAACCCGACTCCTCATAGATTACTGTCTCTCGGTAGAGGCGATCGCAGATATAAGACCAGCCCGAATAAAGTCGCAGTAGCAGCAAAACCACAAAAATTAGAGCGCCTCCCGCCGCAGCAAGGGTAAAATGAAGCGGATACTTATCAAAGGGAAAACTATTCGCAGAAATAGGCCCTGCAATCACCCATCCTAATACCCATACGGTTGTGAGCTTGCGAATGTATTGCCCGGGTGTTTGCACGGCCCAATTAAATAACCACGACTCTCGAAGTTGTTCGTATTCATTTAGAGGCTGTTGTTCTTCTGGAACCGGACAGAAAGAAATGGAAGGTTCGGGCATTGATGGCTTGGGGATTGATGACTCGAGCATGATTGCTTTATTCTATTGATTTACTCTCCTACTGCGCGATCGAACTGATAATCAATGCGTTTGGCATGACCCCAAAACGCTTCGAGATTATAGTATTCGCGTTCTTCTGGCAGTAAGATATGAGCGATTGCCTCGCCATAGTCGAGAACGATCCAACTTCCTGCGGATTTTCCTTCAACGCGATCGGGGACGCGTTCGTGTTGTTCTTCAACAGCATTTTCAATCGAGTTGCAAATGGCACGAACTTGGGCGCGAGAAAAACCCGTTGCGATAATGAAATAATCGGTCAGATAAGAAATTTCCGTCACGCTGAGTAAGAGAATATCGCCAGCTTTGCGATCGTCGGCTGCTTCTGCGATCGTGCCGGCGAGAGCCAAGCTCGGGTCTTCAGAAGATGTAGATACAACAAAAAGTGGGGATGGGTTGATGTTGGGGTTGGGTTGTGTCATTCAGAGTTTGAGGAATTTTGTCTTTGCGATCTCCAAAAATTATGGGGACATTTCCTCGGATCGTAACGCAATTTTCTACTCTGGGGGCGAGGTTGGATGTTTCTTAACGTTTGCAAGTTGGCCCGGGAGATTGATTGAAAGAGGGAATCGGCGATCGCTCCATCCACAAATGAGCATCTTCTCAATACACAAAACTACACCAAAAACATTACAAAACATTACAAAAGCTATTACGGTCTGTTGCAAAATTCTCCAAAGCAGACAGAAGTGCAAATTCTCATGAATTCTTCATGCTAGGATGCAAACCAATCAATCGAGAAACTAAGGAGAAATATCGTGGGATTGAGGGTTGCTGTAGTCGGAGGAGGCCCCGCCGGGTCATCAGCCGCCGAAACATTAGCAAAAGCTGGAATCGAAACCTACTTATTCGAGCGTAAATTGGATAATGCCAAGCCCTGCGGTGGCGCAATTCCTCTCTGTATGGTCGGGGAATTCGAGCTACCTCCGGAAATCGTAGACCGTCGGGTGCGGAAAATGAAAATGATATCTCCCTCTAATATTGAGGTAGATATCAATCTTGACAGAGAAGATGAATATATAGGAATGTGCCGTCGGGAAATTATGGATGGCTTCATGCGCAATCGTGCTGCCAAACTGGGCGCTAGTTTAATTAACGGAACGGTATATAAACTCGATATCCCTCAAACTGACAGCCAGCCCTATACACTTCATTATGCCGACCATTCTGACGGCGGTACAAGCGGTGTCATGAAAACCCTGAAAGTCGATCTTGTCGTGGGAGCGGATGGGGCTAACTCTCGCATTGCCAAAGCCATCGATGCTGGGGATTATAACTATGCGATCGCTTTCCAAGAAAGAATTCGCCTACCCGAAGGTGGTATGAACTACTACGAAGACCTTGCCGAAATGTACGTTGGCAATGATGTTTCTCCCGATTTTTACGCTTGGGTCTTTCCCAAATACGATCACGTTGCCGTTGGAACGGGCACAATGAAGGGAAACAAAGCCATCATTAAAGACTTGCAAAAAGGCATTCGCGCTCGAGCCGCTCGCAAACTGAAAGGGGGCGAAATCATTAAAGTAGAGGCACATCCCATTCCCGAACATCCCAGACCGAGAAGGGTTGTGGGTCGAGTCGCACTCGTTGGCGATGCCGCCGGTACCGTCACTAAATCATCGGGTGAAGGCATCTACTTTGCAGCAAAATCAGCCCGTATGTGTGCAGAAACAATCGTAGAGACCAGTAACAACGGTCAGCGCATCCCCACTGAAAGCGATCTCAAACAGTATCTCAAACACTGGGATAAAAAATATGGCATGACTTATCTCGTGCTGGATCTCTTGCAACGGGTTTTCTATCAAACCGACGCAACCCGAGAAGCCTTCGTGGAAATGTGTGCCGATCGCGACGTGCAACGTTTAACCTTCGATAGCTATCTGTATAAGACCGTAGTGCCTGCTAATCCACTCGTGCAGATGAAAATTACGGCCAAGACTCTCGGCAGCTTGTTACGGGGTAATGCTCTAGCTCCGTAAAAACGATTTCGATTGAGTTAGATTTAAAAAAAATGACATTGGACTATTTTTGCCTCCAATGTCATTTTTTATTTTTCAATTTTTTATTCTCCCAGACCCTTGATATTC
>JBCCVR010000272.1:0-6765 GCA_039194995.1 Cyanobacteria bacterium P01_E01_bin.42 | reverse complement strand
CTTGAATTATATTATCATTACTCTGAATTTTTACTCCATTTTGGTTGCCAGATATGAGGTTTTCACTTCTTTCTATTGTCCCACCGATCAAATTATTAGTGCCTTGCTCGATGGTAATTCCATTGTAGTCATTTCCTAAAATTTTAGTCCCTGTAATATCTGTACCAATTAGATTTCCTTGAATTATATTATCATTACTCTGAATTTTTACTCCATGCTGATTTCCTGAGATCAAGTTTTCACTTCCTTCTATTATTCCACCAATCCAATTGTTAGAACCTAAAATACGAATTCCATCAATAGAATTACCTAGGATTTTAGTTCCTGTAACATCCGTTCCAATAAAATTCCCTTGGATTTTATTATTGTTTCCATATAAAGTTAGTCCTATCTCAAAATGATTAATTACAAATCCTTGTATTTTGCTATCAGAAGTCACCATTCTAAACCCTTGGCTATTTCCTGCTAAACTACCGTCAAGTTCCACGATTGGGGTGTTGGTGAATTGATCTTGGGTGGTTGCATTAAGAATCGCTGGGTCTTTAATTTCTGGTAGAGCGGTAAGGGGTTGAATGGTGAAAGTGCCAGTAGTGGCGTTGTAGCCGGGATCTGTGATGGGAATATCAAAGGTGATAGTATCTCTGCCAAGATTGGCATTTGCCCATTCTAATGCCGCTCGCAAACTGCCTTCGCCGCTATCGTTAGTATTGGTGACGATGGTAGGTGCGATCGCATCCGTCACCTCAAAAATGCGCCCGTAAACTCCCATATCATCTCCATCCTGACCCTCCGAAGCCCAAGTGACAACAAAATTCCCATCCTTAAGCGTCGCCATTTCTCCGCCATTTTGCGCCCCATCGGTATAATCGTTGACCCGAAACTGTTCCCCGATCGCTGTCCCATTCGCAGAAAAACGCCGTCCGTATACTTCCCCATCCGACCATGATTCCCACGTTGCCACAAAACCGCCATCCTGCAAACTCGTCAATTTTGGCCAGCGAGTGTACTGTCCCGTACTCGCATCGCTGAGTTGCAACTCATCCCCAACAGCATCCCCATTCGCATCATAACGTTGACCGCGAACGCCATTGAAAATGCCGTTATTACCATAATTGGAAACCCAAGCAATGAAGAAACCCCCATCATTTAACGCCACAATAGCCGGATCTCGTTCGTTGTAAAGTATCTCGGTATTGACGCGAAACTCTTCTCCTAAAAGCTCCCCATCACTTCCATAACGTTGGGCATAAACGCCATCGCCATTGCTATCTTGCTGTTTCGACCACCAAGCCACGACAAAACCGCCATCGTTTAAAACCGCAACGCGAGGGACGATTTGCTCGTTTTCATTGTGAGTATTAGCGCGAAACTCATCACCAACTTTCTCCCCCGCGCTATTATAACGCTGACCGTAAGCCGCATACCCATTATTGCCATCCTCATCTGCGTGCCAAACGACCACAAAACCCCCATCGACAAGGGCAGCGATATCCGGCCATTCTTGATCGAACTGAGACCGTGTATTAATTTGAAACTCATCCGTGAGAGCATTTCCTTCGGCATCGTAACGACGACCGATAATTGCCTCATCCGAACCATCTTGCTCAAAAGAATGCCAAGTTACTACAAAAGTCCCATCATTCAAAGTTTTAATATTCGCACCCGTTTGCATCTGGAAAGTGGTGGTATTGATTTGGAACTCGCCTTTGACCTTATTACCATTGCGATCGTAGCGTTGTCCGTAAATTCCCCCTTGTACTCCATCTTGTTCCCAAGAAGTCCAAGTAACCACAAATCCCCCATCATCCAATGCCGCAACCGAAGCACCCCACTGTCCTTTTTCTGTCTCGGTGTTAATTTGAAACTCATTGCCAATTTTATAGACAGAAGTTTCCTCTGCTTGAACTACCGCTTTCAATGCTTTATACAGATTTAAGCGCTTTCCACTAACAGTTTTTCCTTGTAAGGCGGCCAAAGAATCTCCCGTATCTAGCAAGATATTCTTAATTTCTTCTGGGGTCAAACTGGGATTTTCTGCGAGTAAAAGTGCTGCCGCACCTGCTACATGAGGAGCCGCCATCGATGTACCGGAACTCCCATCATAAAGATTACCCGGCATTGTACTATAAATTCCTTCACCGGGCGCACCTAAATCGACAGAAAGAGCGCCATAATTTGAATTCCCCCAAAGCTCATCTCGATCGTTGGTTGCAGCAACCGAAATTACATTCGAGAAGTTCTGACTGTAGTTTGCTGGATAAACACCGTGAATATCGTTATTTTTGCTTTGATTTCCAGCAGCAGCAACAACAACAACCCCTTTATTATTCGCATATTGAATCGCATCATATTCTAAAGAAAAATGATTAGGTCCCTCAAAACTTGCATTGATAATATCTGCCCCATTATTAACGGCATAGTTAATGGATTTTGCGATCGCATCCAAAGTTAAAACACTTTTACTCTCGTGCAAACTGGCCAGCGTATCGCGAATATTCAATGCCATTAAACTAACATTTGGACTGACTCCAATAATTCCCTTATCATTATCGCCAACAGCCCCCACTGTACCCGCTACGTGAGTCCCGTGACCGAACTCAAAATCATACCAAGCAAAGCGATCGGGAATCGGATCGCTATCCCCATTCCCAAAATCATAACCATAGATGTCGTCAATATAACCATTACCATCATCATCAATTCCATTCCCAGCAATTTCTCCAAGATTGCGCCACATATTCTCGTGTAAATCGAGATGATTGTAATCTATTCCCGTGTCAATGACAGCAACATTAATATTCTTACTCCCGCGTTGAATATCCCATGCTTGTTCTACATTGATATCCACATCCGGCCTGTTTTTATTATTCAATCCCCAGAGATACTCATAATCAGGATCGTTGGGAGTCCAAGAAAGATATCGCACCGCATTAAATTCAAGTGATTCAATCCCATTTTCCTCAGAAATAGCCTCGCGAATGGGCAATAAATCCGAATTGGGATCGAAACGAAATAATCGCCATTGCTGCAAAGGAGAATCCGAATCGGGATCGAATGGCACTAAATTTTCAAATGCGATCGCGCCGTAATCATTCGCTAATTTCTGAATCTCTGCATTGCTGGTATTAGCAGCAAACTTAATCAAAAGTTCGCCGGGTTTGTAAGGCGATCCCGTCCCCGGATCGATGGGTAAATTTGGACGATTGGGATCGTTTTCTTCGATATACTGAACGATTTCTTGACCCACATCCGTCCCTCGCCAATCTTTTTGAGGATCGATCGCATTATCCAAAGATTGAGTTTGCGCCGTTGCCCCAGAAACTTGAAAAATGATGTCATTATAATCGCGATCGAACCCTTTATGTTCGGGTTGAACGTCTTCCATTGCAAAAGTATGACCTTTCCCGTTAATATCGGCAATCTGTCCGAAATCGTTCCCCTCTGTCGCGAGAGAAAAGAGCGGTTTTTTTGCACCTTTACTGTTAGGATTTTTATGAATTTGTTTCACCGTTCCATTGGGAATTAACATAATCCCAAAGCGATCGCCCGGATTCATCTGGAACATCTTAACGCCTTTATGTTCTCCTTTATTCCAGTTTTTTCCCTCTAATTTACCGTCAAATTTTGCCCCTTCAGTGCGATCGCGAATGACGACATGACCCAAAGAAGACCTGTCTAGCGCACGACTGGTAGCCTCTCGAATAAATGTTGTCGAACCAAACTCGATATCCTCCATTCCCTCCAAACTAAAAATAGCCAGTTCGCTTTTATGTTTCCCCCCATCAAATAAGAAATCAAAACCAACTTCTCCACTTTCCCCCACCACAAAAACACCAGAAGAAAAAGGCTCTTCGAGCGCTTCCTTGGGAGATTCAGATTTAACTTTTCCGGGCCGATCGATGTGTAAATCTCGTTCTGGTTTGGGAATAATAGGTTGAGAGCGATCACCCGTTGTTTTGATATTCGAGGAGTCGCGATTAAAATGAATTTTTAGATCGTTCTCAAATGAGTTTTTTCCCGATAAAGTTTTGTGGGTTTTTCGATCGGATGTCGTAGAATTGTTGGTATCGAGGCTTAACAACTCAATTTCTCGGACGCGAGACGAGGATTCTTTCGTTTTATCCCGAAAAAACTTGTCAAAACTCACTTTTTCTGTTTTTCCCGCGATCGCGATATCCTCCCCCGGAAAGGGCAATTCCATCGCGTTCGCATTTTTTGTGGCAGTTAATAAGCGTTGTACCCAGTTTCCTCGCATGAGTTGAGAACCTCCTATTTGGGAATGCAGTCAGAGAGATAAGGCGATCGCTTTCTACACTCCTCTCGGACAAAGCAAGGGATTTTTATGCGGCTGGCGAACTTTTTACAGAACTTTACAAATCCTCAAAAATTAAACGGATTGACTGTTATCGAGAAATACCAACCATTATCTTGCAACACGTCCGAAACGCGATCGATCGCAATTAAAGGAATCCCCCAATCCGCACGAATGGCAAAGCGATCGCTTGTTTGCCAAGTGAGACTCAGCCCGATCGCCGATAGAGTTTGCCGTTCGAGTTCCGTCCCTCCCGAATTATTCCAAACGGTGCCATAATCCCAAAAGGGAGAAAGATAAAGCGCACTGTCCCGTTCGGGGATTTTAGCGAGAGGAATTTGTAGGGCAATGGAGGCAAAAAAGCCATTATCGGCAACGAGAGTATCTTGGCGATAACCGCGCACGGTGCTAACTCCCCCCAAACTCAATTGTTCCGTACCGAGGAGAGGGCGATCGGCCAGTTGCAGAACGGATCGCAATGATAAACTCAGATCGGGGGCGAGGCGATGCACCCATTGAAATTGTCCGCGCCAACTGAAAAAATGACCATCGGGAGGGGTTTCGTTAAGGGTTGCATCGAACCAGTCCAAGCCAAGATTAAATTGAGAAAGAAAAGAGATCGCGTCAGTTTCGGAGCGTTTGAGCCATTCTTGGGAAAATCTTATCGCGGAAAGGCGCGTTCTTCCGTCTGTTTCTGCGCCTGCGGTAAGAGGAAAGGGGGTTTCTTGCAAAAACGTTTGGTTATCGTAGTGAGAAAGAGTTAGCCCGATAGCGAATTCTTCTCGCAGCGATCGCTTGAGAGGGAGATGGAAACTCGCTTCAAAGTTGCGCGATCGCGATTCAATATCGAGGATTTGGAAATCGGAATCGATAATCGCACTGCTAGTTTGGTTGTAGCGCAGTTGCAAAACGCCATCAAGGGGCGCGATCGGGAGATCGTATTTAACTTCCCAAAGGTTACTGCCTTGACTGAGATTATAGCTGAAATTAACGATATCTCCCCAGCCGAGAAGGTTGGCATAAGCGAGGGAAGATTGCCCTTGCAAACTCCCGACACTGGGAACGCGGTAATTATTACTGCCAATTTGTCCTCGCAAAGCTGGGGCTTCTTTCACTTCCACCTCTAAAATATTTTCTCCCGGATTGACTCCCTCTGCTAAATTGGCAGAAACTCTGGCAATGAGAGGGTCGAGTTGTAACAACTGGATGGCTTCTTCTAGGGGGGTATGCTTGAGAGGAGTTGAGAGCGCCCCTGTCAAGCGATCGCGAATATAACTCCTATTGAGATTTTGCAGTCCTTCTACGTCGATGTTGAGAACTCTTCCCTCAACGACTTTAATTTCTAGAACTCCATCTTGTATGGTCTGTATGGGGATATAAGCTCCAGAGGTGCGATAGTCATTGTCAATATAGAGTTGCGTAACCGCCGATCGCGCTTGCAGGGCTTCGACAAAAGTAATATTTTCTCCGGTATATTCCCGAGTTACCGCGTCAAATTCTGCGTCACTAAAAACGGTACTCTCTGTAACTTTGTATTTTTTTACTGAAAATGTACCTTCTGGATTAGATTCGGGTGGAAGGAGAGGAGAGGAGGGAGGTAGAATAAATGTTTCCGGAGCGGGAATGGTTTCGGGGGGTTTGGGAGGGGGTTCTGTCTGGTCATCGAGAGTTTGTGCGATCGCTCTGGGGTGGTTAAAAGGCGCGATCGCCAAGATTGGGAGAGTCAGACCGAGAACTTTTACTAGGGCGAGCGATCGAACAAGCGTTAACTTTGTTAATATCATTGCTTTTAACCTCGCTTCTCTTGAGAGAGCATTATAGGTTAAAGTTATATTACATTTTTCTTCTTTTGCATAAAATCTTGCTGTTTCACCCAAGAACAGGGTAGATGCTCTCTAGGGTTGGATTTTATATCAATGTTGAATTTTTTTTCTTTGCAGTGCGATCTCACTTCTTTCTCTCGGATCGGGTTTCTTGGTAGTTTTCTTCTCTATGGGTTGAGTTGGGTTTATCCCGTTCAAGCACAGGTGAGTATTGATGGAACAACCCTAAGCAGTATAAGTGGAACTTGTTCAAGTTTTTGCACGATTGATGGAATGCCTACAGGGCAGAATCTTCTCCATAGCTTCTCTGATTTTTCACTCCCTACAGGTACTGTTACTTTTAGCAATCCTACTTCTGTAAATAATCTTCTTATTCGAGTAACAGGAGAAACTTCATCTTATATTAATGGAACAATTAATTTTCCAAATTTTCAAAATATATTTTTTCTCAATCCAAACGGAATTACTTTTGGTTCTAGTTCTTTACTCAACTTTCAAGGTTCATTTACCGCCAGCACGAGAACAGAAGTAAATTTGACCGATGGGACGACATTTTTAGCGACAGGAACACCTCTGTTAACAATGAGCGTTGCTCCTGGTTTGCAAGATGGCTCAAATGCTGCTCCAATT
>JBCCVR010000271.1:0-6971 GCA_039194995.1 Cyanobacteria bacterium P01_E01_bin.42 | reverse complement strand
TGGAGATAGAGAAGTTCGGCTTCTTGATATCTCCCTTGAGAACGATATAATTCTGCCAAATTATTGAGAGAAGAGGCCACATAAAAATTTTCTTTTCCTAAGAGTTTTTTCCTCAGTTCTAAGGCTTGAAGATAGAGAGGTTCAGCTTCCAAATATTTCCCTTGAGAGTAGTATAATGCCGCTAAAGTATTGAGAGAAGAGGCCACGTGAGGATTTTCTTCTCCCAAGAGTTTTCTGCTAATTTCTAAATCTTGTAGGGAGCAGATTTCGGCTTCCTCGTATCTTCCTTGAGAGTGGTATAATCCCGCCAAATTATTGAGAGAACTGGCGATATAAGGATGTTCTTCTCCCAAACGATCCCTCACTCCTGACAAACATTGCTTGTACCATAATTCGGCTTGGCTGTAGAGTCCTTGTCCTTCGTAATACCGAGCGATTTGAGTAAAAGGGTCAATTAAGTCCTCATCCTCCACAAAATTGCACCATCGAGCCGTTACTTCTTCCAAATGAGGAACGAGAACGCTAAATTCTTCCACTTGTTCTAACGTTGGTGTTTCAGGCATCTGTTGAGATGCTATTACCATAACCCGACAGTATTGCCTTTTCAGTTTCTCCGCCTCGGCAAACTCTTCTAACTTCCCCCTCATAAACATTTGCAGCAAAGAATGCAATTGATACCAACCCGCATCCAATCGTTGCAAGAGACTGAACTTCACCAAAACACCATCGCGAACATCTTCCAAATCTTCCTCATCCCACTCCAAACACCCTTGCACCCACTCCCAAGAAATAGGAGCCACGGCAAATAGGCTCAATAAACAAGCAACCTCTTTCGCTTCTGCTGATAACTCTTGCCAACTCAACTCAAATGCGGCTTTTACCCCTCGTTGCGCCGTTGCCTCTGCCGTGTACTCTCTCAATGCCTTTTGTTCCAAGCCCTTTTTCTCCAAACGCCCTTTCATTTCTGCCAGCGATAAATCTTGTCGCTCTGCCAAATACTGCCCTACCAACTCCAACCCCAACGGCAGATAACCCAACCACGCGCACAACTCCTTCGCCATCTCCAGTTCTGCCGCGATTCTCTCTTCTCCCGCAAGTGCAGCCAATAATGCCAATGCCGCATCCTCTTCCAATACCTCCAACACCAAAGACCCAAAGGAATGAGATAAACCTTTCTTTCGCGTCGTGATGACCATCTTGAACCGCGAACGATTGGGAGGCAGAAACGGCTTAATCTGTTGAAACTCGCCCACATCATCCCAGACAACCAGCACCCGATCGCCTCCCGGCCAATGCCCCCAACAAAACTGCACCAACTTCTCTAACTCTGTCTCTTCCGGTAAAGTCAGACCCAATTGATTCCGGGCAAAATCTACGATCTGAATCCCCACATTGCGATCGCGCACCGACAGCCACAGCACCCCGCCTTTATAGCTCTCTTCCCCATAACGCAAAGCATATTGCAAAGCCAACTCGGTTTTACCAATACCCCCCATTCCTTCCACGCTAGCAACCTTTGAGGGTGCGCTAATCTCTACCCCCGCTTGGCTTTCGAGTTGCTCGTGTAGGGTTTCTAATGCCTGCTCTCGTCCGACAAAATTAGAGGAATAGATTAGCGGTAAATTGCTGGGAAAATCGGATTTGAAGGGGGAGGGTGGCGGCAGAACCTCGATATGAGTGCTATCAACATAGGTGTTTTTCCCCGTATAGCTCGATCCTTTGATTTCCTCCGCATAACCCGTGCCTTTTATCGCATTCTTCTCGATCTGCGTGGCACGACTGTCTTGGGATGCGTCGATATTGGCATCTCCTTCCACATTGCTAATATTCGGACTGCGATCGCCTTGAGAAGACTGAGATTGACTCATCTAAATTTCCCGCGAAACATCTCTATTGTGAAAAAATGTCTACAATTGAGCAAGAAGTGAGTAATATTGAGAAACGCAAGATTGAGTAACACCCTGAAAGCGTTGATTGATTGAGATTCCGGAAATACGGAGAGGGTGGGATTCGAACCCACGGAACCTTGCGGCTCACTCGATTTCAAGTCGAGCGCATTCGACCACTCTGCCACCTCTCCAAGCCTTCGCATTATAACAAATTTGTTATTCGCGGGGGGAAAGAATGCTGGCACGAATGCGATCGCCCTCTTTCAGGGGTCTAGCACTGTTGACGACAAAGCGATCGCCGTCGGCAATACCCGAGAGAATTTCGACTTTTCCTTCAGCGCGATCGCCGAGAAAAACCTCTCGTTTCACCACCCGATCTTCCCCCTGCACGACAAAAACAACACCTTTTTTCTCTTCTGCATCTTGCACGGCATTGGCGGGAATGACAATACGCGGCTGTCCTTGGGGGGCAAATGTGACCCGTGCTAGCAAACCGCTACCAATGCGATCGCTAAAATTGGGAAAGGTGACTTCGACGGGAATTTGTCGGGACTGGGGATCGGCAACGGGAGAAATGCGGGTCACTCTCCCCGGAAAGATGCGATCGCCAAAAGCATCCAATTGCACTTGTACGGATTGTCCCACGCCGACCCCCGCCAAATCCAACTCGGAAAGGGGAACGATCGCCTTAATGCGACTAAAATCCCCCATTGTCAGAACTGATTCCCCGACCGTCACTAAATTACCCGGTTCGCTGACTCGTTCTAAAACCCTGCCATCAATAGGAGAACTCAAACGGGCAAAGGTTTGTCGCTGCTGTTCCCTCGCTAAAATAGCTCGTTGGGCGGCGAGTTGTCCCAAACTGGCTTCGATCGCTCGTTCTTCCGTGCGAATGTTCTCTCGCGCTGCGTTAACAGTTTGTTGGGCGACTTCTACGGCGGTTTGAAACAGTTCTGCTTCTCGTTGAGAAACCGCCCCATCTCGGGCTAAATCTTGGTAGCGTTCCGCGTCATTTTTCGCCTGTTCCAGTTCGATTTTAGTCCGTTCGAGTTCCGTGCGGGCGTTATTGGCTTGGGCGCGTCCCCGTTCGATCTCGGCGTTAAAGGCGGCGAGTTGCGCTTCGGCTTCCCTCACGCTAGCGGCTAAAATACTGTCGTCCAACCGCGCCAAAATCTGCCCCCGACGGACGCGATCGCCGATATCGGCTTCTAAATTCAACAATCTCCCCTCAACTTGAGAACGCAGAGAGACGATTTTTAAAGGCTGAGTGCTGCCGATATATTCGACAGGACTTTGCAAACGACCCGATCGCGCGATTTCCAAATTAACGGCGACGGGTTGGTTAGCGGGTTGCTGTTGGGGCTGCGATCGCGCTGCATTATTTTCTCCCGGGCTGCATCCCGTTGCAACGAGGAAAAACGGAAGGAGGGAAAATGCGATCGCCGTGCTGAGTTTGGGCATTTTTTTAACCTGCAACTCTCAACTACGATCTAAGCACAGAATAGGGTGAGATGATGCCAGAATCTGGAGTTAATCTTCGTTGAGGATATCGATAATAGACTCCGAATAGCGCCGTAGCTCATCGGTCAGTTGAACATTCAAACTGCTGCTCATCAGGTGATTTCCTTTTCTTTGATTGGACAGATACCATAATACTAATGTGGAAGAAATGCCAAAATTATCAAAAATCATGTAAACTCAACCACAGCTAAAACATTGAAGAAGCAATGGCAAAACTTCCTCCAGAACGCCAAGCATTAATTTGGGACTCAAAACAAAAATTGTTAGAAATCATCGATCTTGCTAGAAAAGCTGAGTTTGATTTATTAGAGAACTGGGGTGAAACTGAAGATACGCTTCCCGCCTTAGATCAATTAACAGAAATTGCTCAACAGGCCAAGGATCGATTTTCCCAACTCTCAACTTTACAAGTTCTGGTTGCTGAATCACAACCTCTACCCAGATCCGATCTGCTAAAATTATTGGATGCACGATTAACAATAATTCAAAATCGAATTCCTGCTCTCGAACGAAGTATCCAAGAAATTAAACTCGATTGGAATTTAAACTAATGACTAATGCCTCATTTGTTCCCGATCTCAAAAAAGTTCAACAAACTTTAAGTCATGCTCATTCAGCTTGTCAGCAAATGGAAGTCGCTGGTTTAGAGCTACAAGAAGTAATCGATCGCTTAGAACAAAATATCCGAGAACAGCGTTTGAGACGGTTAAAACAAGCCTCGCAATAGATTGGTAATGAAAGCATCTCATTTGAACTTGGAGACAATCACAAACGTGTTAACTGTACGTATTTTTCGGCACAGGCTTCTATCGAGGAATATCGTAAAAAGCCAAGACATAACACATAACCAAAGAACAGTGAGAGTAATTTCATCATTAGAATAAAACTATATTCCCATAGCAAAGCCAAGTTCTTCTATGGGGAGACGAAGGGCATCTTGTTCGTCTCGAGGCAATCTGGCGGCAATTTCTTCCGGGGTGTCAATCCCCAAGGCGACGATCGCATCTCGGGGAATGCCAATTTGTGAGAGAGCATTGATGGGAGTGCGATCGCTCAGAGGAAATTGGCCGATGTATTCCCAAGATATACCATCCATTGCTTGGGAACTTTCTGTTTCTAAACCTCGATAAACCCGTAATTCGCAAGCATATCCCGCTTCTTGAATTTTGCGGTGGAGTGGGAAGGGATACGGGGTTAGACTGGGATAAATTCCCAGAGAATAATACCCGTCTTGGGGTTCGGGAAATTCTGGGAGTTGCCAGCCTTCATTGGCTTTCCAGAGTGTTTGTCCTTTTTCCATGTTTTGCATTTCTTCAGAAAGATTATACTTAACCTTCATAACGCATCACACCCACGAGAGATTGTAGGTCAAAATCCCGATCGCGCCCGCTCAAACAAACCCCGGAACTCACTACGGTTAAATCGTTTTTATCAATGGCAGAACTGTGTAAATGTCCGTCGGCGGTTTGCCATTCTACTTGCCAGTAGTCGCCGCGATCGCGATAATTTTGCAGTCTTCCACCGCCTTGTTGCAAGGCTTCACGTAAGCGAGTTTCCTCCCGTCCTCCTTGGCGGCGATCGCGATTTCCGCGATAATTTGTTCTCCCATCTGCTTCAACTTCCGGAACGTACAGGCGACCGAGTGTCTGGCGATCGCGTTCGGCTTGACGTGCCTGCCTGCGATCGCGGGGTCTTTGGCGATTTTCTCTCGCTTCTTGCACCTGTTGGCGATGCTGTATTTGTCGCTGTCCCGCTTCAGTACGCTGCCAAGCGATACTATAAGCGGTTTGCATTTCTGGGGTCATGCCTGCAAAACGGAGGTTTTCCGGGGGAGTTTCTTCGCGCAATGCTTCTCGTAAGCGTTCGTCCATTTGAGGATCGGCACGGCGATCGCTCTCCTCAAACCAGCAAATCGACCCATCAACCCGAGCGATAATACATTCCAATTGTCCTCCATCATCCACCAAATGCACGGCAATGGGTTTAACCGTCCCGAAACGCTGTTTCATATCCGACTCATTGACGGGATAAGCCAGCCAAGTTTGCCCGCGCAAAGCATAAAGTAAGCGCAAACGCAAGGGTTTCAATAATTTTAAATATTCGGCAATTTGGGGCAAGTTCGGCTCGTCAAACACTTCAGCAATTTGGCGATCGAGGGGGAGAAAAATTCCCCAGCCTTCAAAATCTGCCGGACGGGTTTCGAAAGTATAAACAATCTTGCCGATGGAGGTGCGAACTTTTCCGCCACCCACGCAAGGGGCGAGAAATTCGCGATCGCCTATCTGCTCTTCTTCCGCAGCGAATTGATCGATCAGCTTGTTGATATCGGCCATGAGACCCTCGGCAAACGTTCCCCAATTGTAATACACTAATAATAAAGAAAGGATTAAATATTCCATTCCTCAACCGATAATCAATAACTGAATAAATAATCATGGAAATGCTTTGGCAAGAAATCGCAGGAAATTGGGTGATCGTTCCCGAGCGGACAATTGGCATTATCCATTTTTTAGGAGGAGCATTTATCGGCACTGCCCCTCATGTGACCTATCGTTGGTTATTGGAACAGTTAGCCGAATCTGGCTTTACCGTCGTCACAGTACCCTTTTTAAATACATTTAATCACACCTCGATCGCAAGAGATGTTCTGAATCGCTTTGAGACGATTCGCGATCGCCTCTATTCCCAAAAAATTCTCACCGATACGGCGTTACCCGTTTATGGCGTGGGTCACAGCATGGGATGTAAAATACACTTACTCATTGGCAGTTTGTACGAGGTCGAACGAGCGGGAAATGTCTTCATCTCTTATAATAATTTCCCCGTCAATCGTTCCATCCCTTTCGCAGAACAACTACAATTAACGCCAGCGTTTAATTTGGAATTTAGTCCCTCTCCAGAAGAAACGAGCGATTTGATTGCCCAAGAATATAAAACGCGCCGTAATTTTTTGATTAAGTTTAGAAGAGACAGTATCGATCAAACTTACGATCTGCATCCGGTTTTGCGATCGCGTTTTCCCGACATGGTTTCTTTAAAAATTTTACCCGGAGATCATATTACTCCTATCAACCAAGAAATCGGTTGGCAAACGGGAGAGGTATTTACGCCTATTGATGCGATCGCCCAATGGTTCAAGCACGAAACCAGCAAAAATTTACAATCTCTCAAAAAAGAACTCATTTTTTGGTTAAATCCCTTGCAAAGAACGGTTGCTGACTATTAAGATCCAATCCAGTTACTACAGACTATATTCACGCGATACGGCTCTACCACGCTTGCGCGATTGTCTGAAAACCTGTAGGGACGTTACATGTAACGTCCCTACAGAAAGGGTAGGAAAATAGGGCATTTATCGACCGATTTCCCAGCCTCTCCCTTAAACCGGAAGTCATTTATAATTTATAATTGATATTTGTTCATTGAAACGACTTGACCCCCACAAAATCGGCTGCTAGAATGCAGTCATAGTAAGGGTTTCATTTGGAGTCCCTTTCTGACTTCCTAGAAGTCCAACGTATGGAAACTCGATTAGAGTACCGTTCAGAGATCGGAAGAGCA
>JBCCVR010000270.1:0-6986 GCA_039194995.1 Cyanobacteria bacterium P01_E01_bin.42 | reverse complement strand
GATTAGTTGAAAACTCTTAGGCGCATCAGGCAGTTTTTTCAGGATGCCAAAGAACCCTACCGATGGGTTTAAATCGGATTAGTTGAAAACGATTCAGAAGTCGTATATCAAAGGCTGAGCCTGTAAAAAAACCTACCGATGGGTTTAAATCGGATTAGTTGAAAACATTGCTACGATCTGCAACTGTGCCAAAATCACTACTCCCTACCGATCGCCCTCGATCAAATCAGTTCAAAACCATTCACCATGAACCCAATTAGCCAACAAGTTCCCCTCATGTTCCGCGCTCAAATCGACGGACGCTGCCAACTCCACTTCATCAACGACGAGAACCACATCCAACAGTGGGTCTCCGAATGGATCGATCGCATTCCCAAACGTCCCTATCACTGGCGCAACGCACCCCACCAGCAAACCCGCACCCATCGCTTTAACTGGCGCTTCGTCACCAACGGCGGTCAAGACGACGGCATCATCCGCCCTGCCATCGCCACCGACGGACTGCCCTTCTATCCCGGCAGCAGCATGAAAGGGGCATTTCGTAACGCCTGCACCCCCGAACAAATCGCCAAATACTGCGGGCGCTCCCTCAATGGCAGCCATCGACCCGGCGCGATCCCTCTGCGCTTCCACGGCGGCTACCCCACCGATAACCACTGGCGCGATCGCCTCATTGACCTCGTTCACCCGCAACAGGGTTGGCAGGTCAAAACCCCCCATACGACCGACAAACCCAAAGGAGAAAGCGCCTTCGCCCTCATTTCCCTGTACCGTCCCGAATTTCGCTTTTGTATCTCCAGTCCCCAACCCCTAGTAGAGTCAGACTGGGCGGAAATTTGGCAAATTTGGGACAAAGCGATCGCCTCCGGTTTGGGATGTCGAACCAGTGCGGGTTACGGTCAAACCGAGCAAACCCAAAGCCAACTCCTCTACAAAACCCAACTGACCGGACGGGGAGCCGCCCCCAAACTCCTCGACGAAGACGAAACCCCCGAATTTCGTCCCAACTGCTTCCGCGCCGCCCTACGCGGTCACGCCCTGCGCTTGTTCGGCGGCCTGTGCGACAAGGAAAATCAAGCCGATCGCCTCGTAGAAGACCTGTTTGGCGGCGTTAGCGACGGCGGCAAGGTCGGATTGCTCTCTATGAACTGGGAAGACAGCCAATGCGAACTGGGAGAATTCTATGAGGGTTACGACGAACCGACCTACAACGTCGAAGGAAAATTGCGCTGGAACTTAACCCGCCCTCTCGACCGCGATCGCCAGCGAGACCTCACCCAACTCATCGCCACCCTGACCCGATTTGCCATGCTGCTGGGAGGATTTGGCAAATCGTGGCGCAGGAGCGATCATCGCCTCTTTTATCCCGAATATTACGAAAGCGATCGCCCCAAACCCTTAATTGGCTGCCATTGGGACTGGTTGGATACCCAAAAAGACAATAAAATCAAAAGCCTGCAACAAGTGGGCAAATTTATCGACCATACCCGGAAAACGATCGCGGCATGGATGCGATCGCGAGGCGAAGAAATCGGCTCGAATTTTGCCCCGTGGAGAGAAGCATGGCATCCCAATAATGTCATGGTTTGGGGACGGGAAGCCGAAGCGCGGGACGATTGCACCGCCATTTACTGGTTTCACCGAGCCTATCAAAAAGGAGATCCCCAATTTCGCATTCCCGAAGGAACGATTTATCGCTCCTCCCTCACCGGAGAGCGCGTCGGTCAAATCAGTCGCCTCTGGCATCGCATGTATCCCATCACCAAAACACTTCGCAGTAAAAACAATCCCGATAAAATCATTACGCAAAAGCGGTTTTTAGAGTTGCTCGTCGTATTTCCCGATCGCTCCCGCAAAAGCAATGATTTTCTCGAATTTTTGCGATCGCATCCCGACGGATTCGAGTTACTGTGGGGCAATGAATAACACGATCGATGCGCAGGGCATCTCCCCAAACCCAAAAAATGTCCATTCTCAAACTCAACCTGAGCGGTCACGATAATCCAACCCTCGCGGCCATGGGATTCGTAACCCCCAAAACCCCCCACGTCAACTTTGACGATCCGGAACTGCCCCAAAAGTTCCTCCATTACCTGCGATCGCTCGACATCGATAGCGATACCACCGTACATCTCGCCGTGCCGGGTTCCTCCGTTATCGCCGTACTGACGATTGCCGCCATTCACGGCTTAACGGGACACTGGCCCGTTGTTTTTCCCTTAGTCCGGCGAGAGGATGGATTTTATCCCGCCGCCCCTCTCAATCTCCAACAGTATCGCGATCGCGCGAGGATGATGCGAAGCAATAGCATCCAGTTATAGTGATTTTTGCCTTTATTCTCCAATCCTCATGTCTCGTTTTTCTCCCCGTCGCATGACTAGCGCCCTTGTCGAGAGCGCCCGATTTCTCGGCTGGCACCTGCAACGCCTTGTCCGAGCGATCGCCTTCCCCTTTCGCGCGGCCTTGGAATTCCTGCAATTGGGGCGCATCTTTCGTCGTTTGGGACTGCCCCTGTGGACGTTTATCGGTATTGGTGCGGCGGGATGGTGGTTCGATAATGCGGGAATTTTAATTGAAACCCTCATCAATCAGTGGTTGGGCGAAGAAAATGGGGGTTTTGCTGCCTATTTAGCCCCGTTGATTCTTTTTCTCATTCCCTTCCTCGTAGTCGTCGCGATCGCCTTGTGGCATCGACTGCGCCGCATTGTCTCGCGCTCGCATTCTTCAGACAACGCGAACCCCGATCGCCCGCCTCCTCCAGATGGTTCACACCTTGCACGTGGCAAGGTTGGTATTATTTTGCTAGTCAGCCGCACGACGAGCGCAATGCACTCGATCCGGTATCATTTCCTCGAAAAAGAAACTTTAAAATACGTTTGGCTGATTCCCTCAAACGATAAAGAAAAAGAATATTTTGGCGGTTCTTCTTTGGCGATCGCCGAAGAAATCGAACACCGGTGCGCGAACTTAGAGCGAGAAGGTCAAAAATTGCGAACAAAAATCTTGCCCGGGGTTTCCCCGGCAGATTCTCAAGATACCTTCGATATAGTCAATCGCATCTTTCGCAATTACGACGGCAATGCGAACGATATCGTTGCCGACTTTACCGGAGGAACGAAACCGATGACAGTGGGGATGATCATGGCCTGCTTGCCTGGCGATCGCGAGTTGGAATACGTGGCATACAATCCCGTCACGCAGCAGATGATGGGTCCGTTTGTCATCCACTACCAACACAGCGCATTCGATCTAATCGGTTGATTGTCGGGCAAAGTGCATCTCAATTTTGTAAAAAGATTGGGTTCGTTGTTGGGGAAGGCGATCGCTAATATTTTCCGCGTCGATCTTTCTCTCCACAAACCGATCCAACCAACTCCGAAAACCCGCTTTCACTTCTTTCACCAACAAGCAATTTTTAGGATGCTCGAAAAAACCGCGATCGATTTAATTAGAAAATTTCTTCTCTCTGTGTCTCTGTGGTTCAAATTCTTCATCTCTTAACGTTCCCACGGCGGAATTGGCCAAAACCGTTCGAGGAGAAAATCAATCATAGCGCGGACTTTCGGCGCAACGATCCGCCGACTGGGATAGAGCGCCCAGATCGAGGCTTCTGTAACGAGGGGAAAATCCGGCAGAACCTCCACCAAGCGCTTAGACTTTAAACTCTCACTCGCATTCCAGAGGGACTTAATACCGATTCCCATCCCGTTTTCAAGCATTATGCGGATAGCCTCCCCATCGTTGACGGCAAGCGATCGCGGCACGTTAATCGTCTGTCCGTTGGCAAATTTCCACTTGTTATTATCGGCGAGGATAACGCATTGATGCGTTGCGAGTTCCTCCGGCGTTGCAGGGATGCCGTGGCGATCGAGATAAGCGGGAGAAGCAACCAGAAGACGGCGATCGCGAGCGAGTTTTCGCGCAATGAAACTGCTATCGGCTAAATGTGCATTGCGGATAATGAGATCGTAAGCCCCTTCGATCGCATCTAGGACTTCATCAGAGAGACGCAGATCGAGACTGACGAGGGGATAGCGCTCTTGAAACTCGGCTAAAATCGGAATTACGTGCATTCGTCCAAAAGAACCTGGCATGGTCATCCGCAATAACCCCTGTGCCTGCGCTCCCCGACCGCCGATCGCGCTCAGTCCCATTTCTAAAGTTTCAACGGTCTGTTGCGCGTAGGGTAAAAACGTTTCGCCATCCGTGGTTAAAGATACCGCGCGGGTCGTCCGATTAAACAAGCGACAGCCGACCGTTTCTTCCAATTTAACCAGACGGGCGCTCGCACTCGCGGGGGAAAGGGATAAATCTCGCCCCGCAGCCGAGACCGTCCCCAATTCTGCAACTCTTAGGAATAGACGCAGTGACAGAAGATCCATGATTATCAAAAATATCCGAATTGTAATTTCGATTTAACCCTGTTTATCTATTTTTGACAAAGAATTAAATTAGAAAAAGATTGACGAGTTCAGGCAAGAGAAATGATGAAAGCCATTGGCTATAAGGATGCAGGCCCGATCGCGGCAGAAAATGCCCTCATTGAGTTGGAAACGGACATTCCCCAACCCAATACCCGCGATCTCCTCGTAGAAGTCCGGGGTATCTCCGTCAATCCTGTCGATGTTAAAGTCCGTGCAGGAATGCAGCCCGAGGGCGCACCTCGCATTCTGGGTTTCGATGCTGCGGGCATTGTGAGAGAAGTCGGCTCCGAGGTGACTAAATTTCGACCCGGGGATGAGGTGTTCTATGCGGGAGATATTACCCGCCCCGGCACCAATGCTGCATTTCACCTTGTTGACGAACGCATCGCGGGTCGAAAGCCTTCCTCTCTCGGTTTTGCAGAAGCGGCGGGAATGCCTCTCACAACGATTACGGCTTGGGAAATCCTGTTCGATAGCTTTGGATTAAAAGAAGGCGAAGGGGCGGGGGAATCGCTCCTCGTCATCGGCGGTGCGGGGGGCGTGGGGTCGATTCTGATCCAACTCGCCAAAAAACTCACAAAGCTCAATGTTATCGCCACTGCATCCCGCTCCGAAACCCGAGCTTGGGTAGAAAAAATGGGGGCCGATCGCATTATTAACCACCGCAATCCTCTCGATGAAGAGATGAAGGCTTTGGGAATTTCGCCGCGATATGTTGCCTCTCTGACCTATACAGACCGACATTTTGAGGCGATCGCATCGTTAATTAAACCACGCGGCCATATTGCCTTGATTGACGATCCTCCGTCTCTCGATATCGTGTCTCTGAAACCGAAAGCCATCTCGGTGAGTTGGGAGTTTATGTTTACTCGCTCCATGTTCCAAACCGAGGACATGGATGCACAACATAAGCTCTTAAATCGGCTTGCAGACTTGTTAGATGACGGCACATTAATTTCAACCGTTAACAAGCATGGGGGCGTTTTAAACGTTGCTAACCTGCGTAGCGCTCACGAATTGCAAGAAAGCGGCACGGCGATCGGAAAGACTGTTTTGGATGGTTTCAGTTCGGGAAATTAATCTGTGCGATCGCGTACACCGCATACATTATTGCCAATCATTCATCCAAGCAAAGAAATTAAAATGCCAAAACTGACCATCATTGCAAACATCTATGTAAACCCGGATCGGATCGATTTAGTCAAAGCCGAACTGGAAAAACTCATCCCGATAACGCGAGCCGAAAAAGGCTGCATTCAATACGATCTCCATCAAAATAATGAGAATCCCGCCCATTTTCTGTTCTATGAAAATTGGGAGTCTCGCGAACTCTGGCAGATCCACATGAATGCCCCTCACTTGGCCGCTTATATGCAAGCAACCGAAGGCGCAGTTGCTGAATTCACCGTTAATGAAATGACCCATATCAACTAATCGCGAAAAAGCAAGGAGCAACCCAATGAGTTACGAAAACTTCACCACATTCAACGTTAAAATCGAAAATGCCATCGCTTGGGTTACGTTTGACTATCCACCCGTCAATATCCAAGGCTTGCCGATGCTGGCGGATCTGAATGTCTTGGCCGATGCCCTTGAGGGCGATCGCGCCATTAAAGTCGTCGTTTTCCAATCCGCCCATCCCGAAATTTTCGTTGCCCATGCGGACACGAATTTTCTCAAGGATATGTCTGTAATTGCGGTCTCTCGCGAAGAGGTGAAATTACTCGATCTGCAAACGACTTTAGAACGCATCAGCCAACTTCCCCAAGCCACCATTGCCAAAATTGAAGGCTTTGCGCGGGGTGGCGGTCATGAATTCGCCCTCGCTTGCGATATGCGCTTTGCGGCGCGCGGAAAAGCCAAATTCATGCAAATGGAAGTGGGTATGGGAATTCTACCTTGTGGGGGCGGTGCCTCCCGCATGGCGCGTCAAGCGGGCTTGGGTCGAGCCTTGGAGATCGTTTTGAGCGCCCGGGATTTTGATGCAGACGAAGCCGAAGCCTATGGCATTCTCAATAAAGCACTGGATGCCGATGCGATCGGCCTCTACGTGGATGAACTAGCCAATCGTATCGCCAAGTTCCCAGCTGAATCCATCGAAGCCTGCAAGCGTGCGGTTTATGCCTCCATCGATCTCCCCATCGATGCCGCCCTGAAAGAAGAGGCTTACTGGCTCTATCAGGCAACCAGTAAAACCCCCGCGATTAAACGGTTTACAGTCGCCGATGAAGGCGGTTTGCAAAATGATATGGAAACCCAACGGAACTGGAATGATGCAGTAATTGGGGTTCAGGAGATTCAATAACGAGCATCAAATCCACCTTGGGACGTACAGAGGGTGCATCTCAAATTTGTAAATCTATTGTTCCGTTAATAAGAAAAAATGTCTCGCTCGTGGAACAAGCAGGATGCGTGTTCCACAATTGTAGTCAATGCTCCACGGGCAAGATGCCATTAGTGGCAAATCAAGGCGAGACATTTTTTCTTATTAACGGAACAATAGATTTACAAATTTGAGATGCACCCTCTGTACGTCCCAAGGTGGATTTGATGCTCGTTATT
>JBCCVR010000269.1:0-7077 GCA_039194995.1 Cyanobacteria bacterium P01_E01_bin.42 | reverse complement strand
TTGCTTTCTTACATTGGGTTCTTTTGAAAAGTGCATGGTGCAAAGAATTCTGAAATAGTATTGCCTCTGAAAGATTAGCATCAGTCAAATTTGCACGAGCCATAAAAGCCATTTCCAAATTTGCACCTCGTAAATTTGCTCCCCTTAAATCAACACCATCCAACCGGACTCGAGCAAGATTAGCCTGACTTAAATTAATTCCCCTCAGACTTGAACCCCCAACTGGATAATCATTTTCACCTCCGAATTCATCCCCAACCCAAACTGCACCACTGAGATTTTCCTTACTCAAATCGACTCTCGAAAAGTCTCTTTCTCCAGCCTTGTAGCGTTCTAATAATTCCTTTGCTTTCATTGGAGTCAAATCTCCTAAAATTAACCGAGAGTGTATTCCTTATAGTATATTGGTGATAGCAAAATTTTTAAAACAGAATTTAATCGCTTATCAGATCGCGATTATTAGAATACATATAATGAAAAAAAGGGATTGCGTGATGAATTATAAATTACCCGAAGAGTTGCCACCACTTTTAGAACCCTTACGCGAGAAAATTGAAGCAACGCTGCGACCTTATATTGCGATCGCCCCAGAAATCACTTCTGAAACATCTTGGACGCAAAGTAAATTCGGTGGTTTGCCTTACTTACCCAAAAATATCGAGTACCCCAAAGCTCGCGACGGTCATTATTTGTTTTTACTCGCACAAATCAATTTTGCAGAAGTTCCTCATCTCGAACCTTTTCCTCAGAAAGGCATTCTCCAATTTTATATTGCTGATGACGATCTCTATGGGGCAGATTTTGATAATCCTATCAATCAAGATGGGTTTCGCATTCTCTATTTTCCCGATCCAAGCGATCGCGTTAACGATCTCACCACTGATTTTAGTTTTTTATCCAAACCCGATTTTTCACCCCTTGGCGATTGTATTTCTCGGTTAGAATTCACCGCCAAAGTTGCACCCGTTAGTTTTGTTGATTATCGTTCCACCGAACTTTTTCAAGCGGAATGCGATCGCTTAAGCGATCGCGATTATTGGAATTTAGTGGGGGAGTATGAGCGATTTTTTATGGATACCAAACACAGTCAGATTGGAGGGTATCCTTATTTTGTCCAAGACGATCCCAGAGATGCTAACGCTGAGAAAGAACAACTAGATTGTTTACTTCTCCAAATCCCCTCTAGTAGTTCTCCAGATATTATGTGGGGTGATGGCGGAATTGGTAACTTTTTCATCAAAACGTCCGATCTAAAAAAACTAGATTTTACCAATGTTCTTTACAATTGGGACTGTGGTTAACCAGTGTTCTACTATAATCGCAATCTTCTTAAAATCCCTACAATAAACTGCTTTAATCGGTAGTTTTTTGCGAATTCACCTGAAAGCATTTGTTTGAGGATAAAACGCCAGAGTTGACTCATTATAAATTTTAGGACATAGCGGCAAACAATTTGGATTGCCCAAGATAACAAACTCATTCCAATTAGAGTCAAAAAATCCAATCTATCTTGCTCTAAAAATTGAATGATATAGGGTATAATTGTGGAGAGTGAAAATAACCAAGAAAGAACGCCCAACCATAACTCCCCTCCTAATTCTAATCTCCCCAATAATTGCTCGATTAACCAATAATGAGCAGAAGTGAGCGCGATCGCGAGTTCTGGTCTTTCTAAATAGCGGCGATCGACTTGGTATAAAATATCGCCATCCATAGAAATTAAACTTCGCACCGCAGTTTCTTCCTTTTTACTATTATTCTCTAGATAGTGCGTCGAAACATCGATACCACAATGCAAAGCACTATACTCATCAAATAGCAGGTAATAGCGCAAACTTGCCAGAAATTTAGGTTTGATAAAAAGAGAACGACCTTGCGATCGCGCTTGCTGAATTTGTCCTAAAATTTCGTCATTCAGATGAAAGCGAATACCATGATAAACGATTCGGCGGTCAGGTCTGCGTTCCTTCAAAAAGCGGATATATCGTTCTAAATGAAGTTGTTGTTGTTTGTTGTTTATTATTTGTGTCTTGGTGCGCGTGCCCTTGCGTCTTTCGCTGACGCGGGGTCGCACCGCTTGTTTATTATCTTCTCCGAGCAAAGTCGAAGTATTTGTCGATAATGTTGCATTATTCACTGTTCGCTAGTAACTGATAACTGATAACTGAAATTGCTTATCGACGCAGAAAATCAAAAAATCCACCTTCACGTCGCTCGACTGCTTGTTGTACTAAATTTAGGAAGAATTGGAACAGTCCCCGCCATTGTTTTTCTCCCGAATCAACGCTTTGCTGGTGGAGTTGCAAAATTAACTCTCTCTGGGGATGATCGAGGATTTCCTTTGCATAGCGATTGATCATATCGCCATCCAATTGCACGATCGTTTGAGCGTAAATCATGTCTGTATTCATTAAATCATGCAACTCTTCATGCTTGCGATTGGGATTGACTGCTTTGAGACGTTCGACTTGACGTTTCTGATTATCCAAACAGGCTTTTAACTCCCCTGTTTTTCGTAAAGATCTGAGAAAACGACCATTAGCCAGTAATTTTTGCACCCGGAGAACTTCGGATTGTCCTAACTGATTGTATTCGGGTGGGTGAGGATTGGGAAGGGGAATACTTTCAGGAGATTGACTCAATAACTCTAGCATTCGTTCGTCGTACAATGACGATGACGGTTCTGAAGCGATCAAAGCATACTCGAAAGCCAATTTCCTGCGTAATGACAAATAGCGAGAGCGTTCGTTGGCGGGAATATTGCGACGACGGAGATCGGCATCGTTAATATCATAAATACTGCGATAGGTTTGCCACGGAACGAATTTATCTCCCGTAATGCGATCGACAATCATGGTATTGACTTCTAAAGCCGTAATATCAACTAAAACTTCGCCAATGGAACGGGTAAAATTTTGAAAAATCTCTCCCGTTTTCGATCCTGTGCTAACTGTTGGCTGCTCTACCCGCTCGATCGCCTTGGGAGATCCCGTTTCTCGCTGGACGTTCTGCCCGCGAGGTGGAGTTTGACGAGTTCTGGCGTTATAAGACTGTCGTGGTTTTTCAAACATGATCGTGCCTTAATAAGGAAATGAATAATTAAGTTTAACCATTGCGAGGCGTTTCTGATTTGGCCTCGACCTCCAGAAAATCGGAGGGCATATCGGCCTCGTCGGATAAAGAAATATCAAAATTAAATTCATCGCCGAATAATTCCTCATCCCAAGCGCGATCGAGTTCACTTTCAGACAACTCAGCCCTTTCCTCATCAATTAATTCGGGAGGGTCGTCTAAAATTTCATCAATACTTGCCGTTGCAACGGTCTCCTCGAAAAACGGTTCTTGCCAAGCAGACTCCTCGGTTTTGGGATAGGGTTCGAGTTCTTCGATCGCAAATTCTTCCCAATCTTCTTCAACGATAGAAGTGTAACTCTCGGTATCCGATTGGGAAGTTGCAAAGGGATCGAGTTCTGAGGCAGGATCCCAGTCTTCTTCAAGGGAGATTGCCTCATCGATCGCCGTCTCTACAATAGGTGAGGCTGTCGGATCGGGGGATGGCAGATCGCGATCGCCCTCCTCGCTCATTGCAAAGAAATCGAATTCCGGTTCGGGTTGGCTGTCAGTCTCCGGCAAAACAACTGTAGGAGGGGCTTCGCTCTCGGATAAATCTTGTTCGACAAATTTAACAAAATCCCCCCAATCTTCATCCTCTTCGTCCTCTATCTCATCGCTTTCGTCTGTATTCTCTTCCTCTTCGAGAGATAAGGCTTCGAGGCTCGACATTTCCGGTTCGGGGGCATCCCAAGGATTATCGAGTTCTGTAAAGGAGGCATCTTCTTCGGATCCGACTGGGGTTTCGGAAGTCAACTCCGAAGCCAAAGCATCTAAATCGGCTTCGCTTGTCGCGGTTGGCGTTAACTCTTCAATATCCAATGATTGCAAATCGGCAGCAAATTCTTGGTCTCGCTCGTCCTCATTTTCCGTTCCTTCCGAGGAAAACTCCCAATCCTCCAAATCTAACTCTGCTTCGGATTCGGATAAGTCATCTAAGTTCTCAATTTGGAATATATCGGATTCAGACTTTGCCGGAATCTCTTCTGAGAGAGGCGAGATCGGTTCGCTCAAGTGAAGATTAGAAGAGCTATCCCAACCTTCAATTTCCAATGATTCCGAGGGGGTTGGGGGATTTTGAGGCGCGCTCTCCGGTGCGGGAGAAATGTTTTCGGATGAGTCTTCCTCAATCCAATCATCGCTGCTGAAGAGGGTATCGATGAAGGCTTCGGTCTGACTGTCTGCGGTTTCTGAGTCTGTAATTTCTGGAGTTTGGGCGGTTTCTTCTGCTTCAGGAGATGATTCCCAAAGCGAGTTTCCGGGAGAAGCCTCTACGCTGATAGAAGGCGTTTCTTCCTCGAGCCAATTATCCGAGCTTTCTGGCTCTTCCTCTGGGCGATCGCCTTCTTCTTCAAAAAGAGGCATTGTATCCTCTAGCTCGTCCTCCACAACCAGTAGGGGCAACTCTTCCGCTTCCGTTTCCCTCAATTCAAGTTCTGCGGGGGCAACCTCCGATCGCGCCTGCTGGAATTCTTCTTCAGCAATAATCACGCTGTCTGTAATTTGTTCGCCGAGGGAATCTAAGGCACTTTCTGCGGTTTCAATGTCAATAGTGTCCTCAGAGAAGAGATGCTCATCTGTTGTCGATTCGATTTCCGCAAAGGATTCTGCTTCGGCTTCTTCTGGGGCGATCGCGGCTGGGGGAGAATCTGAAGCCGAAGCGAGTGGAGGATTTTTAAGGGAAGTGACGAGGGAAAAAATTTTTTGCAGGCTGTGAATATTTTGCTCGATAATTTGTTGTCCTTTATCCACTTGCGTAAAGTGAAATCGCAACAATTCGTGATAAGCATTGTTATTCAGGAAGCGATCGCCAATTTCGTGTTCGATATCTCCCTGCATGAGATTGATATTTGTACGAAGGCGATGCCCCGGTTTTGCCTCGTCTGCCGACTCTCGGGGGGCAATTGTTGAAGTCGCCTCTCGGGGGTTAACATCGGCATCGAGATCCGATGAAGAGACCCAAGTGGTGATTTTCAACTCTACAGCTTCCGTGAGTGCCAGCGTAAAGGCTTCTTGCACTTTCCCCGCTTGAAGGGCTTCTCTAAATTCTTGACTTGACGGCATGACCTGCTTTCCCTGCTTTGGCTTCTAGCATTAGCGTATTGGAGGATGCCCCGCGATCGCGCTTGCGGTTTTGGCGGCTATTGGGGTTGATTCTCGTCAGTGGGGGAGAGAATAGGAGGACGAGAGGTTTTCGGCAAACGAGAGAGGGTACTGGCCAAAATCACAAACATTTGTTGTAAGTTTTCCAAGTTTTGTTGAATGATATGCCGTCCATCTTTAACTTGTTGGAGATGAAATTCTCTGAGTTCGGTATAGGGTCCATCGCCGATAAATTCCGCCCCGATCTCGTTATCAATATCTCCATCGACGAGATTAATCCGAGTTCTCATGCGATGACCGGGTGCGGGAGTCGTATTCGGATCGCCACCTAAATTGTTATCTTCATCAGAAGAAACCCAAGTGGTAATTTCCAACTCGATCGCTTCTCCTAATGCTAAGGTCAGCGCGTCAAAAATGTTACCGGCTTTGAGTTGTTTTCTGAAATCGTCGCTGGCTGCCATGCTCAAACTTCCCTTAATGTGGATTGCCTTTGAGTTTAGCATGAGAGCCGGATGAAGGAGAAAACTCGTAACGATTGCCTGTGGGCGATCGCTTGCCTGCACTTGGCTCGTCGAAATGCGACCTTTTTCACCAGAAATCTACGATACTCCGGCCGAGTTCGTTGAGCATTTGATGGAGTAGGGGCAGGCTCAAACCGATGACATTACTGTGGCAGCCTTCCAGTTTTTCCACAAATAGCCCGCCCTGTCCGTCAATGGCAAAGCAGCCGGCACAGTGCATGGGTTCGCCCGTCGCGACGTAGGCTTCGATAATGCGATCGCTAATTTCGGCAAAGTAAACTTTTGTGATGCCACACTTGACAATTTCCTTGCCCGTGCTGCCATCGAGTAAAGCGTGTCCGGTATAGAGCGCACCAATTTTACCCCGCATCAGTTGCCAACGGGCGATCGCTTCTACAGGAGTTGCGGGTTTGCCGTGAATTTCCCCAGCCACCGATAGCACGGAATCGCAGCCGAGAACGAGAGCATCGGGATATTGCTTGGCAACAATTTGCGCTTTACAGAGGGCGAGGGTATTGGTTAAGGCTTCCGGGTCTTCGTTTTGAATGCTAGATTCATCAAAGTTACTTTTGCAAGCGATCGCTTTGATGCCAGCCTGTTGCAAGAGTTGTTTTCTAGCCGAAGAAGCAGAAGCTAAAATGAAAGGCGTTTGCGGGTTTGTCATAACATGATGAGGAGGAGTTCTCAATCCTCATTAAACCCAATATTGAGGGGTTTTGCCGATTCAATTGCGATCGGGTTTGCAGTGTCTAGACTCGCAGCCGCTCGGATATATTTCACGATCATTCCAGACTAAAGGTTATGAAAATTGAATTCAGACTAAATTTTAGAGATTATCAAGAAGCAAATAAAGCCCATGTAAGACAACACAAAATAATCTATTTTGCATTTTGGAGTTTTATCATTGTTTTGCTATTATCTGCAACAGGTAAATTCTTACGTGGCGATCTCATCGGAGGTATTTTAACTTTACTGTTGGCAATAACGTTAAATCCTCTATCGACTCTACTGGAGACTTTTTGGCTTAAAAGATCGTGGAATAACCAAAATAAAGCCCTACATCAGCCAATGACCATAGAAGCAACAGGGGAATCATTTTCTCTTGAAGGAGAAGGTTTTGATGCTACGATACGATGCAATCTATTTAAAAAATTTATAGAAACCAACAATCTTTTTATTATTTATGAAGGAGACAATGCGTTCAGAATAATTCCTAAAAGAGCATTTACGAACAATGAAGAATTAGCAGAGTTTAGAATTATATTGCACGAGAATATTAATTCAAATCATTGATAAAATCTAAATCATTTCCGATTCGTAGAGAAAGAGCGGGCGATAATTT
>JBCCVR010000268.1:0-7166 GCA_039194995.1 Cyanobacteria bacterium P01_E01_bin.42 | reverse complement strand
TTTCGTGGACCAGGTTAATGCGACAACAATAATCCCGTTGTGAGGCAGAATGCGGGAAGGCGTTGCCCCCCCCCCCCCCCCGACGTTTGGAACAAACAACCTTTAGTTGTCTCTGATTAAAACGTACCGTAGGGAGGGGGGAATTCAATTAGCTTGCCTAAACTTTGGCTTGGGGGCACATGCTCCCTAATATCTGGGATGGGGGAAGGGTGGATTCACCTTTCAACTGATGAGGGAGAACGAACAGAACAAAGTTTTAAATTTAATTCACCAGGATGCTCGTCCCCCACGCTTTACATTTGTTTCAGAGTGGATCGAGACAATTCAACAAATTGGTAGAGAAATTATAAATTCTGTTCCCTTCCCTAATTCTGAATGACAAGCGATCGCGCTTCCATGTTTTTCGATACCTAAATATGAAAATTTTGTTGGGCATCAATAACATTTATTTAGCATTAAACTTTAGCCAGATAATCTTCAATGAATGCAGCCAAACCTTTGAGTTGAAAACTATTGGCTAACTGCAATATTTCTCCACCAAAAGTAGCAAAGGTTGGATCGGCTTCCAAGCGCTCTTTAACCACTTCTTTAATCCTTTGAATATCTCCATCTCGCACGAGTTCGAGTAATTGTTCCAAAACTTCTTGACTCGGCGGTGCGATCGCTTCAGTGGAATTCTCTCGATTATTTGGGGGGTCCCGTTCTTCATAAATCCATTCTAATTGGAGGGACTCTTGTATAACTTGCAGTAATTGGTCAGCTTGCACGGGTTTGGGTAAAAATGCGTCGGCTCCCGCATCCATTGCTTCTTGTCGATTGGTCTCAAAAATACTAGCAGATGAGGCAATGGTGACAATATTTTTGCCAGTTTTCAAAGTGCGGATGGCTGCCAGCAACTCATAGCCGTTCATATCGGGCATCATCAAATCGGTGATGATAATATCCGGTTGGCTTTGCTGGATTTTCTCCCAAGCCTCTCGACCATTTTCTGCCTCACTAATCTCAAAGCCGATCGGTTCGAGCAAACTAGCGGCAACCGAACGATTTTCAAAAGCGTCGTCTACTACGAGAATATGGCGTTTTTCTCCTTGATAGCCCGCGATCGCGTCTTGTTCGACGATTTTCGATGGGGCGACCTCCTCTCGGGCTGCGGGGACTTCGATCTCGAACCAAAACGTACTGCCCTTACCCAATTCGCTCTTCACTTGCAATTGAGACCCCATCAATTCTACAATCTGCCGGCTGATGGCGAGGCCTAAACCCGTTCCTTCTGTTTGTTTTTTGCGATCGCCGACTTGCTCGAAAGGTTGGAAAATGGTTTCGAGTTGTTCGGGTTCCATCCCGACTCCCGTATCGATGATGGAAAAACGCAGGCGATGGCGTTCGGGAGCAGGGGTCTCTAACACTTCGACGGTGAAGCTCACAGAGCCGCGATCGGTAAATTTGATGGCATTGCCCAAAAGATTGATCGAGACCTGTTGCAGGCGTTTTTCATCGAGAATAACGGCTTCAGGTAGATTTTCTGGGGGGTGGTAGATAAATTCTAAAGCCTTGCGATCGGCACGGATGCGACAAATTTCTACGACTCCTTGCAAAAATGTTGGCAGATGGACGGCATTGGGATTGAGGTCGAGTTTACGCGCTTCAATTTTGGCTAAATCTAAAATATCGTTAATTAAGTTCAACAAGTGAGAGCCACATTGATAAACGATTCTCACTCCATGTTTTTCCTTGTCTCCTAAAGATGGGGAACGATCGAGAACTTGAGCGTAGCCAAGGATACCATTGAGGGGGGTTCGCAACTCATGACTCATACTGGCCAGAAAATCACTTTTGGCTTGGTTGGCGCGATCGGCTTTAACTTTTGCCACTTCGAGTTCTGCGGTGCGTGCCTGTACTCGTTTTTCTAAGTTTTCAACTAATGCTTTCAGTTGTTCTGCCATTTGGTTAAATGTTCTTGCCAGCACCCCCACTTCATTCTCGGTCATCACCGGAGCCGTTTGGCTTAAATCTCCGGCTGCCAAGGATTCTGCGGCTTGACTAATCGCCACGATCGGACGGACGATCTGTCGAGAGAGTAAATACACTCCCACTAACAAAACTCCCACAGAAATCAAGCCAATGATAACGATACTCTGTGCCAGTTGTCTGGCTGAGGCAAAGGCTTCCCTTTGAGAGATTTCTGCGAGTAATGCCAACTCTTGCTCGGGCAACCAACGATAAACCCCCACCACGGGAACTTCTGCGTAATTCTTGTAGAGTCCAAAACCTGCTTTCCCTTCGATCGCGCGATCGATGCCCGTGCTGCTAATGGTGTCTTGGGAGTCGATTTCTCGAGCGCTATCTCTCGATATGAAAATCGTTCCTTTTTGGCTATTTGCAACCAGATAAGTTTCTGCGCTTTCTCCCAATCCTGTATTATTGCGAATGAGGTCATCGATGTCTGCTAAGTCCAGATCCACGGCGATCGCCCCCATTTGAATTTGTTCTTCATCAAAAATCGGCGTGGCAAGGGTAATTGCAGATTTACCCGTGGCTGGAGAAATATAGAACTTGGGGATAATAATACTGGCAGTGTTGGGGGTAAATACGGTTGCGGGGTTGCCATTGGGTCGATACCTTCCCTTTGTTTCCGGATTTTGGGAATCTAAGATGACATAGCCGCCATTGGTCGTGACTCGGATGCTTTGCATATTAGATTTAATCTCCGTCCAGCGATCGATATACTCTCCTAAATTACGATAAGCCAGTTGATAGCGGGGATCTGAAGCCTCGAATAGTCGCAGGTCGGCTGCATTCGTGGCAATGGTAGGCTGGGTACTGGTTAGGAGAACATCTTGAATTTGATTCTCAACCCATTCATCGAGTTGGGCGCTTTTCAAAGCCGTTGCCACCGTCAGGCGATCGACAATATCTCTCACAATCGCTTTCCTCGCTTGGAGATAAGCAGAAGTGGCAACAATACCGACAGTGATGATAGAAAGAAGGGAAAAATAGCTGGTTAATTGCACCAACAAACTTTTTTTCAAGGGGGATGGCATAATTCTCACTCCTAGTATCGTTTGACAATTTCTCGAACGCCAGCGATCGCCGCATCTGCTGCTGCTTCTAGGGAGATGTCTTCGCGTAGGATGCGTTCCAATTCTCCCATTAAAATTTCTTCCTCGGCAATATCTGCATAGGCTGGATTTTGGGCGGGGGGATAGGGTCGGGTCTTTTGCGCTTGTAGGTCTAAAATAGCGGCAAAGTGAGGATCTCCTGCATCTTGCCAAAATGGAGTATTCAACAGTTCCGACAAGGGGGGTAGAAAACGCCCTCTTAGCTGTTCGTTCCACTGTTTGAAATTTTCTACTTGCAGGAAGTAGGCGAGAAACTGTTTGGCTTCTTCTACATGGATCGCTTCAGCCGGGACGACAATCGCTTGGGTGCCGATAAAAATCTCAAAAGGATTGCCATCTGCGGTATTCGGCCAGTTTGAGAGGGTGACGATTTCATTCACGTAGCGATTTTTTTCTTCGCGGTTATAGGGAATATCCGGCTGTTTTTGGGTGGAGGGAATAGAGAGAGACCCATTGATGACGAGCAAACACTGGCGATCGAGGAATTGGAAATTATCATCCGGATTCGTCCACTCTAGGGCTTCTTGGGGGATAAATCCATCTCGATACAGGCTTGATAATTGGCGGTAGGTTTCGATCAATCTTTGGCGATTTTTAGGGCGATCGAGAACCAATGTGCCATCCTCGGCAAAAACTTCCACGTTATTGCCGTGCAAAAATAAGGCGAGGGTTTCTTTGCCATCGTGGGAGTCTCCCGATAGGGTCAGGCAAAAACTGTTAATCTCTGTCTCTCCCATTTGGTGCAGGCGATCGCGCACTGCTTGCCAAAATTGCCAAAACCCTTGCCAATCTTGGGGAATATCCTCCCGAGCGAGACCGAGGCGATCGAGGTAGGGTTTCCAGTAGTGCATATTATAGGTGACCATCCCCGTGGGAATCCCATAGAAACCGCGATGTCCTATCGTGCGGTTGAGAAACGTCGCCCCAGCCAGCGCGTTGGGATTGAATGAATCTCGGATGGGTTCGATGACATCCGAGACATCGGCCAGTTTTCCCATTCCCGCTAATTGGGGAATAATTAAGGAAATCGTGCTGTTAAAGGCAATATCGGGAGGATTACCTTGCGCGATCGCAGTTTTTAACTGTTTGTCAATGGGTGGGGGTTTCAATTGCAGGTTGGTTTCGATGCCGGATAGTTCTTCCCACGCTTCCACCAACCGAACAATTGTTGCATTGGCTTCGCTGCTATATCCTTGTTCCCACCAAATGACCAGCGAATCGTCTTCCCTAGTCTGGGAATCTTCCTCAGAATTAGCGAGGGTAGAATTTCGAGGAGACTGCACTGGAAAGTTCGCGCAACTTGTTAGATTAGCGGTCAAACCAACGAGAAAAAATAATAGAAAAACGGCTCTAATTTTCATAGGATATAGTTTTGATTTAACGATCGCTGGCTGGCGAATCTTCTCCGGAAATGGGAATTTCGAGCGCAAATTTTGTCCCTTTGCCGATTTCAGAGGTACAAGCGAGATTCCCCTCGTGTTTCTCTGTCATAATTTGGTAAGCGATCGCCAATCCCAGACCCGTTCCTTTACCGACGGGTTTTGTGGTAAAAAGGGGTTCAAAGAGGCGCTTGCGGATAGATTCGGGAATGCCCGAGCCGTTATCAGTAATGGAAATCTCTATCTTTTGAGCCGCGATCGCTTGGGTGGTAATTGTAATTTGAGGATCTGATATTTTTCCTTGGATTACAGCGTCCTCTAGGGCATCGATCGCATTAGCAAGAATATTCATAAAAACTTGCCCGATCTGTCCGGGATAACAGGAGACTGGCGGCAGGAGTCCATAAGATTTCCGGACTGCAATCCGGGGACGATCGCCGTTCTCTTTGAGGCGGTGTTGCAAAATTGTTAGGGTACTTTCCAAACACTCATGTATATTGGCTTCGACTTTAGTTTCCCTGTCAGAACGAGAAAAAGTTCGCAGAGAAGTGGAAATATTTTTAATGCGATCGGCACCAAGGGCAAAGGAACCGAGAATTTTTTCCATATCCTCCAATACAAAGTCCAGATCCAAATCTTCGATTGCCTCTTCTAACTCTGGGGAGGGATGGGAATGTTCTTGCTGGTACAGATCGAGAATTTCCTTCACCCCCGTGACATATTCTTGGAGGGGTTGAACGTTGCTCGCGATAAAGTTGATGGGATTATTCAGTTCGTGGGCAATTCCCGCGACCATTTCCCCCAAACTGGAAAGCTTTTCTTGCTGAACTATCTGAAGTTGTGCCTTTTGTAGAGCAGAGGTGCGTTCTTGCACTTGTTCTTCTAAAGATTCCGTCAGGTGCTTGAGCTTTAAGTGCACTCTCACTCTTGCTAGGACTTCGGTTTGCTCGAAAGGTTTAGAAATATAGTCCACTGCCCCCAGTGCGAATCCTTTCGACTTACTTTCCATGTCGGTGAGGGCAGTGGTGAAAATCACGGGAATCGATTGGGTCGTGGGGTTATCTTTGAGGTGCTGGCAAACTTCAAAACCGCTCATACCCGGCATTTGCACGTCAAGCAAGATGAGTTCGGGGGCATTTCGTTCCACCAGTGTGAGGGCGCTTTCTCCATCCATCGCAACTCGAAAGCGCAAGTCTTCTACAGTGAGTGCTTCCGACAGGACGGCGAGATTGTTGGGATTGTCATCTACAATCAGGATAAATCCTGAATCTGTATTTTGTGACACAATGGTATTTCTCCAACGGCTAATAAATAGCAAAAAATTATGTGATTTTTTACAGGGTTTAACATGAATATATATGACAATATTTTAGAAAAAGATGTAGGACTTACATACCCTGCTCCCTAAATCCCTCAATCCCCCAGATTGTACGAATTGCCTTTCCTCAATATTTCGAGGGCGGTAAACGAAGGGGCGATCGCTTTTATGGAGGGATTCGAGGGTTTGATAGTTGGCAATCGAGGGGAAATTTTGCAACCGCATCATATTGAGTGCTTCGATCCTTGTATCGAGAATTCCGATAATCCGGCGTTTTGAACGGGTGTAAATGTTAACCAGTCCAGAATAAACTGGCAAAGAGACAAGCGGCGAGAAGTCCCGTTGCATCAGCCAAAAGCCCGGCGACAAGAGCATGGCGAATGCGCGTAATGCCAACCGCCCCGAAATACACGGCAAGCACGTAAAAAGTCGTTTCCGTGCTCCCCATCATTGTAGAAGCTAGAAAGGCACTATAAGAGTCCGGCGATCGCTCGACTAACTCGCTCATGATGCCAAACGCACCACCCCCCGAAAGCGGTCGCAGGAGAGCCATCGGCAAGACTTCTGGGGGCATGCCGATTAAATTCGTTAAAGGACTGAGTAGGGTAGAGAGCGTTTCCATGGCCCCAGATGCGCGAAACATACCGATCGCCACGAGAATGGCCACTAAAAAGGGAATAATCCGAATCGCAATATCAAAACCCTGTTTTGCGCCTTCGGTGACGGCTTCATACACTTTTACCCCGCGCCCGACTCCGTAAATAATGATGAGGAAGATTAAGATCGGCATCAGCCAATGGGAAATGAAATCGGGGTTAAAGAAATCGCCCAGCTTGTCACTGCGGATTGCACCATAGACGATTGAGCCAGCAAACGCGATCGCAAATAACCCGGCGATCGTTGGCGAAACCCGACCCGTGGGATAGAGGAGGTGAGAATAATCGGTTTCTTCAACGCGATCGTTGCTGCTGTCGATCTCCTGTTCTTCTGGGGAGGACCCATTGACAGATTCAACCTCCTGCGATCCGGATTCGAGATTGGGCTTACTTCTTCGACCCAACCAAGAAGCCACTGCAACACCTACAACAGTCGAACAAAGGGTAGCCAATAAAGTCGGTAGAAAAATAGCAGCCGGTTCGCTACTATTGGCGGCGGCTCTCACCCCGATGACTCCCAAGGGAAAAAAAGCAACACTAGAGGTATTGATGGCGAGAAATAAGCACATGGCGTTGGTTGCAGTTCCCTTGAGGGGATTGAGCTTGTTGAGTTCCACCATGGCCTTGATGCCAAACGGCGTTGCTGCATTTCCCAACCCCAGCATATTTGCAGAGATATTGAGGATCATTGCTC
>JBCCVR010000267.1:0-7197 GCA_039194995.1 Cyanobacteria bacterium P01_E01_bin.42 | reverse complement strand
GACAACTCTATTCTTTTTGGGGACGTTTGCCAAGTTCCTTTCTCCACACGCTTTTCAGCCTGCTTGTCACCCCTTGAGAAGGAAATTGCCTCTTTCCAAGGAGAGTCGTATTCAGCACGGGGATTGTTGTTCGTCATGGAGATGCGTTGGTTTTGCCCCTTTGGAGGAAAACTACCTTGTTCTATGATTCAACAACTGTAATGCTTTATTGAAGAATTTGTCAATCTTCTGTCTAAAAGCGATCGCGATATTGTTTGCAGAAGTGCGAGTATTTTATTCGCTAGCGATGAGGGATGGTCGATCGCGCACTTTAAAATTGTTGTAAATACGCTTCGTATCGATCTTGAAGTCGATTGATATCGAGGGGTTGCGTCCAATATTCAACCAACGCATATCCCAAAGCCTTCGTTGTTTTGGGTGTTTGTATTTTTTCGCGATCGCCCATTGATTGTTCTAATAATAACGGCCAGAGCGCCAGCAAATCGAATTTTCCCTTATCCGACTGTTCTAAATTAAAAAGCGAGAAAAGATCGTAAGCCATTTGCAATTTTCCGATAACAATGGGTAACTGTTCGATGGGAATTTGTTCGGCCAGCAAATAAGCTAAAGTTGGCGATCCCGTGGCTAGGGTCGAAATGAATTGCAGGACGGGACTTTTTAAGAGTTCTGTCAATCCTTGGGTTGTCGTCATTTGGAAAATGTAGCGATCGATAATCTTGGCTGCGGCGAGAGTTTTGCTGTCACGATCGCGCAAAAAACGAGCCAGGCGAATCTGTTTGGCCGGGTCGATCGCTTCGATCAGGGCAATGGAAAGGGCATCTTCGCCCCAAGGATGGCGATCGCCAGATCCAGTCACGAGGGGAAAGGCCCCCATACAAAAATCCTCCAAACTTTCGAGGCGATATTCCGTCGCCCCGCGAATGGCTTTTTCCTTGGGGCGATGACCCTGCTGCCAGTCGTAGGGGGGCTGCCATTCCCGGACGGGGCGCAGGCGGTCTACTTGGGTAACAACGGCGATCGCGGGTAAATCTGCAATGATATTTTTAATATTTTGTAGGAAGTCTGCATCCATTTGCAGGGCGGGATCGAGGGCGGGAGTGACGACTAAAACGAGATCCGCGCGGGTGGCAAAATCTAAGACCAATTCTCGTAACGCTTCCCCCTGGGTTTGTTCGTAACCGGGAGTATCCCATAAAACGAGGCTATCTCCTCCCGGAACCTGCCAACGATAATTTTGGATGCGATCGGTGCTGGGCAAAATATCCACTTCAGCGAGATCGCGATCGAAAAGGGTGTTAATCGTGCTGCTTTTTCCGGCTCCGGTGCGCCCCACCAGTAAAATATTTAGGGGTTTGACCTCGATTTTTTCCACGGGCTGCGATCGCTCGAGTATTTCCCGTAACGTTTGCGTTTCTTCGGGTTTTACGGCTAATTCCAAGGCCGTCCCATTGCCGTAGAGGGCGATCGCCTGCTGGCAGAGATTTTTTAAGGCGGCTTCTCGCAGGAGTTGCCCGAAGTTGGCGAGGAGTTGTTGGTTTGCTTCCTCAGTGGCGGATTTGCCAACCTGTTTGGCAACGGCTGCGGCAGGATTTAAAACCCATTGCGCCCAGTTTAGAACTTTAGCGAGAGTTCGAGCCGAGGGTTTTAACTTTTGATACATCTCATAAGCGCGATAAGCCTGCCCGACGGTAACGCGATCGAGAATCGGGGACAGTTGCTGCATCCAGCGATCCAAGTCATCCACCGTGCCGCGAATGAGACCGTAGGCTTGGGGAATGTAGATATTGAGGAGGGGATATTTAACCTCTGGATGATAGATTTGAGCGATCGCGACGGTCATTTCTTGGCATCTCTGCCAAAATGTCGGCCAGTCTTCCCAAAAAGGGGCATCCGCGCGAGTTTGTTTCAAGATATCCTGTAGGACGATTTCGGCTTGTTTGAGGGCTTCTGGGTTCGTTTTCCCGGCTTCTAGGGGTTGTTCGAGTTCTATCCTAACTGCTTCTAGGGAGGCAACTTGCGGTTTTGTCCATTTAGCCAGCAGCCAGCGCCAACCCACAAAAACGAGAATAAAAATCCCCCAAAGCCAAGTCAAACCCCAGAGATGAATTTGCCAAATTGCTGCTGCGAGAAGAAAGAGGACGATCGCCGCGATCGGCGTTGCTAAAACAATCCATTGCCAAGATTTTAACTGTATCATCTGCTTGCCTACCCGCGCTTTCTCGATCTAGTTTGACATTCCCTCGCAGAATTGGGGAAAATTTGCGCGATCGCACCTTAGCCAATAGATTCGAGTTTTTCTTCTGCGATCGCTGAGTTGTATGATAGGATTCGTCCACAACAATGCTTGCTAATGTATGGAGAATGAAGACAAAAAAGAGTTTAGCAGTTTTCAAGCCAAACCGAATCTAGAGGAAGAAAACGATGGAAACGAAACCAACACTCATCTTTAAATATGGCTGGGATGAACGAGATGACATGGAAACACCAATGAAAGGGTGTAGAAATGATGGGATTGTAAAAGATCCGAATGGCTTGTCTTATTCTGTCTATTTTATCGATCCCGTTCGACTCCAACAGGATTTAGATGAAGAGGTTGAATTGGGTTCTCCTTTTTTAGCATTTCCCGGTTTGATTATCGTACCGGAGTTAACAAAGACAGCAATGGAAAACGCTATTCTTCAATTATGGAAACAAGGATATTTTAAATCGTTAAAGCCTCTTGATGAGACATCAGAGCGAGTTGATTGAATCTTCAAGATAATATATCTAATCACTGAAACTTTTTATTTAATCGTTTTTCTGCTTCTGCTTGCGAAACTATTTCTTCCACCGCCGCACTTTCCAACCCTTTTTGTACTTTAGTCAGAACGTAAAGATGATATTGAATATCTTCAAAAGAGCAATGATCTGGCAGTCGTTCGAGGAGCGATCGGATAGTTTCTTTTGTTGTTGTCGTCATAATTTTGACAAAAAAGGAATCTCCATCTCATTTTATCGAACAATGGGAAAATTGAGGTAATTTGCGATCGCGAAAATTGTAGCGATCGCCCCTTAGCCAACGGATTCGAGTTCTTCTTCTGCGATCGCGGGCAAATTCTCCGGATCGAGTCCGATGTTTTGCAAATATCCTTTTGGACGACCGCACGGCGATCGCACTGCCCCATCAAAGGTCACTTGCAACGTTTCAATGATATCCTCAAAAGGACTTTCGGGAGAGGTCGGATCGTCCAATTTAACGACTTTCAAAAGCGCGCAAGGAATCAAACCCTCTGTAGTTTGTTTTAACCGCAAACTCGGTTCGTATCCCATTGCTTCTAACTTTTCTAATGCCTCTTGATGGGACATATTTTTCAACAGTCCAAAATCTAGATAGAGATATGCCCATCCTATAGGAGGCCAGCCAATTTGATACCGATTTAAGCCAACAAATGATTTTTTCATTATTCCCTCTACTCATAGGAGCGAAAAATACAGCGTCATCGCTTGCTGCTACGACCTAATGGCGGACTTTATAAGCCTCCATTTCCGCTATAATAAAATCAATTCTATCTAGCCAATATTTTCCATTATATTGATTCATTAATCTTATAAAATCTACACAGTTAATTAGTTCTATGCGATCGTTATTTTCAGCAAAAGAGTAACAGTCTGGAGAAAAGTCACTGGTTGTTATAAAAAAACCTTTTGTTGCTTTTTCATTTGATACTATTCCTAATAATTCTCTAATATCGCCTATTCCTATTTTCTTTTTATTTTTACATCTTTTGCATTGCACCAATAGTTTGTTTTTTTCACCTTTTTCATCTTTCCTACATATAATATCTATTCCACCATCTCTAGTGGGCTGTGTTATTTCAACATGATAACCCATATCTTGATATAATTTAGCGCACACATTCTCAAACTGTCCTGATTCTAAATTGTATAAAGTATTTTGTATGTTTATTTCTCCATCAATGTTATCAATATATCTTTTTCGAATAATAGTTATTGCTTCTGATAGTCCAGTTATTTTCTCATCAGGCATGAGTTGATAATGAGCAATAAAATATGATGAGAGTACATCTAAAGCACGTTTTGGATAATTTGGTAACAAATCTAGAATCCAAGTAACTCCTTCCCAAGCAACACCAGTTCTAAAATATCTCCTGTCAAATTCTAATGGTAATCCTCCTCTCTCTTGATCTGAGCAGTTTTTGTAAAAAGTATCAAATCTATAATCTATTCCCATCTCATCAAATCCTAGATTTCCACTTCCCATAATTATTTTACTTAAAATAACTCTTACTACTTTCTCGTCAATAGTTGGTAGAACATCTAAAAATTCAAGCAAATGCTCGCGAGTTGGGAATCGCCAATTTTTTAGAAAATATTCATCCGGACAATTTTGCATAAGATGAATCCATTCTTTGAGAGAGAGTTGAGTCTCATCTATAACTCTTTGCCCTTCAAAATAAAAATCCTTACTTTCGTTTTGAACAACTGGATATTTTGTCTGGCTCATCTCTAGTTCTCCTGCTCCGAGCAAGAATAGTGTCTTTACATTTTTTAGTATATTTATATCATAAAAAGTAAAACACAAGCAACTATTAATTTTCCCTCACTCGCTCTAATCCTACCAAGCGCGAAAACCGATCGCACCGTCCCGGATCGAATCGCGATCGCCACAAACTCCCCCGATCCATTAAAATATGTAAAGCAAAAATTAGAAAGGTAAAGGGAATGCGGGTTGCGATCGTTGGCGCGGGGCTGGCAGGCATGGCAACCGCGATCGATTTAGTCGATGCGGGTTGCGAGGTAGAAATCTTTGAATCTCGCCCTTTTGTGGGGGGGAAGGTGGGCAGTTGGGTAGACCCTGAAGGCAATCATGTCGAAATGGGGCTACACGTCTTCTTCGGCTGCTACTACAATTTGTTTGAATTGATGCGGAAAGTTGGGGCGATCGATAATTTGCGCCTCAAGAAACACGTTCACACTTTCATTAACGAAGGAGGACGCATCGGGGAACTGGATTTTCGCTTCATTACCGGTGCCCCCTTCCACGGCTTAAAAGCCTTTTTTACGACTTCTCAATTGAGCGCGATCGATAAAGCTGCTAACTCCCTCGCCCTCGGTACCAGCCCCCTGATTCGCGGTTTAATCGACTTTGAAGGGGCGATGAAAACTATCCGGGATCTTGACTCCATCAGCTTTGCCGATTGGTTTCGCGGACATGGGGGCAATAATGGCAGCTTAAAGAAAATGTGGAACCCGATCGCCTATGCCCTCGGCTTCATCGATACAGAAAATATCTCGGCGAGATGTATGCTCACGATTTTCCAATTCTTCGCCGCCAAAACGGAAGCCTCGATCCTGCGAATGTTGGAAGGTTCTCCCCAAGAATATTTACATCAACCCATTCTTGACTATTTAGAGGCACGTCACGCCAAAATCTACACCCGTCGCCGCGTCCGGGAAATTCACTACACCGAAGGCGATTCCCCCCATGTTACGGGGATTACCGTCGCCAATGGCGATACAGAGGAAACCATTACCGCCGATGCTTACGTCGCTGCTTGCGATGTTCCCGGGATTCAGCGCCTTTTACCCGAAGCCTGGCGACAATGGCCGGAATTTGACAATATCTATAAGTTAGAAGCCGTCCCCGTGGCAACGGTGCAACTACGCTTTGACGGTTGGGTGACGGAAATGCAAGATTCCGAAAAACGCCAGCAACTCCAAGAAGCCGCCGGACTCGATAATCTGCTGTATACTGCTGATGCGGACTTTTCTTGTTTTGCGGATCTCGCCCTCGCCAGTCCGGGAGACTATTACAAACAAGGGGAAGGCTCCCTGATGCAGTTGGTTTTGACTCCGGGAGATCCTTTCATTAAAAAGAGTAACGAAGAAATCGCCCAGCACGTCCTCAAACAGGTACAAGCATTGTTCCCTTCGTCGCGGGAATTGAATATGACATGGTATAGCGTGGTGAAGTTGGCGCAATCTCTCTATCGGGAAGCCCCCGGAATGGATTTGTATCGCCCGGATCAGAAAACGGCGATCGCGAATTTCTTCTTAGCCGGAAGTTACACCCAACAAGACTATATCGATAGCATGGAAGGGGCAACCATTTCCGGACGCAGGGCAGCCAAAGCCATCTTGAGTCAAAAGTAGAAAACCAAACCCCCAAGCCCTAACCCACCCCCCAACCCCCTCCCAAGAGGGGGAGAGTAAGAGGAGGAGTGCAAGAAGGGAGTAACTGATAACCGATAACTGATAACTGAAATGACAGACTGGCTCGAACATAGCGTACAAGTAGAAGTAGATGCTCCCATCGATCTCGTTTGGGGGTTGTGGTCGGATTTAGAACAGATGCCTCGGTGGATGAAGTGGATCGACTCGGTGACAATTCAAAAAGATAATCCCGAACTGTCGCGGTGGAAATTGGCAACCACCGGATTGGAATTTACGTGGTTATCCCGCATTCTCAAACTCGTTCCCAATCAAATTATTCAATGGGAATCCGTGGATGGTTTACCCAATCGCGGTGCAATTCGCTTTTACGATCGCCATACCAGCAGTATCGTGCGCCTCACTGTCGCCTACAGTATTCCGGGGATTGTCGGGCAGATTATGGATAATTTGTTCGTCGGCCGCGTCGTCGAGTCTACGATTAAGGCAGATTTAGAACGCTTTCGAGACTATACGATGAAAGTTCAAGAGAACGCTTAATACTCTCAATGGGGGCGTAATTCTCCTTGCTACTTCACCCATTCGCCACAGATTTTGATGGGTGAAGCATGGCGATCGCGACAAGACACAACAATGCGATCGCTTCCCACCATATTTCGAACCGTCGATCGCTTCCCATTCATTGCAAACATTACGGTGCGATCGCAACCAAAAATTTGCCTCGCCTCGCCAAAACAGGGGGTGGGGTTTCTCTATTTTTTGCTCAATCTGCCTAAAGCCTTGTGATAGAGGCATTTCTGAGGTTTTCCCACATCCTTAGATTTTTTATTCAATACATAACTTTTTTGGAAAAACTGTATATTATGTAACAAAATATTGCAATGTCATGTTTTGCATACAAATTCAGTTATTGTATAAAAGTACACAGATTTCGGGAGGAAGTTATGGGGAGACGAGTTACTATCGCGGTTCCTGATTCCCTTTTTGAAAGGCTTCAGCCCGTAAAACAACGTTTTAATATTTCCG
>JBCCVR010000266.1:0-7236 GCA_039194995.1 Cyanobacteria bacterium P01_E01_bin.42 | reverse complement strand
TTAATGTCGAAGACTTTCTGGTATAATTCGGGAAACATTTTTTCATAGAGTTGTCGGTCTAGACAACTCTATTCTTTTTGGGGACGTTTGCCAAGTTCCTTTCTCCACACGCTTTTCAGCCTGCTTGTCACCCCTTGAGGCGTATCGAACAAGTATGGGAATGGTTGCCAGAATGGACGGCTTTACGTCAGTTAATTTCTGAGACTGATTTTTCTAGCGATTAATTGCGTTATTCGATCGTAAATTGGCGCTTTTGGTAATAATATTGACGATTTTTCTCAATAATTTCTGTTTCATTCCATTGTTCTTTCTTCTCATGAAAGAGATGTAAATAAATGAGTTCGGGACTGCGGCAAAAATAACGCCCATCTGCTAGATATCGTTCGAGAATATCTTGATCTTCTCCCCCCCAACCGAGAAAATTTTCATCCCAACCGCCGATTTCTCGTAGGCGATCGCGCTGAAAAAAAGGTAATACCCCAAATCTTTCCCGATGGAGGAGTTGTTTCCAAAGCGCAGTTGGTTTATCTTCCGGGGCGATCGCAGCATCTTCGATCTCGGTTTTCATCTCTGCAAAATTAACCGTTTTTCGCACTAACATGACACGATAGCCCGATATTAAAAGTTTTGGATTCAGTTGCGCTATTTCTAGATGACGTAGCAGGGTATTTTCCCAAGGAATCAGATCGACATCAAAAGGCGTAACTAATTTTCCCTTAGCATACTTTAACGCAAAATTCAAGGCTTTTGTTTTAGGAAATATACCATCGCAAGGATAATAAAAATAACGAAAATTCGGCTCGGTCAGTGTCTCTTGAATCCATTGGGAAGGGGAGCGATCGCACTCAACAATCAAAACCTCAATATTTTCAAACAAACCGACTTTAATTTGCTCTCCAAACCACTGGAACTGAGTTCGCAAATGTTCCTCTCGCTGCCGATATGTAATGAGTAATGATAGAGCGATCAATTCCTGTTTCATTGATAACTGATAACTGATAACTGAAATCAGGGTATCCATTGAGGATCTAAACCCAAAGTAATTCTTTGCGGAGGTGTTAGCTGTTCGTCGCGATCGCCAGAAATAAAATCGGGAAGTTCGAGAGACCAAACATTGCCCGTAGTGCGGAAATCCTCATCTGCTTGCGGGAGTGTGGAAAAATTGCGACTGTCGAGGGTGATTTGGTCGAAAAGCAAGCGCCGACCATCGGGAGACATACTCATTCTGACTTCGGGATCGTTGGTTAAAGCGAGTAGCGGAACATCCGTCCCCGTGGCAATATTAATAATTGAAAGAATGGGTCTTTCGACGGTTGAATTGGGATTGAGGGGTTCGGTGCGCAAACAATATAAAAGTTGTTCTTCCCTCGGTTCAAACTGACAGTCTAAAATTGCCCCCGTTGTCTTTAAAATCTCTCGTTCCCGTCCGCGATCGCCAAGGACAAAAAGCGAGCGCGTTAAATCTCGATTGCTTTTCAGGGCGATAATTTGTTGGCGCTTATCCGTCGTAAAGGCAACCACGCGATCGTAGCCCGGGAAAAATTCTCGCTTCTCGGCATCCGCAGTGAGGGGAACCAGAGAAATACCCAAATTTCCAGCGACAGCAAGAGAACGACCGTCTGGAGACATTTTGAAGGTCTTTCCTTGAATGCCTAAAGGTCGAGGATTGCCATTTTCGGGAACGATCCATAAGCCCGAGTCGGCAGGATTTTCACGGTTGATGCGTTGAACGACGATATTTTCTCTTTCTTGCGAGAGATCGAACTGGAGATTTTGATAATTTTCTCCCCCTAGAATGCGCTGGATGCGACCGTAGGAGAGAGCTTCGCCTTCTTGTTGATAGTGTAATCCCGTCGTCACCGAGTATAGCTGTTGTTGGGCGGTTGCTGCCGTACTTTGGCGATCGTAAGCAGAAAAGAGAATGCGATCGCCGTCAGGGTAGGGTTGAAAATTTGTCACCGCTAAATCCGGGGGGGTTAGGGGAATTTTGGTGCTTTGGGTTTCGTTATAAAGCAGCAAGCGTCCTTTTTCCTCCCCATCTACTCCCAAATAGGCAAAGGCGCGATCGCGGGTCTTTAACTCCATTTGCCAAGGTTGCAGGGCTTTGGCCTCGCGATCGCTGGCGAGAGGCTGTTCTTTTGCTCCTTCGAGGGCGATTCGATAGGTCGTCCCGTAAACGGGTAGATCTGTGAGGGTATAGGACAGCGTTTTACTGTTCCAGCTTAGTTTGCCGGGGAGTGGAGGATCGATAGTGAGAGCATCTGCCACCGTTTCCCAGTTCATGGGACGATTAAACGTGAGGGTAAACGTCTCGTTTTGTACGCCAATTTGTCGATCTTTCCAGCTAAAGTCCGTTGCTCGCGGTATCGAGCGATCGCCAACGACTAAAACTGCACCGATTAAAATCGCAAATCCTCCAATGGCAGTAATGACGGATATATCAATGGGAAGCAACCCTGTTTTAGCGAGAATGTTTAACTTGAGCTTCATAAGGGGAAACTAACAAACGAGAAACCTATTTCGCGGCGTAATTCGCGATCGCGCTCATTCCATCTTCCGTCCGAATCTGAAGCGATGCAAGTTATTTTCTCAAAATACGAGAAAATAAGGGAAAGCAGACTTTTTAGGCGTTCCCGCAAATCGAAATGGAAGAGCAATCGGATTCCCCCAAGACGATTAAACTCGATGGTTTTCTGAAAATCGTCGGCGCAACCTCAACCGGAGGCCAAGCCAAAATATTGATTCAAAGCGGTCGGGTGACAGTCAATGGCGAAGTTGAAACCCGACGGCGGCGCAAATTAGTCGATGGCGATCGCGTTTCGGCCAACGGGCAAATGTTTCGCGTTCATCTGGACTAGAAATTGAATTTAATCAAAAAAATTCAAAAAAGGGGTGACACCCCTCACCCCAGATGTTATATTGAATTTGTAGATGCACCCTGATGATTGGGGGAGTTACCAAGTTGGTGACTCTCTTTTTTTTTGTGAATGGGCATGGGAGTGGGGTGGCGAGTAACGAACCCGAACGCTTTGCGGTAGGATGGCGATCGATCGATGCCCAGTTTCTTGTCTCTTGCCATGAGTGACGATTCCGATACTCCCCTCATCTCCAAAAATAGCGACCTTGACGAACTTTCCCTTGAAACCGAGGCCGAACCCTCGCCAGACCCCGAAAAAAAACCAACGCCCGATCGCGATCCCCCTCCCACATCTCCCCCCGAACCCGAACGAGATATTGCCTTGGTCAATCCGCGATCTCAGGTTCGATTGGTCAAACGCAAGGGAAAACTACACCTTATTTTTCCCACCACCCAGCAATTTGCCGTCAAAGCCCATTGGACGGAGATATGGGAACAACTTAAGCATCGCCTCAATGCTGGAGAGCAGTTTTGGCAGCCCGGCACCCCCATCGAGATCGTCGCCGCCGATCAATTGATCGACACGAGACAACTGCAAGCGATCGCCGAAGCCCTCGCCAAAGCCAATCTTGACTTACGGCGAGTGACCACCAGTCGCCGTCAAACTGCCGTTGCTGCCGCCACTGCGGGTTATTCTGTAGAGCAACAGGCGCATACCATGGCCGCCGACCTGCAACAAGCCGCCGACTCTTCCGCCGAAAACTGGTCGCCGCCGCTATACCTAAAATCCACCACGCGATCGGGTTCGGAAATTCAACATCCCGGTACGATCGTCGTTTTGGGAGATGCCAACCCCGGCAGCACCTTGATTGCGGCGGGGGATATCCTTGTTTTGGGGCGATTGCGGGGGATTGCTCATGCCGGCTCCCAAGGGAACCGCGCCTGTCAAATCCTCGCCCTGCAAATGGAAGCCACCCAATTGAGAATTGCCGATGCGATCGCCCGTCCCCCCGGAACCCCGCCAGAAGGTTACTATCCCGAAATTGCTTACATGACTTCCTCTGGCATTCGGCTCGCTCGGGCGGTAAATTTCTTTAAGACCCATTCTTTTGCCCTCGATGTGGAAAGCTGGATGGATAGTTAACAGTCACCAGTCACCAGCGATGCGACCCCGCGTCGGCGAAAGACGCAAGCGGTCGAGGGATGCTGAGGTTTCCTCAGCTTATCCAATCGACCAAGAGAGGGAACGCGCATCGAACCAGTCACCAGTTAAAAGACCAATAACTAATAACCAATAAAATGAGTCGGATAATCGTCATCACCTCCGGGAAAGGGGGCGTTGGGAAAACTACCATTACCGCCAATCTTGGCAGTGCAATCGCCCAACGGGGTCATAAAGTGGCTTTAGTCGATGCAGACTTTGGCTTGAGAAATTTAGATTTGCTTCTCGGTTTGGAAAATCGCGTCGTTTATACGGCGATCGATGCGATCGCCGGTCACTGTCGCTTGAGCCAAGCCCTCGTCAAAGATAAGCGCCAACCCCGTCTGGCCTTGCTTCCCGCCGCCCAAAGTCGCAATAAAGAAGCCGTCACCCCAGAGCAAATGGAAAAATTGGTCAATGCGATCGCGAAATCTGTTGATTATGTCATTATTGACTGTCCTGCCGGGATCGAACTGGGGTTTCGCAATGCCATTGCAGCCGCGAAAGAAGCCCTTGTGGTGACAACGCCGGAAGTGACCGCCGTGCGAGATGCCGATCGCGCCATTGGCTTGCTCGAAGCCAACGATATTAAAGATATCAAGCTGATTGTCAACCGCATCCGCCCGGAAATGGTGCAACTGCACGATATGATGAGCGTCGAAGATGTCTTGGAAATTTTAGCCATTCCCCCCATCGGCATCGTTCCCGACGACGAACGGATTATCATTTGCAGTAACAAGGGGGAACCCATCGTCATGGAACAAAAACCAACCCTCCCCGCGATCGCGTTTCAGAATATTGCGAGGCGTTTAGACGGCGAAGAAATCCCCTTCCTCGACCTCATGGCGGCTCATAACAACCTTTTTAACCGCCTGCGCCGCTTCTTCCGGAGTTAAAAGATCGAGGAGCAATCAATAACCAACACTTCGGCTTCGCGGCTGCTGAGCACTAGTATGTCGAAGTACAGTGCAAGTAACCAATAACCAAAATATGAATGTTTAAACAACTTCAGGCGATGTTAAGCGGACTTATCGAGACCCTTTTCGGTTCTAAAGTAGTCAGTTCGAGCCTTACTGCCAAACAACGCTTAAAACTGGTCATCGCCCACGATCGCTCCGGGTTGAGTGCGGAACGCATTGAGGCGATGCGAAAAGAAATCCTAGAAGTCGTGGCGCGTTATGTCGATATCGATACGGACTCTTCTGAATTTTCCCTCGAAAGCGACGAGGGCATGACCGCTCTGGTTGCCAATCTGCCCATCCGTCGCATCGTTCCCATTGCGGTGCCAGAAACAGCGAAGGAAGAACCCACCTCCGAACCCGAAGCCGTCTCCGTAGAAACATCGAGTGTCGTAGAAACACTGAGTTCCCCGACGGACTCGACAAAGGAAAGCGAGCAACCCACCGAAGAAGCCGAAACGAAGCCCGAAGAAACAGAAGAAGGGCTGTCCGAACTCGCTACGAATGCGATCGCAGAAGACAATGAAGAACTCGAAAAATCAGCAGAACCCGAACAAAATCCTAAAATCTAGCCTCCCGATCGCCAGCATTATTTGTTAAATTAAAGAAACTGTTTATTGTTCGTCGAATGACTCGTTGTACCGGGGACGATACCAAAATTGTGCGATCGGATTTTTGGTAAGGGGGAGAAAGCGTGTTTAACGCCACAGAAATTCTCATTGATGAATTCGTTCGGAGATTGCGAGAAGCCTATCGCCGGACTTATGGCGGCTTAAAGCCGGATTATGCGGATATTATTGCTTGGGCGGGCAGTATGGCAATGGAAAATATTGCCAACAGCGATGCTTTATATCATAATGTCGAACATTCAATTCTTGTCACCATTGTCGGTCAGGAAATCCTGCGGGGAAAGCATATTCGCGACGGTGGTGTTTCTTGTGAAGATTGGCTGCACGTCGCGATCGCTCTCGTTTCTCACGATATTGGTTATGTGAAGGGTGTATGCCGTCAAGATAATGAAAAAGATCGGCTTTATGCGACGGGAAAAAATGGTGAAATGGTTCACATTCCCTCTGGATATTCCGATGCTTCTTTGACCCCCTATCATGTCGATCGCGGCAAGCTCTTCATTGACGAACGGTTTGGCGGTCATCGTTTAATTGATGCAGAATTGATCAAGCGCAGTATCGAATTAACTCGCTTTCCCGTTCCCAATAAAAATGATGGTCGAAATACGACCAATTATCCCGGCTTAATTCGCTCTTCCGACTTGATCGGCCAGTTGAGCGACCCCCGCTATCTCAAAAAAATTAGCGCCCTATTTTATGAATTTGAAGAAACCGGAGCCAATCAAATGATGGGTTTCAACAATCCGGGAGATTTACGGCGCAATTATGCTAAATTCTATTGGGATGCAGTCTTTCCGTACATTCAAGATGCGCTCCAGTATCTATCTCTCACTCAAGAAGGACAACAAATTCTAGCAAATCTCTATTCCAATGTTTTTGTTGTCGAACACGAACAAACCGTCGGAAAATTCCAAAAACAAATTGCCTCTTAAACTAATTCTCAAGCAATAAACAACCCACCCCCCAACCCCCTCCCAAGAGGGGGAGAAACCAATAACCAATAGCGGTGCGACCCCGCGTCGGCGTAAGACGCAAGCGGTCGAGGGATGCTGAGGTCTCCTCAGCTTATCCAATCGACCAAGACAGGGAACGCGCACCAAGACAACTAATAACTAATAACTAATAAAAAATGGATTGGTGGCGCAAACTTAAAAAAAATCCCCTCGCCCGTCTGGGGGCAATTATACTCCTCGTTTTCTATCTGACGGCAATTTTTGCCGATTTTATTGCTCCGTATAACCCTTATGATTTTCAACGGGATGGCTCGCTTCTGCCACCTACGCAAATTTACTGGCAAAATGCTGACGGACAATTTATCGGACCCCACGTTTACCCGACCAGTCAGGGACCTACGGATATCGAAACGGGCGATCGCGAACTTTCCGTCGATCGCTCCCAACCGTCTCCAGTACGCCTATTTGCCCCGGGAGACGAGTACAATCTGTTTCAAGTCAGATTGCCCCTACCGCCACGGTTTGAAGACACAACCATCTTCCCCGGCATCCCCCTCAACATTCACTTATTCGGTGCGATCGGGCCGGGCAAAATCAATATTTTAGGAACTGACGAAAAAGGGCGAGATCAATTCAG
>JBCCVR010000265.1:0-7312 GCA_039194995.1 Cyanobacteria bacterium P01_E01_bin.42 | reverse complement strand
TGGATGAGGGACTAGGGATAGCAGCGAAGAATTAGCAACGAAATTCCGCGCAAAATTTAAAAGACGATCGCCATTATTGGAAGTAGCAAGCCTGATAATGCGATATCGAATGATAAGATAGGCAACAATAAAATTAACTGTTAACGTAGTGTTCAATCAAGGTATAATCATCTCGTTCTTTGTCCGCTTGTACAGAAGAACTATTAAACAAGCTATCAATTTATGGGTTGCAGGGATGTCATTGCAAGCAGGGGACTGGGTGATCGCAACATATTTAACCGGACTAGATCCGCACCCTCAGAGCGCATTTGCGAGAATCGTCGAGCAAAAAGAGGACGGTGTTTATATTGTTAGAATCCTTTCCCGTTGCTACGATCCCCCTCGAATAGAAGAGAAGAAAAAAACAGTTGCCGATGAAGATTGCAAGCGCATGGGACAAGCCTTAATCGCACGAGAAAAGCTGAAATTCAACATTTGGCTGGAACATTATAGAAGATGGAGGTATCAGGGTTTGCCTTCCCCTGAAATAAGGACGCTCAGGCAACTTAAGGATCTGTGGTCGTAGCGATCGCGCCTCTGGAGACGAAAACGCGATCGCTTTTCTTCACCGCTTCTTCTTCTCTCTCTGTAACCGCTCCAGTTCATTATCAACATCAGTGTCCTTTTGCGTGGGACGTTGGCGTTTCAGCCTTTCCCAAATGAAGTAAAGTAGAGCGCTTACAGCCAAAGTCACAAGAAGCTCAACCAGAGGATGACTATCGATCCCGAAAAGCCATAAAGAGACCTGTTGAGAAAGCCGTGACAACAAATCAAGAAAAAGTGGCAAAAGAAGAATAACTAAGGAAATCACCCAAATAGGGTGAACTTTTCCAACTTTCCGGATAACACACATTGTCCTTAGTCCTCCCCACTAAACACAGCAGCCCATAACAGGTAAAGCAAAGCAACCCCAGTAGCAGCCACCCAAGCGTAACGAGTCCCATACACTTGATACCACGAGGCAAACGTTTGTAGGAAGCGCAGGAGGGATGAGAGGATGAGGTCAAGCAGAAGGAAGGAAATATAAGCGATCGCGCCAATTCCCGCCGCGTAGATAAATCGTCGATTCATGACTCTCCGTGTTGGTAACATTGAAGAGTATTCTATTCGCCTTCAGGAAAGACATTCAAGTAAAAATTATTACAATTACTTTTTCTTCTGTCTCTGACAAAATATTATAAATTACAGAAGGGTCAAGCAAACAATAACCTTTGCTTTTTCGCCATCCTTTCACATAAAAAGAGTATTTTATCATAAGACTAAAATCCGTCAACTTTCGGGCTGAGTAATTTTTCTGACTGTTGGCTCTTGTCCATGATAAAAAATCGTTTCCTCCACATGGCGATCGGGAGAAAAAATTTTCTCTGATTTCTCTTTTTTAAGAAAATATTTTAAGAAAGCGATAAAACCATCATAATTTTCTAATCCCAAAGTTTCGTCATTGCAAACAATTTGCATGATAGAACCGAAAGCCATTAGAAGTTCATGCCCCTCAATCTCTATCTTGTCATCAGTCCTCCAATATCCATACATATCGCAATATGTTTCTGATATCTCATCGTCTAATTTCTCTATTTTTTTGTAAGCATCTTTCATTACTTCCCATTTCTCAAGAAAGTCATGAATAGAGTCTAGCAAAGCAGGTGTAACTTTTGAAATATACTCAGAAAGAGCTTCTTGTTTCTTTTCGGAAGAAGCATTTTCCCAGCAATTTCTATTGCTCTGTGCAATCGTCATCGTTCGGATTCCTTTAATAAAAGTGATTGTTTTCTGTTAGTTTTCAGGCTGAATAATCTTTCTAGCGGGTGGTGCTTCCCCTTCCCAGATTGTCACTTTCCCCCCCTTGCGATCGCCAGTAAATTCGACAAAAGACGGCTCAATGTAAACTTTTTCCTCATCTACTCGGATTTTAGCATCGAAATAAACCATCACAGCCGTGGGAACCGTGCGAACGATAGACTCATCCAAGCTAAACATTTGAACGAAAAATTTCGCCGTCGCCTTGATATCGCGATCGTGGCGAGACACGTAAGAATCCGTGGAAGAGTCATATAGCCCAAAAACCCGATAGAAATCCTCTTCACGGCTTTTCTTTCGCGGTTTGGCTTGATAATGCGCAATAACGAAGCTATCGGAGGAAGGGCTATTTTCCTTGACAAACGCCCGGAACGTTGGATCGTTTATAATGCGTTGGAAATTTAGCTCTAGATGCCGCCTCCGATGGCGATCGCTAATTTGAAAAACGCTTCCAACCTTTTTGATAAATTGTTTAAAATCACTCATGGAGACCTTTTAAAATGGCTAAACTGGTAACAAGCATATTGAGTCGATCGAACCAACTTCTGAAACTTCTTCTCGGTTTGCTCTGTTGAATTGTCCCTACTTCTGCCAATATTTTGTCAATATCTTTATCTCGCATGAGCCTCCGAAAATCGGGATCGTTTAATATTTTTTTCTCTAGCCGCTTCTTGTCTCCTATGAAAGAGATAATAATGTCAATATATATTCTAAAACTCTTGGCTTCTATCTCTAGCTGGGAGATTTTAGCGTCTCTAGCGATGAGTTGTTCTTTTAATTGTGTGGATGAATTTCCTAGAGCGTCTATTATCTCTTGTTTTTTCTCTAGCTTCTCTTCAAGAGCAGCAATATCTTCAAAATTTTCTTTCGCAATTTTATCAAAACCTTGAAGTACGAAATCTTCTTTTTCTTTGCTTGTCTGCTCAAAGATTTCCGCAATCCTTTTTTCTAGTTGCTGTACCTTTTGTCGCAATTTCTTTTCTTGATTCCATCTATTTGCCGCTTGAGAAAAAAGCCAAGCAGAGGAAGCCCAAAGTATTTCTGACAAATGATCGCCTAGAATTTGCTTGATAATTTCTAACATAGCTAAAACATTTTTACTTTGAATGCGCCATTAACCGATGTCTGCTTTGGTTGGGTTTCGTCACTGGTTCGCGGTTCTCCATTTACCCCGTCCGAAATCGCTTCCACAACAACATCGCTTAGAGTAAGAAAAGCATTGGGATTGTTAATGGAGTTAGAAGGATTCGCGACAGCCCCGCCCGGTGCCGCATTTCTTTTTCTAAATTTGTGATAATGGGATTGAAAAGAGTCTCTCTTTTTCTGGGTGAGAGGATTTTTAGTAGAGCAAATCCTTAAGAAATCATCGATAGAATCAGGAAGGGTTACGGAATCAGAAGTAAGCCCGATCAAGTCTCTCCAAGTTTTCCCATCATCTCTCTCCCAATTGTCCGCCCATTCCCAGAATTCAGGAAAATTGATTTTGGGAAGAACTTGACCGTTCATTGGCAAATAATTGATTGGTGGAACTACCCAAAATCCCAGAAGAATGCTCCCGATCGGGGGTTGGCTGGCTAGGGATATCTCAAGATTCAATTCTTCAATAATCTCCTGCTTGATTCGCTCTCGTTCGTTAGCAAGAGCAGATTGAAAGAGAGCCTCTACTTGTTCTCTTGTTAAACCCGGCTTGATATTTCGAATCTTGCTCATTATTCAGTCATCCTATAGCCCGATAGCGTGACCGCATCCCCAGTCAGCGATCGCCCAAAAATTGACCCTTGCCATTCATCAACCTCTAATACCTGACCGGGATAAAGAATATCGTCGTAAATAGTGGGAGTTGGTTCGTATCCATGCCCGATCAGGACTGGGCTGAGAGCGTTATCGGGCAAAAATATTTTGACTAACCCCCGGACGGCGTTGGCGGCGACGGCAGGCAGTAATAACTCAGGGGCAACCCCACCAATGACGACGGGAAGAAGGTTGACGATCGTTCGCAGGAGATCCGCACCGAGCTTTAAATTGAGCTTGGTGTTGATTGCATCCAATTCGGACTTACATCCGCACCGAGCATTTGCGAGCGCGAAAACTCGAGCGGGAATGACTTCATCGGATTGAATGACCAACGAAAACGCATAATCTTTGCTGGCTAACTCGCTCCCAACGGGCAATAAGTTTTTGTTGTCAAGCGTGGAATTATAAATATTATCCTTGACTTCAAATTGCCACGGAACCCTATATTTTTGACCTAGATCGGAAATATCAACATTGAGGTTAACATCAAAACCTTTTGTGATATTAGGGGGTATAGTTGGGAGGAAAAGCCCATAAAAAGCCGGATGTTTTACTGACAGACAAACATTCTCGGTAATGTTTGAAAGGTTTCCGTCAAAGACAATAGAAAAATCAGACATTGCTGAATCTTTCGCCCTGATAATGAAAACATTGCACGTCCGGGTGAGCTTTTATCTGAGAAAAAGCCTCTCGGAATCCAGTCGTTCCCGGTCGTGGCGGGATATAAACCTTAAATCTTTTCAAAGATTCACCGACAAACCGCTCCACAACAAAATGCCGAAGCCCCGAAAGTTCGGTTTGATTGGAGACCCAATCCGTTAAAACTCGATGATCCAAAAGAACTTGTAGTTTTGGGGTCAGATAGTCCCCATTCCCATCAATGTATAAACGTTGAACCCGAAACAAAACCTCGTTTTTATCTGTGACATACCTAAACTTGACTGTTTCGTAAGTGTATCGACTCACATTCGCCGCAGCAATTGAAAGGAAATAAATTCTCCATGAATGATGAACTTGCTGATATCTGCATCATTCTTGAATGATTGTAGAATTGCAGCATAATCATTATGGAATGAAGGAATGGGAATTTCGATTTTGATTCGGCTACCATCGTTTGCCAAAATATCGGCATAACGAAATCTCATTTGGGGGAAATTGCAACCGCGATCGCTATCTGATTTGGGGGAAGCAAAATAATTGTTCTTTAAGATTGGGGGAACATAGTCAAAGAACGGCTTAGTGGACGATTGGGGGGTAGTCTCGGTAATGATTTCTTTGACACAGAGAATCGTGCCATAGAAAATACGTTCCAAGTCGCTCGAATAATCGGCCAAAAATCGCATTAGAGCAAGGGCAGAAGATTTTCATGATCCTCGCCTTCATACCCTAAACATTCGGTTGGAGGTAAAGCGGCGATATTTCTTCCGCAGGTATCGATCCCCACGGAAAGATGGTTGGTGATGGGCACATTAGTCTGAAATTGCTTTACTGTCCCCCCGTCATCTCCAGCCATGTAAGCAATAAATCTCCGACTCCGCCGAGGATTTCGTCCTGGGCAGTTCCTCGGATCGGTAATGGCAAAACAACTCGGATCTGTGAGGATGCTGGAAGTAACCGTCGGCTCGGAGTCGTCTGCCTTATCGGTATTAATCCTCGCCTGAATGAGTGCGGACGCTCCGAAGTTAACATCACTGCGATAATCCAACGTAGGCGCGTAAACGTGTTGAATCGCGGTTCCACTGCCCCGAGGTAGGGCTGCTGTGGCGGTAACGACTTTGCCCGCAGGTTTCAACCTGTCATACAAAATAGAGGGTTGGTGTTTCTCTCCTACTAACTTGATACAAACGACAGGAATAGAATCCACCCCTTCGATGACGGTTCTTATCTGGGTTGCGATCGCAATGATATCGTTCCGATTAGCGATAGGAACACTAATAATGTTGCCGTTGTTTCTGTAGAAGATGAGTTTTCTAGGAACAAAGTCTTTGTCAGGACAAATTAACTTCGGTTTTGTGTTGAAATTTGTCCCAGCAAAACGATAAGGGTAAAGCCCCGCGTTATTCGCGATTAATTCAGCACTCCCTTGGTCAAAAGTATCTGGAAGATTGAATTTTACAGGAAACCTTAAGGCATCGTATCCAAGATCGTCGATATAAGCCGCAGGAGCAAAGAGGGGATCGTTAGTAAAAACCCCTACTAAAGTTTTTCTCACGGTTTTTCAGAGATAAAGAGCGAAAAAGACGAAAAGAAACGAATATTAACTCTCGGGAGCGACATTCGCATGTATTGAATGCTCGAAAATAGGTGAGATTGTTACCGATTTTCGATAATTTTGGGTGCTATTAATGATAGGTTGAGGTGGTGTCCCCGTAATTTCTAATTGTGAAGGGCGATCTTCTGTGGACAAAGAAGTAAACCAGAGAAAAAGAACTTCGGCGAAAGCTGCGATGAATTGCCTAATATCGTTAGTCGCTTCGCTTTCCGTTAGCTGTGGAAAAGTCGAGAGGGGAATGGCGATCGTCGGCTCTGATGGGGTAAAAGCAGTCCCGGCAGGCAAGACCTGATACCCCGGCAGGGCAGATGGAGGATCTGAGTCGAACATAATTTTTCTATTTTTGACTGACAAATCAACTCTAACAAGAATCGTGCTAAGATGACGAAAAAGTCAGTTGTCAAAATCAGGTTTTCATACGTATGCCCATCAAGGCGAAAACGGGCGCTCACAGCAGTCAACTCTACGGCTCTCAGCCCGGCTCCTATAATTCAAAGCTCTATTGCACGCATTCAGACCCAAAGGGCAGCTTGCTCTATGAGCGGGTAGAAAATTATTGTCAGCGCACCTATCTTTCTGTCGATCAAGTCAAAACCCTGCTCAGAAAAAAGGTTTTAGTTGGAAAAAAATTCAAGAACCTGATGTTCGTCGCAGAAAACCCAAATCATGAAAAATCATAAATGTTGTAAGGGTAAAAAGTCCGGACAAATTATAGAGCTAAGATTTATGCCTTTATCGTCTTTGCCAAAGCGTGAAGACTGCCTCCTGTGCTTTGGGTATAGTAATTTAACCTTTCATAACTCAAGAACAATATACGGGGATTACATACAAACTAATAACTCTAGTTCTTCTGAATATTATTTACCTTTTCCGAATAATTTTTATACTAAAATTTCTCAAGGAATATCAAGAGATAATTGGGGAGAAATTCCAAGAGATGCTGTTTTTGGTAGACCTCCAGTTAATTTTGAAGCGAGAGGTAGAGAAGTAGTCGTACAAGGACTAAACTCTGGCACAATATCAAGTTACAACTCGCAAACTCACAGAGGATATAATAAAGGTTGTTACAATGAAGATTGTAGTCCTTTAATTAGTAAGAGTTTTATTAACATCGGTGGAGTAGGCAGTAAAAAGGGGAACTGTTATGCAAGACAAACTTTAGACCAAATAGACTTAGTAACTATTAATTCAAATACAATAGATAGGTCTGACTTTAGAAATGCTTTAGGCTGGGTAGACAAAGAGATCGGTTCGATACTAACAATAAATTCAACAGCAGGGGGTAGAGTTTATTGTCCAGACAAACCAGATTTACCAAAAAGATTAGATGTAATGTCTGTTTGCGTTGATTTGGACATGACTCGAAAAGAAATAAATGAAGTGAAGTTTAACGTCAGAGCTTCGGGGGAT
>JBCCVR010000264.1:0-7546 GCA_039194995.1 Cyanobacteria bacterium P01_E01_bin.42 | reverse complement strand
TCAGAAACAAGTAATGAATACGCTTTACGATACAGCAGAATATGTAAAACAGATTAACGATAATCAAAAAACCGATAGCGAATCTCTCCAAACGATAGCTGACGCTGTAGCTCAATTACAAATAAATTTAGAAGCAACAAACACTAACGTAGGAAACATCATCCAACAGAACGATGACATATTTAACAATCTGAGCGCTCACTTGACAAACATGCAAAACCAAGTTAACGGAATACAACAACAACAGAACGCGCAAAATATTCGTCTTGGAAATATTGAAAATTTATGTTTTCAAATTTTAGCCAAACTACCTTAAGAAAAAAACGTGACTGATAGAGCTTACACAGATAATCAAATCCAAACCGTTAAAAATAACCTTAATACAGCAAAAGAGCGTTTTAATACTTTGTCCCAATCTTCTTCTCGGTTTGGAGAACTAGAAGCCTATCCTCTAGGCGTTTCTTTACTCCCTTGTGGTAAAGTCAAAGCTGATGAAGAGGGAATGGCGATTAACACAAGTATGCGCCTTCTTTTAGAAGATGCGATAGATATACTTGAGGAATATCAAGAAGTAGGACAGGTTGAAGAAGACCTAGATCCAGAACAAGATGAAGAGTGCGAACAGCTATTTTCTTTGATTAGAAACCTGAATATCGAAGTCGATTACGATAAAATAGACAGAAAGATAGACGAATGCTGTGACGACTTAAAAGATGATATTAAGGGTGTTGACAATGACTTAGTTGGTATTTCCAATAAAATCACAAGTATCGACAATAATGTCAACAATATTTCTCAGAAAAATACATCCATCTCTGCAAGCATCAGTAATTTAAACTCACAGATCACAACAATATTAACGGCTGTGAATCAATTGCTAAATTGTCCTTGCGACCAGAATATCATTGGGGCGATCCAACTATCTTTAAGCTCCTTAGAAGCAAATATCAAAACATCTTTCGATAAAATCTCGGTCGATCTAGATTCAATCGATGTTGACGGTGCTGAGGTCAATATTGATTATAATCCCATCTTTGAAAAACTCAACGACCTTAAAGTTTTTGTCGATCTAGGAAATACTAACATTAACAACAATATAAATACTAAAACTGACCGTATTTATGACGAATTAACTTCTTGTTGTCATACTATCTTCGACAAACTCAATAATCTTGACTTCGATTTAACCCCTGTTTTGCAGGCGATCGCTAACTCCGAGAAAAGGATTCTCAGTGCATTTATCCTCTCAGAGAATAAAGTCATTAACAATATTGTGGATGCGAAAACAACCATCCTCTCAGGGCAAACAGAAATCAAGAATATTATCGTTGCCAGAATTGATGCTCGCTTAAATAAAAATTATGTCGGTGCGATTGTCGTTCGCGATCGAGAGGGGAATGAATACAACTTCCCTTTTTCTGGGGTTGGTTTGGACGGGATTCACAACACAATATTAAGTTTGGTTCAGGCAATGGAGATCCTTAATAACCAAAAAGGAAGTCCTTGCGACAACGTTGTTTTAATCTATTCAGATCGATATCCCGCCCATGTTTTAGAAGACCAGTTAGAGATTTTATTCATTGAAGAGGGGACGGAGTGGGAGCCAAGTTCAAACAAGAAACGAGTCACGATTCACAACCCAAGAGAAGGACTAGACTTTTGCCGAGATATTTATCCATTAGCCATCGATCGCGGTAATGCTGTTTACGGAAAATTGGAATGGAGCTACTCTAAGCCTGATATTAATGGCAATCTGCGCATTCACGAATCTTATACCGGGGGACGATTTAGCTCGGAGACAGGGGCGATCTCTTTTTTAGAAGAGGTCGCCAAACTCTCAAAGATTCCCGCCAAGCCACCAAGGGTAACGAAAAACACGAAGTACAAAACAGTGGTTGCTACCCAACGGTTTCGACCCGTGCGAGCTGTTCTAACTCGCTTTCACGACGACGGGAAGACCGTTCGAGAGAAACGTTGTCTTGAAGCCCCTCCGGAGGGGTGCTCGTAACCTGAAGAGTGTAAAGTTGCCCTGAAACTTTCAGGCGGCATCCTCGAAATAAACAGCAGGCCACGGGCTTGCTAAAAAATAGAGATTCATCGAGTTGCACGAGGTCAAAAGGTGCAAGAACTTCTTCCCACTGGACTGCTTGGAATGAGTGATAAGTATCGGTGGACACGTCGTAAGCCCCAAAAATCCGAAATTCTTCTTGGGCGGGATAGGTCTTCTTCGGGAAAGATTGCCAATGAAGAAGCACTGCATCCGTCCCTTCCAAGCCATAGCGATCGACGAGAGGACGAAAATCTAGCTCCATTGGCGAGTTTCTTCCAGCTTGAACGGAAACCGTGTGAGGCTTTGTTTTGTGGGGGGTAATTTGTTGAGGCATGATACAATATGATTCATTGGTCATCATTGTACCCTATGCAAATTGGCGATTTGTCTTTTAATGCGAGCGCAGAGCAGCAATTGTTAATAGCTGCCTTTGTGCAAGAGACTATTCAAAGGGAAGTGAGCAAGGCGATCGCCAAAGCCAAAGGATTTGAGATAGGCGATTTGAAATTTGGACTTTGGCTAGAGCCTGATGATGATTGGCGCTTGCTCAATGGTGACACCCTTCAAAGAAGCGATTTCCTGGACTTTTGGGAATGGGCAAACGATTGGAACAACGGGGTTGAGAGTTGGGGCGATCTATTTGGCATTGACGAGACATCCGTAACGCTTCCCAATGAGTCAGATTTTGTTCGGATTGCTAACGGGAGCAGGAGAGTGGGGACGTTTCAAGAGGATGGAGTTAAGCGCCACAAACACCGCATAGAGAGAGATGGCGCTTACACGCATACTGGACAGTACAATATCAGAGGAAGCAATCCATCCGCCGGACAGGCATTTGAAACCGAAGAAACAGGGGGAGATGAAAATTTGGTGAAAAATAGGGCTTATCAACTGGCTATCAGAGTAAAGCTATAGTGACGAAATTTTCCCCCAATAATTCCCCCATTCCCCAATAAAAGAAAGCTAAAAGCAATGGGCGGTACAGGATTCGAACCTGTGACATCCTGCTTGTAAGGCAGGCGCTCTACCAACTGAGCTAACCGCCCGTCAACGTGTATCCTAGGATAACATATTATTTCCCAAAATGCCATAATGCCTTCCGGTCGCACCCACGATCGCATTACCCTCTGGAGTCTGCCTTGGCTGGTTCTGTTGACTTTTGCTTTGACCCGTAGCGGTGAATTAACCCTCATTGCCTCAGCAGGTTTCCTCTTTAGCGGTTTAATGTTCGGTCCCGATCTCGATATCCACTCCATTCAGTTCAAACGCTGGGGATGGCTGCGCTGGATCTGGATTCCCTATCAAAAAACCTTGAGCCATCGTTCCCGACTCTCTCATGGCTTATTGATCGGCACGATCTTGCGAATCTTGTATTTATTCGTTTTCGTCGGTACGATCGCGATTTTTGCCGTGGCGGTTGCCCAAGTGGCTTGGGGATTTTCTTGGAATTGGCAAGAATTTTGGCAAAACGGCCTGCAAAAATTGTCGCAGTATTCCGGAGAAGCGATCGCGCTGTTTGTCGGTTTGGAACTTGGTGCCATGAGTCACTCTCTTGCCGATACGTTGGGTTCGACTTATAAGAAATTTAAGCGCAGTGGGTTTCGGGCATTACTTCCTAAAGGCAGCACGAAGAAAAAACGGCGGTCTTCAAGAAAGAAAAGATAAAGATCTGACGATTTTAATCCGCCCTTGTAGAACGCCCCTCAATAGTTGGTCTACCGTTCTTCGCTCTTCCTCCGTCAGAGATTCATCCATAACGGCGGCCATTAAGCCATAGCGATCGGCGATTGTCAGCATTCCCGTTTCGATGGTGGAAGCATAAATTTCGGCGATCGCACCGGGTATCAGTTGCAATTGAATCGATGTGTCGAGAAACATTGTTTTTGGGTCGGGGTTTTCGGGTCATGTTTTCCGCTATATTATTTATCCCGTATTTTTACGGAGTGCGATGCGATCGCCCCCTCAACGAACGGGTGAATCAGATCGAGAGTAAAATCGATCGCGATCGCGCTTGGATTGTGACACCATTAGTACATTCTCCAAATGAGTCTGTTTGTTCATTGATTTTGCAAAAATGGATTTTCAGGTCACAAAAAACAAAGAACGCTTAGATCGCTGGTTGGCGGAGCAATTGCCCGAAATCACGCGATCGCGCTTGCAAAAATCTATTGAAGGCGGACAAGTTTCCCTCAATGGAGAAATTTGCACCCGTAAAAAAACTTTAGTTCATTGTGGCGATCGCGTCAGCTTGCACCTCAGCGCCCCCGAACCCGCTTCCAACCTCGAACCCGAAGCCATTCCCCTCGATATTCTCTACGAAGATACGACCATTATTATTATTAACAAGGCCTCGGGTATGGTCGTTCATCCCGCCCCCGGTCACGATCGCGGCACCTTAGTTCATGCACTGTTATACCACTGCCAGGACCTGGCCGGAATTGGCGGGGTAGAACGTCCGGGGATCGTGCATCGTTTGGATAAAGATACAACTGGGGCGATCGTCGTTGCCAAAACCGATTTTGCCTTGCAACACCTGCAACAACAAATTCAAACTAAAATTGCCCGTCGGGAGTATCTGGGGATTGTTTGCGGCGTACCCAAAACCGCAGCAGGGACGATTGATGCGCCCATCGGTCGCCATCTGCGCGATCGCAAGAAAATGGGAGTCGTTCCTTTAGAACGGGGCGGACGATCGGCAAGAACCCACTGGCAAATTCTCGAACGCTTGGGCAACTATACCCTCATGCAGTTTCGCCTCGAAACCGGACGCACTCACCAAATTCGCGTTCATAGCGCCCATTACGGGCATCCCCTCGTCGGCGACATAACTTATAGTTCCAAACGAAAATTATCGGTGAATTTATCCGGTCAAGCACTCCACGCCCGCCGCTTGTGCTTGCAACATCCCCTTTCTGGAGAACCGATCGAAGCAATCGCGCCCCTACCGGCAGACTTTACAAAATTATTGAATATACTTCGCAAACGCAATTAACAACTATTCTTCTCAAAATTATGGGGAAGTCATCAACCGACAGGATAACCGAGGGCGATCGCCAACAATTATCTTGCCAATTCACAACTTCCCCAAACTTTTTAATCACTTGCTTGAAACAAGTCAACAGAATCGTAGGAATTGACCTTAAACGTTAGCTGTTGCGGGACCAATCGGACCGTCAAACTTGCGGTAGGGAACCGATGACATATTGATAGTCGCGGTGGAAACGCGCGGTGCAGCTACTCCTTTTGTACTGGTTAACCCGAGGGCGAGATTCATATAGAGAGCGGGATCGCCGGCTTTGGGCTTTTTGTCTTGGGGGACGTAGCTTCGTACCGTCGTTTGCCAAATGATTTGCGGGAAACCCAAAATCGAGCGATAGTAGGCATCGTAACGGGGAGACTGAACATTAAAAGGAGTTTCTCCCGTTTCCCGTCCGGCCAGCACCCGCCGACGTTGGTAAGGTACGATCGTGTCGCCGAAATTATCCAAATATTCATCGCTATCAAGCAATTGATCGACAAAACCTTGGCGACCTTTGGTGGCAACGATAATCGACCAAGCAATTTTTTCCCGCTCGCTGTAAACATCCCGTCCGAGAACCCTCTGAACGGTTTGTTCGACAAAACGATAATTGCTATTGAGATCGTAGAAACTCCGTCGATAGGTATCGCTTAGCAGTAATCCTCGGATGAATTCCCGCACCGTGATTTGACCGTAACGAAGTTGAGATTCTAAAAAGGGTTCGCGATCGGATTTAAACGCATGGAAAAAAATCTGGCGATAACCTGCTGCAATCAGAGCGTCCATATCTCCTGGAGATAAAACATTTTCTGATGAGAAAATTTTAGGTAGATCGTCACCTGCTGCGTCATAACCCGAAACCCGCTCGTTTTGGGTTTTTGGGGCGTAGTCTAATAGAGGAATAGCCAAGTTAAAACCTCCGTAATCTTATCGAATTTTTACAAAGCTTAACCCCAATCATAAGGGAGTTGGGGTCTTTCATTCTCATAATCTTATCAATTCTTACCAAATTATTTCGCGCAATAGCAATGGTTTCAGAGATTTGAGCCAACCGGAATCCCATGCACTAAACTTTTGTTAAATCTACTGAATGTAATAAAAATTAAAATATATTCTTTACTTTTCTTAATATAGAAATGAAGGATGAGTGAGACTGTCAAACCCAATCCTTCATCCTTCATCTCTTATCCTTCATGCCATCACGTCTCCGACATGGTGGAAGCATTGACCATCGGGGAGAGATAAGCAACAGCTACCCCCAACGCAAAACCGATACAGTTCCGGAATAGTGGCAACCAATCAGAGGTTCGAGTGACCACGGGGCCGATACCAAAGGCAAGGAATAAAATTCCCCAAAGCGGAGAAAAGATTAAAGCCCATTGCCAAGCGATCGCTTGACCTTCTTTGCGAGGAATTGCGGCAAATCCACAAACCAAACCGCCGAGTATAGAGGTAATGAGGGTTAGAATCCATTGCTCTCGCGGCAGGCCGGGGACGACATTGCAGCCCCCCTCGGTCAGACAAGTGGCAACCGTGTCCATGGCGCTGACAATGGATGTATTTTCCCCATTATCGCGAACATAGTAGAGATTGCCGAATCGCGTTTGCAATTCGATCCAGAAGGTGCGCGGCATGAGTTCGTAAACATCATCGCCAATGCTGAAGGCGAGTAAGTTGCCCCCTCTGGAGTCGGCAACGAGGAGGACGCTGCGATCGTCGAGTCCCCAATAGTTTTTGACCGCACGGCCGGGAGAGCGATCGTTTTGGGTGAGGACGCGGAGTTTCCAGCCCGTATCCCGTTCAAATTCTTCAAAGCGATGGACAAGGGATTCTTCCTGAATATCGGGAAGCAGATTGGCCAAGTCCACGATCGGCGTTTGAAAATCCGGCAGGAGTTCGGGATTATTAACGGCATTGGCCTCGGGGGCAGCGAACCAGACCGATAAGGCTGCAAGGCAGGCCACTAGGGAAATAAATAGACGTTTGATAAAAATTTTTTGCATGGGCAAAATTAAATGCGCTTGCTATTCGTAAACAAATTATAAGAAAGATTCTCTCTTCTTTACAATTTTTAACGTTATTTTTCAGAAATAGGGGTGAAGTGGGGCAATCTCGAGTGAATGTGGCGATCGCTTTACCGGGACTGATATCTTATTGCTTCTCGCTTGGGACGGCGGCTCTAGAGCCAGTTTTTTGGTAGGGTGAAAATTGAGCGAATCAGAGGAATATCGTGGGTAGTTTAAGAAATTTGGGTTATGGATTGGGGGTAACGATCGCAATGGCTGGCATGAGTTCGATTGTCTCTCCCGCTTGGGCAGAGTCGTGTTTTTTTTATTTGTGTTTGGATAAGCAAAAAATAACGACTCTGCCCAAGCGGGAGAGACAATCGAACTCATGCCAGCCATTGCGATCGTTACCCCCAATCCATAACCCAAATTTCTTAAACTACCCACGATATTCCTCTGATTCGCTCAATT
>JBCCVR010000263.1:0-7612 GCA_039194995.1 Cyanobacteria bacterium P01_E01_bin.42 | reverse complement strand
TCGAGAAGCACGAGAATGTCCACAAGAATTACAATTTCAAATTCATCAATCTTGTGAAATAGAAAAATTAGAAAGTCTATTAATTGGGACGGATGGAGTGGAAGATTTAATGAATGCCGCCGATCGCAACCTACCAGGAAAATCCGAAAAAGTCGGCTCTATTTCGCAATTCTGGCAAGAAGACCGTTACTTTAAAAATCCCGACATCCTGCGTCGAAAACTATCTTTAATCAATCGTGAATTTTATTGTTCCGGACAACCTAAAGAGGTGGGACTATTACAGGATGATACCACACTTATCGCAATTCGTAAAGTCAAAAATAATACCTCCAACAACGAACAATAAACCATTCTCAATCTTTCCCAAGAGTGGAGCAATACATAAAAAATGGATATTTATATTAAGGGAAAACGAATTTATTTGAAAGCCAGCCAATCTATTGGCAAAGGCGGCGAAGCAGATGTTTACAAATTAGGTCTCAATCGTGCCGTAAAAGTCTTTAAGTCCCCGGATCATCCCGATTATCAAGGATTATCTCAAGAACGGCAATCGGCAAGAGAGAGATTGGTAGAGCATCAACAAAAATTGCGTCAATTTCCCACTAATCTACCACCTCGTGTCATTACTCCCGAAGCACTGGTGACGGATAAAAAAGGTAATAGTATTAAAGGGTATACTATGCTCTTGATAGATAATGCTGAGGTTTTATTGCGTTATGGCGAGCGATCGTTTCGCAGTGGCGCGATCGCCAATCAAACCGTCCTGAAAATTTTCCAAGATTTACATCAAACGCTTACGCAAATTCATGATGCTGACGTGATTATTGGTGATTTTAACGATCTCAACGTTTTGGTTAAAGGCACGGAGGCTTATTTGATCGATGCCGATTCTTTTCAGTTTAATGGGTTTTATTGTCGGGTTTTTACAGCAAAATTTGTCGATCCGTTGCTCTGCGATCGCACTGCTTCCAGTCCGATAATGCAATCCTATTACAATTGCGATTCAGATTGGTATGCCTTCTCTGTTATGTTGATGCAATGCTTATTATTTGTGTCACCTTATGGTGGAGTCTATAAACCCAAGAAATCGAGCCAGCGAATTCCACAAGCAGCACGATCGCTCAAGAGAATTACAATTTTTAATCCCGAAGTTAAATATCCCAAACCTGCTACGCCTTACCAAGTTCTTTCAGACGATCTATTACACCATTTTTACCAAGTTTTTGAGGAAGATAAACGAGGAGAATTTCCGCGATCGCTTCTCGATCGTCTTCACTGGCAAAAATGTCCTAGTTGTGGCGTAGAACACGCGCGAAAAAGTTGTCCCCTTTGTACGAACCTGCAAGTTATTCCATCTGTATCGTCAATTGGAACAAAAACCGTGCGAGGAACTGTGATCGCAGAGCTTATTTTTCAAACGGAAGGGATTATTATTGCGGCAAATTCTTCTGGGTCTTCTTTACAATGGCTGTATTGGGATAACGAGGAATTTAAGCGGGAGGATAAAACTGTCGTTTTCACGGGTAAACTCGATCCTCACGCACGATTTCGCTTGCGAGGAAATACGACATTGGTAGGAATGCAAAGACAAGTCATTACCCTCAGTCCCGATGCTACTCCAGACCGTTTAGCGGTCGATTGTTGCGGAATGCAAGCTCAATTTGCAACCAATGCGATCGCGCGATATTGGCTGCATAACGGTCAATTATTGCGAGACGGACAGTTGGGATCCGAGTATATTGGCAATGTTTTACACAATCAAACTCGCTTTTGGGTGGGTTCTCAATTTGGATTTGGATTTTATCGTGCAGGAAATCTGACGGTTAGCTTTGTTTTTGACGCGCGAGGACAAGGAATTAACGATCGCGTGGAAATTTCTCTCGGATCGGGACAATTATTAGATGCAGATTGTGCCTTTAGCGATCGCTTTTGTTGGTTCTTTTGGTCGATGCAAGAAAGAGGAAGAAGAATCCAACGTTGTGCTTTAATTACCTCTGACGGACGGGTTACAGCACGATACGAAGGAGATGAACCTTGGTTACAAAATTTGCATGGAAAATGTGCGGTTAACCATTTTCTGCTGTGTGGGACGGATGCGGGGATCGTGCGAGTTGAAGCGAATGGAGATCGCTTATTCGTCGCGAAGGAATTTCCCGATACAGAACCTTTTATCGATGCCAATACCCGTCTATTTCCCGGTGCAGATGGATTGTACGGAGTGGATCGACAGGCAATCTATCGACTCAAAATGAGTTAAAAGCAAGTTCCCAAATTTAAGATCGGATTCTTTCACCTTTCGCGATCGCCAGCGATCGCGCTGAAGCAATTCTCGATGCCATGTCGCACTCAACGAAAAATGTCCTCCCCGCAACTGGGCGGCATTTGTTTTAATAGGAGAGGGGCGATCTCAATGAACGATGAGCAATTATCGACGCTCGGGCGAGGAGGATGACTCGTTACCCGCAAAAAGAAATACCCGGTCGCAATTGACCAGGTACTGTTCGGGGTAATTCAGAGTTCACTTGAGTCCTTAATTAGTAATCTACAGGAATTAACATGAAGAATCAGTAAAGACAACCGTAAAAAACATCAAGATTCTGTGAAATTTAAAAAAAACATCCGAGATTGGAGGAAAACACGGTGAATGAGGCTGCTTATACGATCGCCTTAAAACAAGATCGCTATCCAACTTATATTCTGTCCGATACCACGGCCCAGTCTCGCTTGGAAGTCGTGCCGGAAAGAGGCGGACTGATTGCGGGATGGCGCATTCAGGGTCAAGAGATTCTCTATCTCGATAAAGAACGCTTTGCCAATCCCGAATTAAGCGTTCGTGGCGGGATTCCCATTCTCTTCCCCATTTGCGGGAATCTACCGGAAAACCTCTACGTTCATGAAGGGCATTCCTATAAACTCAAGCAACACGGTTTCGCGCGGGATCTGCCTTGGGAGTTTCGAGAATCATCCACTGATGACGCGGCCAGTATTACTCTCGTCCTCAAAAGTAATGAAGAGACCCTCAAAGTTTATCCGTTTGCTTTTGAGTTGACCTTTACCTATCAAATTCAAGGTCATCGCTTGGTACTGCAACAGCGCTACAGCAACCAATCCAGCGAAACTATGCCCTTTTGCGCCGGATTTCATCCCTACTTCCAAATCTTGGAGCAAAATAAATCCCAACTCGAGTTTGAAATTCCTGCCAAGCGATCGCAAGACCAGCAAACGAAAGAATTTCAACCGTTTAATAACAATTTTGATTTCGATCGCGATGAAATTGATATGGCCTTATTTCCCATCGCCAGCAATTCCGCCGCGATCGCCAATACCCGCCAAAAATTTAAAATTACTTTAACCTATTCCGATATCTTCACCACCCTCGTATTTTGGACGGTTAAAGGCAAAGATTATTGCTGTCTCGAACCGTGGAGCGCTCCCCGCAACGCCATTAATAGCAAGGAAAATTTAGTCTATCTCGAACCGGGAGAAAGCTGCGAAGCCACGGTAGAATTAAGCGTCAGTTACCTATAACCAGTCACCAGTCACCAGTCACCAGTCACCAGTTGGTGAGAAACGGGGAACAGGGGACATTTACCTCATACCCTAACGAATGAAAAGCTATACTCTCCTTGCACCGGCGAAAATTAATCTGTATTTGGAAATTGTGGGCGATCGCCCGGATGGGTTTCACGAGTTGGTGATGATCTTGCAAAGTATCGAACTGAGCGATCGCATTACCCTAACTCCGAATAAGATTCCCGCGTTTCGGGTGCGCTGCGATCGCCCGGAACTGGCAAACGAAAAGGAAAATCTCGCTTACAAAGCCGCCCAGTTGATGCGTCAAACTTTTCCCGAAGCCTTTGCCAATTGGGGTGGGGCAGATATTTCCATCGAGAAGCGCATTCCCATTGCAGCAGGACTGGCAGGGGGTTCGACGGATGCGGCGGCGGTGTTGGTGGGATTAGATTTAATATGGAATTTGGGTCTGACCAAGCCAGAATTGCAAGCGTTGGGGGCGCAATTGGGGTCTGATATTCCCTTCTGCTTGTTGGGGGGAACCGCGATCGCCACGGGACGAGGAGAGATGTTAGACCCCATTGCCAGCTTGCACTTGCTGTGGGTTGTCCTTGCCAAATACGAAAATCTAGCCGTGTCTACGCCTTGGGCCTATAAAACTTATCGTCAGCAATTCGGACATACTTACTTACAAGATGAAGAAACCATGAAATCTCGCGCCCGAGAACTGCATTCAAATCCGTTAATGGAAGCGATCGCCCAGAATGATGGTGTAAAAATTGCGCAAAATCTCTACAACGATCTCGAAAAAGCGGTCTTACCCGAGCATCCCCAAGTGCAAAAACTGAAAGAAGCCTTCCAAAATACCTCGGTATTGGGTACGATGATGTCCGGTTCGGGCCCGACAGTCTTTGCCCTCTGCCAATCCCTCCAAGACGCAGAACGGGTAAAAACCGCAGTCCAAGCAAAAATGGACGATCCCGCGATCGGCTTTTGGATAACACAATTTTCCGGTAACGGCATTTCTATCATTTAATTGTTGTTTGTTGTTCGTTGTTTGTTGTTTGTTGTTTGGCGATCGCAAAGTTCCAACCAATAACTAATAACCAATAACTAATAACTAATAACCAATAACTAATAACCAATAACCAATAACAATGAAAGTAATTTGTTCTCAAAGCGATCTCAACAGCAATCTGAGCTTAGTCGGTCGTGCGGTACCTTCTCGTCCGACTCATCCCGTTCTCGGTAACGTTCTCCTCATTGCCGACGAACAAGCTCAAAATGTCAGTCTCCGGGCTTTTGACCTCAGTTTAGGCATTCAAACCAGCTTTCCCGCACAGGTGGAAATTGGTGGAAAAATTACCCTTCCTGCCAAAACGCTCAATGATATTATTTCTCGTTTGCCGGAAGGAGAAATTACTCTAACCCAAGAAGAAAGCGACGACGAGGGAGAAGGCACACTCGTGCGCCTGATTTCCACCTCCGGACGCTATCAACTTCGCAGTTTGGATGCGGAAGAATTTCCGGAATTGCCTGTGGTGGAGGATGGCGAGTCCGTTTTATTTCCGATTGAAGCCTTGAATGAAGGTTTGCGGGCGACGTTGTTTGCTGCGAGTAACGAGGAAGGCAAGCAAGTATTAACGGGGGTACACGTCATTTTGAGTGCCGATGCGATCGAATTTGCTGCTACTGACGGACATCGCCTATCTGTCGTAGAAACGTTGCGCGATCGCGGGGAAGAGGTAGATAGGGAAACAGAGGAAGCAGAGGAAGCGGGGGACGCGGAGGAAGTAGGGGAAGTCATTGAGAAATTTGAGGTGACGATCCCTGCGCGGGCCTTGCGAGAGGTTGAAAAGATATTGGGGATGCAGAATCAGGAAGAGGGTGTCATGCTTAAAGCCGATGATTCTCAAGTTATTTTTGAATTGGGAAATCGACGGGTCGTCAGTCGCAAATTAGAAGGCGCTTATCCCCAATATCATCAACTCATTCCTCAAACTTTTACCAATCAAGTCACCGTCGATCGCAAGCAATTTCAAAGCGCTTTAGAACGCATTTCCGTCTTGGCAGATTCTAAAAATAATGTCGTTCGTTGCGCGATCGATAATGAAAATCAAGAAATTTTTCTCTCGGTAGAATCTCAAGACCTCGGAAGCGGTCGCGAAGCAATGTCGGCACAAATTACCAGCGACGAACCCCCAGAAATTGCCTTTAATGTCAAGTATTTAATGGATGGGTTGAAAGCCTTATCGAGTCAGGAAATTACCATTAATTTGAATGCTGCCACCCAACCCGTTATTTTTAAGCCTTTAGGGGGTTTAAAAATGACTTATTTGGCCATGCCCGTTCAGTTACGAGATTGATTTTTGTAGGATTTAGTGTAGCCTCTAGCATGGCTGCGCTAAAGCGACAGCGTAACGCACCAGCCTGAGAATTTTGTGCGTTACGCTCCATGTTTGCATTCTGTCAATCCAAATTTGAGGATTGATTGTTATATTGCAACCCGATTGGATTTATAAGTTTTACCCGTCACCTTGTCAATGAGCTTGATATAAACAGAGTCAGGAGCTTGCCCTTCCGGTTTGGCAAACCAAATTTGTTGTAAAGAACTGGCATTAGACAATGCACAGAAACCATAAACATACTGGTCGTTATTATCGTAAATCCGCACCCAAGTTCGAGAAGCATTCTCATTCAAACCGCAGGTTGAAAGACCTGATTCAAACACCTCAAAACCATCGTTTGCTTCAGGTGTATATTCCTCCCAATTGTCAACTCTTAAGTAATGGCGAATCCAGTTTTGATCGTTGACCTCGTAAACGTCCTGACCGTTAGTTGCCAAGATCGGGGCGGGTAAATCATCTAGCGCACGTCCGACACCACCGTAGATAATGCTACGGAGTAAGTCATTGTCATAATCATCATCATCATTATCGGTAAGTTCTTCTCTCAGATCAAAACTGATTTCAAGCTGAAGTCCGTCAGAGCTTCCATCACCATCAGAACTGTTTGTGTTAACAATATTATCAACATTTAATCCTGTTAGCGTTTGTTGTCTGCAGTAAGGGATGACATTGGGAGGCTCGCCGAGTTCAAAAGGGGTCATTTGATCTTCTGCATGTATGACAGGGTGTTCCATATCTTCCCATAAGCCCTTATATTGATTGACATACGCTTTAAACGTTGTCACTGCATTACTATCACGACCGCCAATACAAATTGTGCGATCGGAACAACTAGAACCACACCCGTGAATTGATACAGATTTTGGATGTGCTGCAACAAGATCGCGTGCGGTTTGATGATTGAAGTGTTTTGACGTGATATGAAAGATTTTAAAGGTTGAGGCATCTGGATCAAGCTCCATACAGTCCTCAGTGGTAACGTGACCTTTGAAATCATAACGATTCCATGGATAATAGGTTTCAACCAATCCTTCCGTAATCTCACTAGTACCGGGTTCAATGTTACCCCCATGAATTGAAAGGACGGTGACATCCCCACCCTTGTCAAGATTGGCAAGACAATTGTTAATAAGCGTGCAGCTTGTTTCCCAATCGTTGTCTTGTCCTTCTAAACATGATGGCTCGTTAAGTAGTGGAATTTTAGGTGGTGGTGGTGCGGCGCACACATTACCTGGTTCGTAGCACCCAAACACATCAGCTCGGGCAGGAAGAGACAAAATTGAGAAACTGGTTAAAACGATCGCGCCGAGACAAAGACACGACAAACTAAGTTGAGCGAAGCGCATTAACAGCGATCGTAAGGAAGAAATTGTAGGAAAAAATGTTTTCATTTCTGTGAGCAAATCCTTGATATCTCCTAAACTACTCAAAGAATTTATATTTGTCATCTGTAAAAACAAGCTCTGTAATAAAACTTTATATCCGATCTTACAAATTTTCCCGGCGCTATTTTCCGATCGCAAGATCCATACAATTGAAAACAGCATAAAGTATCAAAGAAGAAAAAGTTCGGAGAAAAGAAAAAAAGGCATTTTTATCCTTAGCAGTTACACCATGAGAACTTAAAAAATCTAGGTGACTTGACATAAAAATCTCAAGGGGTGACAACCCAGTTAAAAGGTAGACTGTAT
>JBCCVR010000262.1:0-7626 GCA_039194995.1 Cyanobacteria bacterium P01_E01_bin.42 | reverse complement strand
TCTTTCTGCTTTTAAGAGAGAGATTGAAGTTGATGAAGCTATCAATAACCAACAAGGAATAGCGATCGCACTCAACCGCATGGGAGGATTACTACAACAGCAAGGAAAATATGATGAGGCTCTTTCTGCTTTTAAGAGAGAGATTGAAATTGATGAAGCTATCAACAACCAACAAAGACTAGCGATTGTACTCAATCGCATGGGAGGATTACTACAAGAGCAAGGAAGATATGATGAAGCTATTTCTGCTTTTGAGCGTCAAATTGAAGTCAGTGAAGCTATCAATGACCAACAAGGAATAGCGATCGCACTCAACCGTATGGGAGGATTACTACAAGAGCAAGGAAGATATGACGAGGCGATTTCTGCTTTTGAGCGTCAAATTGAAGTCAATAAAAATCTCAATAATCAACAAGGAATAGCAATAGCTTTTCACCGTATAGGAATGTTACTAAACAGGCAAAATAGAATTGATGAAGCTATTGATGTTTTTGAACGCCAAATCAAAATAACTAAAAGTATCAGCAACTCAAACTTTTTTAAGAAAAATGGTTCCGAAGTATTGATCGTCCATTTTAATTGTTTGCGAATAGTAAGGCAATTATTTCAACAGTATAAAAAATTCAAAAAAGCAAGAGAAATTATAGTTATTCAAATTGAGATTTCTGAAATTATTGATAATAAAAAAAATTTAGCGATCGCTCTCAACTATATGGGAAAATTGCTACAAGAGCAAGGAAAATATGATGAGGCGATTTCTGCTTTTGAGCGTCAAATTAAAGTCAGTGAAGCTATCAGTGATCAAAAATCAATAGCGATTGCATTGACTTGTATAGGAGGATTGTTACAACGGCAAGGAAGATATGATGAAGCCATTGCTATTTTTGAGAGAGAAATTGAAATCGATGAAGTACTCAATGATTATCGAGGAGTGACAATCGCACTCCAGCAAATTGGAAAAATATTGGAAAAACAAAGTCAATTTGATAAAGCCGAACAAGTTTTTCGTCGTAATTACGATCTTGCCTTTCAACTAGAAGATCGACAAGGACAAGCTATAATTCTTAAAAACCTAGGACGAGTTTTGTATAAACAAGGAGGGAAAGAAAACCTTGATTTTGCACGAATTCAGTTAAAAGAAAGTATCAGATTATGTCAAGAATTAGAAGATTTAGAAAATCTAGCTAAAGTACGCATTGTGATGGGAGAAGCCTTATTGGCTTATCAAAAGGACGAACAAGCAGCAATTGAATTAATCAAAGGATTTGAGATTGAGGAAACTTTAATGAATTCCAAAGGTGTAGATATTGCAATTCAACCATTAATTTATGTTCTAGTTAAGTTAAATCGTGAGAAAGAAACCAAACAATATTTTAAACGAGCTTTAGCGATCGCTCCGGACAATCAAAATATTCTGGAATTGCAAAAGCAACTCTTATCAGGAGTTTTGCTCAAACAGGGTAAAGTAATCAAAATCAAATACAATAAAAATGAACAAATGTATGGTTGGATTATGCCAAGCGATCGCAGCGATAATATCTACTTTCACGAACCTTTTGTAAATTCTGACTGCGTTTCTCAACTGAAAAAAGGAGTTCAAGTAGAAGTTTTTATCAAAAAAGCTGAAAAAGGGTATTGTGCCACTTATATCAGAATTCTCGACGATGGGATTGAAACACCCTCAGCTTAAATCAACAAGTTTCAGATGGTGCAACAGAAAGCGATCGCATTCCTTCCTCACTATTTCGGTAATGCGATCGCGCTCTTTCACTTTTTATCGAGATTATCGGGATCTAAACCCATTGCAATCAGGCGATCGCGCAACTCCTGTAATGCTGTTTCGGCTTGGTTGGCTCGGTTTCTCTCATTGTTTGCTCGTTGTTGCTCCTCAATTCGTTCTTGTTCGCTTTCATCAGGACTTCTCAAATATTCCCCAGTGTGAGGATTAAAGAATCGTAATTGACCATTAGGGAGCAAACGGAGATATAAGCCCAAAACCTCCGAATAAAGAGACACTGTACCATCTTCTAGAGTGTCGGCGGTGATGGGTTGGTAGACCCCGTTTAGCAAGCGTTGGCCTTTCAAAGCAGGATCGAGGTAGTCCCCCGTAGGATCGTATTGGAAGTATTCCGATACTCCCAAATCGGCATAGGTGTCGGGTTTGTCTCGTTCGTCTTTTTTGCGAGTGCTGGCGGATGTTACTTCTAATACCCAGTCGGGCGTTTTTCCCCCTTCCTCCCAGACTTTGAAACTTCTGCGGGGTCGATTTTCTACATCAAAAATGACGAAGACATCAGGACTGACGACAGCATCAGGGACTCCTTGCTCGTAGCACAGCCAGAGATTGCCGGAAACGTAGACATCTTCTCGCTCTCGAAAGTGGGATTTGAGGCTTTCTACGCCATAAATTAGGTAATCCCGTGCGGGATCGCTTTCTGCCATGGGTTCGCCGTCCGGTTCGGGGTAAGTGATGGGGGTTTTTAAGGGTGCGAGAGTCATTTTCAGTTATCAGTTGCGATCGCTAAAACAGGGGAGTGGAAACGTTGGGAAAATAGCCGTGTCTCGATTGTACCGATTTTCTTGGGATTCTTCAGGTTAAAATAATCCCATTGGAACTCTTGCCGCGATCGCCAAACAAATGCTGAAAATCGTTACGCGCTTCTTCGACTGGTTGGAACGCCATTGGGTCAAACCCGCTTATTCTGGCGGGGTTCTGCTAGGCATTGCCATCTGTTTTTTCGGTGCCGCGACCAATACAATGGCGGGATGGTTGTATGCCATTAGCGGCATTATTTTCGCCCTTCTGGGACTCGGCGCGGTTCTCGCAGCGCGATCGCTGAGTGCCATTCAAGTGCGTCGCCGTATCATCGCTCCCATTAGTGCGGGGGACGAACTGGTTCTCGAATTAGAATTAGAAAATACCAGCGATCGCCCCCGATCGCTCCTCCAAGTTTACGATGCCCTACCCTCAGTTCTCGGAAAAGCTAAACCTACGGCGATCGAGACCCTTTCCCCTCAACAAACCCACCGCATTACCTACTACCATCCCACTGAAAGACGCGGGGTTTATCGCTGGCAGGACGTAGAATTGAAAACGGCAACGCCTTTGGGATTATTTTGGGCGATTCGCAATCGTTCCGTACCCGCAAAAGCGATCGTTTACCCCCAAGTTTTACCCCTGCGATCGTGTCCCCTCGTCGATACCATCGGGCGGGAAGAGAGCTTTCAAACCGAACGCGATCGCCGCTATCAATCTGCCAGCGAAGGCATTACAAAATCACTACGCCCTTATCGCATGGGGGATCCCACTCGCTTAATTCACTGGCGAACCAGTGCTAAATTTGGCAATTTACAAGTGCGAGAATTGGAAGTCATCACCAGTGGCAAAGAAGTGATTATTTGTTTGGATAGCGGTGCGCCTTGGGATTCAGAAGCGTTCGAACGGGCGGTGATTACGGCGGCATCTCTTTATTTTTACGCCAGTCGCTGTCTGTTTAGCGTGCAATTGTGGACGGCAAAAACGGGAACGGTACAGGGAAATCGCGTGGTTTTAGAAACCCTCGCCGCGACTTATATTCAAGAAGAACAGAACTCAAACCCGCCGATGGATCCGCCTTTGGTTTGGTTGAGCGCCAATGCTAATAGTATTAATGCTTTACCGCGCGGGAGTTGTTATTTACTGTTTGGGGATGGGACTCAAACGACCGTTTCTTCTCATCCCAATTTAAAAGGCTTGGCGATCGCCCCCGACCAACCCCTACAAGACCAGTTACAAAGGCAAGTGAGACAAGGGCAATCGGTAGGTTAATTTATTGTTAATTTATCAGTTTTAATTCTGCGATCGCAGATAATAAAAGATCTGCACATCGATCGTAGATTTCATGTCAACAGCAACAATCCCCAACCCAACCCTCGCGCAACCTTCGCCATCCCCCGAGGCGCTAACCATTGCCGGACGCACTTTTCAATCCCGCTTGATAACGGGAACGGGAAAATATCCCGACATTGCAACTATGCAACGCAGTATCGCCGCAAGCAGTTGCGAAATTGTCACGGTTGCGGTGCGACGGGTGCAAACTAAAGCCCCGGGACATGAAGGCTTAGCAGAAGCGATCGACTGGACTAAAATCTGGATGCTGCCCAATACAGCAGGCTGCAAAACCGTCGAAGAAGCGGTACGGGTGGCTCGTTTGGGACGAGAAATGGCCAACCTTTTGGGACAGGAAGAGAATAATTTTATCAAACTGGAAGTCATCCCCGATGCTAAATACTTGCTCCCTGACCCCATCGGCACTCTAGAAGCCGCAGAACAGTTAGTGAAAGAAGGTTTTGCCGTTTTACCCTATATCAACGCCGATCCCCTCTTGGCCAAGCGTTTGGAGGAGGTGGGCTGCGTGACAGTGATGCCTTTGGGTTCTCCCATCGGTTCCGGACAAGGGCTGAAAAATGCGGCCAATATTCAAATTATTATCGAACAGGCAAACATTCCCGTGGTGGTGGATGCGGGGATCGGCTCTCCCAGCGAAGCCGCTGCCGCGATGGAACTGGGAGCAGATGCCTTGCTTGTCAATAGCGCGATCGCCCTAGCCCGAGATCCCGTAAGAATGGCGCAAGCAATGGGAATGGCCGCCGAAGCCGGATATTTAGCCCGTCAAGCCGGACGCATTCCCGTTAAAGCCTATGCCAGTGCTAGTTCTCCTTTAACGGGAACTGTGGTTTAGAGAATTTGGTTCGACCAATGTAGGGGCGTAGCCTGCTACATCCCTACAGAGAGATCGGTTTATTTCCTTGTTTGAGAAGCGAGCATCAAATTCGAGAGTTTATACAATAATCTCGCGCCAACATTCCCATCCCATTCATCATTTCCGGGGGCGACTTCGCAGAGATCAAAACCGATAATTGTTTTGCCTGCTTTAACGACTTCCCGTAGCAAATAGATTGCTTCGTTAAATTGCAATCCCCCCGGTACTGGTGTTCCCGTATTGGGGCAAAATGCCGGACTCAAGCCATCAATATCAAAACTGACATAAACGCGATCGGGTAATTGCTTCACAATCTCCTGACATTGTTGCGCCCAAGTCATCCCCGAAAAAGCATTATCTTTGAGTTGCCAATCATCAAACGCAACAACCCGATTCTCTGTTTGGATGAGGTCGATTTCTGCTTGACAAACATCGCGAATGCCCACGGGAATTAAATGTGTAATAGCCGGAATTTGCAGGGCATGATACATGATGGAAGCATGAGAATAAATAAAGCCTTCGTATCCGTTTCGCAAATCGGCATGCGCGTCAATTTGCAAAATACCATAACTTTGATATTCCTCGGCTAACGCTTTCATATACCCTAAGGGAACGCTATGATCGCCTCCAACGAGACCAATGAACTTATTTTGCGCGATTAATTGTTGGGTTTGTTGATAAACCCAGTTGTTTAATTCAATGCTTGCTTGGTTAACTCGATGTAATTCTTGCGCGATCGCTTCATCCTCAACTTCTCCACCACCCTCGAGATGCTGGATGACTTTCTTGGCAAGCGATCGCAATTCTTGATTACTTTGTTCGATTTCGTCAGACTGGGAAACGGTACCGCGAGGAACTTGCCAAATATCGGGGAAGTCGAAATCATGCCATTCTAATTGATAAGAGGCTTCTAAAATTGCTTGCGCACCTCGTGCAGTGCCTTCATTGTAGGACGTAGTGACATCCCAAGGTACGGAAATATAAACTAATTTCGCTTCCTCGATAGAATGAGGAAAACCGAAAAAGTTACCATTGACTTCGCTAATATCATTCGGATCGAGATACATTGGATGAAATAGGATAGGTGTATACAAATAATCCCAGAGATTTATTTAAGATATATCTTCAATGTCCTCCAAAATCTCAATTAATTTGCGGCTGGAGGTGAGTAGCGCTTCTTTCGCAGTCAATCCAATTAAAGGTTTCCCATCAACTTCAAACTCTTCGCGATCGTTTTCATTAAAAAAGTAACGATAATCGACGGTTAGTTCTTCTTCAATTTCAATATCTTGCAGTGCGAATAATATCCCGCAATGATATAAAAGATTCGGGGAATGAGAGTGATTAATATAATCATCAATTGTCTTTTTATCGTAGTTTCCAATGTAATAATGACCGATTATCCTAACAAAAGAATGTTGGTATTCTACGTTGGCATTATGATATTCTTCCATGTATGTCTTTTCATCAATAATGCGATCGCCCGGATCGCAAGTCCATATTGCAATAATTTTCCCCTTGGGCAAGAACTCTAGAGTAAATAATCCTTGCTCGTCATTGACGATCGATGATGGACGTAGTTCCCCGCGAATACATAACATGGTAAATACACAGTATCTATTATTGTTGTTGGTTCAATATTATACACAATCGCTGAACCTTCAACCTCATCGAAACCAATATTATATTACCCAAAATCAGTACAATAAAGAAGAGTATAGGGCAATTTTCAACGCTCCCTCAATCCTATCTCAAATTTATAAATTTATCTTCATTTTATGTTAATCTTTTACTAGGAATTGTGTTAAAGTATAATTAATTTATGATTGGAAAACTAGTTGACAAACGAAGCGAAACGATCGCTCTACTCAAAGTAGAAATACAAAACTCTCTTAAGTTGGCAATTCCTTCAATTTTAACTCAATTGGCAGAAACTGCCATCGGATTCGTGGATTTGGTGATGATAGGATGGTTGGGGAGCGAGATTCTGGCAGCAGGCGGATTGGGAGTCATTACCTTTCAAACTTTCTTCTATATTGGTGCGGGGTTATTTGAAGGATTGGGTGCTTTGATGGCAGAAGCATTTGGAAGAGAAGATATTGAAGACGTTCGCAAACTGACGGTTCAAGGATTTTGGATCGGGATCGTTTTTTCTTTACCAATTGCCTTCCTTCTATGGCATTTCGGATCTATTTTATCACTGTTGGGTCAAGAAGAAAAGATTGCTCGGGGTGCTGAAATTTATTTGCGAGCAATTGCTTGGGGATTTCCTGCCGCCCTGAGTCTTGTGATTCTGAAAGAAATGGCGACGGCTGGCGATCGCCCTCAGTTTATCACAATTATTATGACTATTTCCGTACCATTAGGTGCTTTGGCCAATTATCTTCTCATGTTTGGCTATTTCGGTTTTCCTGCTTTAGGATTAGCAGGTGCGGGTTGGGCCAGTACAATAATATTTTGGCTGACTTTCTTAATCGTATTAGCGTATATGAAGTTTCATCCCCACTGGCAAAAATATCAACTGTTTAACCGATTTTGGTATGGCGATCGCGACACATTTTTTAAAATCCTCAAAATTGGAATTCCGCTTGCTGTTCAATTTGGTGCTGAATTGGGATTATTTACATTAGCTGCATTCTTAATGGGTTATTTGGGAACGGCAAATTTAGCCGCACATGAAATCACTCTCTCTATTTTTGAACTCGCGATTATCGTTCCTTTTGGGTTTTCCTATTCTACTGCTATTCGAGTCGGACGAAGACTCGGATTGAACGATAAAGAAAATATCAAAAATACTCTTTTAATCGATCTGTTTCTGAATACAATTATAACGAGTATGATTGCTCTAATTCTCTGGTTATTTGCTTCACCCATAATTTCGATT
>JBCCVR010000261.1:0-7630 GCA_039194995.1 Cyanobacteria bacterium P01_E01_bin.42 | reverse complement strand
CCCAACCGTCCCATTGCCAGCTTCATTTTCTCCGGTCCTACCGGGGTTGGGAAAACCGAATTAACCAAGTCCCTCGCCGCTTACTTCTTCGGTTCGGAAGACGCGATGATCCGCTTGGATATGTCGGAATACATGGAACGCCATACGGTATCCAAACTCATCGGATCGCCGCCGGGTTACGTGGGTTACAACGAAGGCGGACAACTCACCGAGGCAGTTCGTCGCCGTCCCTATACCGTCGTTCTCTTTGACGAGATCGAAAAAGCGCACCCGGATGTCTTCAATATGCTTCTGCAAATCCTTGAAGACGGTCGCTTAACGGATGCAAAAGGTCGCACGGTAGACTTTAAGAACACTCTTTTAATCATGACTTCGAACATCGGTTCTAAGGTGATTGAAAAAGGTGCTGCCGGGTTAGGATTTGAATTTGAAGATAACCAAGATGAAGCGCAATACAATCGCATTCGTTCTTTGGTGAATGAAGAGTTAAAGAACTACTTCCGTCCGGAATTCCTCAACCGTCTCGATGAAATTATTGTCTTCCGTCAGTTGAGCAAAGACGAGGTCAAAGAAATCTCCGAAATTCTGCTCAAAGAAGTTTTTGCCCGTTTAACCGAGCAAGAAATTACCTTAGAAGTAACGGAGAAATTCAAAGAACGCTTGGTGGAAGAAGGCTACAATCCTAGTTATGGGGCGCGTCCTTTACGTCGGGCAATCATGCGCTTGTTAGAAGACGTTCTCGCCGAAGAAATTCTTTCGGGTCGCGTGAAAGAAGGCGATACGGCAGAAGTCGATATCAGTGAGGAGAACAAAGTTGTCGTTCGTCCTCGCGAGAAACAAAGAGTTCTTTTAGAAAAGAGCTAAGAACCTTTGATTAGAAGGACTAAAAGAGGCGCGATCGCGCCTCTTTTTTCGATCGAGATATGCAAGAATATTCAAACCGATACAGGTTTTCGATTAACCAATGGGTCTATTGTAAAACTCAACGAATTGCAAACCCGTGGAACAATCATCTTACTTGTGCTTTATTGCTGCAAACACTAACAAAGAATATCTGGAAACAAGAACGAAATTATTGTAGTCTCGAAAAGATTCCCGTTTTGTTTTTAACTCATGAGCGCTTCCCTTCTCAATAACCGCTATCGTATTCTGAAAACCCTCGGTAAGGGCGGTTTTGGGCAGACTTTTCTGGCGATCGACACGCACCTCCCCTCGCAACGTCAGTGCGTTATCAAGCAACTCAAACCCGCCATTTCCGTGTCTCCGGAACAGCAACAATGGCTGGCCGATCGCTTTCAACGGGAAGCTGCCATTTTAGAATCATTAGGAGAAGAACACGGGCAAATTCCCAAACTTTATGCTTACTTTTCCGAGGGGGGAGAATTTTTTCTCGTTCAAGAGTGGATTGAGGGGATTACTTTAAGCCAAGAAGTGCGACAAAAGGGAGGATTGAGCAGCGATCGCGTTAAGCATCTTCTCGGGGAATTGTTGGCGATTTTAGATTACGTTCACGGGAAAAAAATCTTGCATCGCGATGTCAAACCGGATAATATCATTCTCCGCAATGATGGGAAGCTCGTCCTAATTGATTTTGGGGCGGTGAAAGAGACGATGGGGACAACGATTCATTCTTCTGGCAATGCCACCTCTGTCGCGATCGGCACTCCCGGTTTTATGCCTTCAGAACAATCTATGGGTCGCCCTATCTATTCTAGCGATGTCTATGCCTCGGGCATGACGGCAATTTTTGCGCTAAGTGGAAGAATGCCCCAAGATATGGAGACGGACGATCGCACGGGGGAATGGATCTGGCGGCAACACGTTCCTCAACTCGCTCCTCACTTAGCAGAAGTTCTCGATCGCGCCATTCGCTACCATCCCCGCGATCGCTTTCCCACCGCCAAGGCCATGTTGGAAGCCCTAGGACATGCGACCCTCGTTCAACCCACTCAAACCCCGACCGTTCAACCTGAACCGTTACCCTCCGGATCGCCCCTGTCAATGGCAGAAACCGTAGCAGTCTCTCCAAGAGGGAACGAAACCCCCCAGTCCGTTGGCACTGCTGCGACCTTGGTTGCGCCTTCACCTCAGCGATCGCAAAAAAAAGGAGGTTTGGCGATGGGAATTTTAGCCACGGGAGGCGTGGCGATCGCGGGTTTATTTTTTGGATTTCGCCTGTTTCAACCGCGATCCGCAAACGAGCCACCCGTGGAAAATGCAGAGGCAGATTTTCCCACCCCCGAAGAAACGCCCTCCCCAACACCGATCGCTACACCCACGCCTTCTCCTTCTCCTACGCCTTCCCCTTCTCCCACTCCTACACCCACGCCTTCCCCTTCTCCTGCGCCTTCTCCCTCTCCACCTCCAACACCTACACCTCAACCCACACCGACCCCGCGATCGCAACCTTCTCCCCCTCCTGCTAACAATGCCCCCAAAGAGCCGATTTTGACCACGGGAGCCACTACAAACGCCGTCATCGATCGATTGGGTCAACCCAGCAGAGATCGCCGGGGATTTTGGCAGGGAACTCGCATGATTAGCTATACCCAACCCGATCGCGTTCAATTAAATTATCTTTTTGAAACCGAGAGCGATCGCCTGCGACAAATTGAAGTTTCTTTACCTTTATCGGTCGGTTATGCCAGCATGGAACAGACATTAAAAAAATTGTTAAAGGGACAAAGCCATCCCGCCGCCAGCGAGGCTCTAAAAGATGCCTATGATGGAGCTAGTTTGCGATCGTTTAGCACGAATCAATTTACCGGTATGGTTCGACGCAAGGGCGATCGCGTTGATATTGAAGTGCGAGATGCCGATTTCCAGCCTTAATTTCTTATTCTTATTTCCCTAAGTGGTTGAAAATCAAAAAATGACAGAATCGAGAATGCGATCGCTCCTCTTTCAATCTTTAAAAAAGCTCTCTTCTCTGGGGGAAAATGAGTTTTTTGAAGACTATCAAGAAGAAATTGTCGGAATTTTTTCCGTCGAAGAGGTGAATGCCATCCTCCAATCTCGAACTAAAAAATCTCACTCGAAATATGTTTCGCAACCCCAACTCAATTTTTTATTTGCTACAGCCCGAGAAGTGGGTTTATCGAAAACAGAATTGAGGCAGTTAATCGGCGATCGCTTCAAATGTGACTCTTTTAAATATATCTTGCGAGAACAATTCGACGAGGTGATTACAACCGTTAAGGCTGCGAGTGAATTCTAAGAAAATTCAACTCAAATTCCATAATGCAATCTGCGGGGGAAGATTGCGATCGCAAAGTTTTGCCGTTTTCATCTTAACAACGCCCACATTCTAAATAATAACCATTAGACATTTTTTTATTTTGAGATCGGGTACTGCTTGACAAGTGTAACCCTTTATCTTTCACTGGTTACATGATGATTTATCGGTCTGAAAGATGATTCCGGGCGAATTATTGGTAGAAGAAGGCACGATCGCGTTAAATGAAGGACGCGAAACTTTAACAATAAATGTAGGCAACACGGGCGATCGCCCTATTCAGGTGGGATCTCATTTTCACTTCTATGAGGTGAATGGGGCGCTGAATTTCGATCGCGAAGCCACCAAAGGTATGCGCTTAAATATCCCGGCTGGTACGGCAGTTCGTTTCGAGCCGGGAGATGAAAAAGAAGTCGAATTGGTGGCTTTAGCGGGAAGTCGCGAGGTTTACGGCCTCAACGGTCGCGTTAATGGGAAACTGGATTAGCGTGTTGTAGGGATGTTCCATGGAACGTCCCTACAAATCGCCACAAATCGTCGATCTAATCTTCCCAAGGATCGGCAATTTCAACGGGTTGAGGGGTGTTGCGATCGCGAGTTTCAACCTGCGCGAGATCGACTTTCACCGGATGATTTTCTCGTGTTTCCCATTTGTACAGGGTGAGGGTTAAAATTCCGTTGGTGAAATCAGCATCGATTCCTTCGCGACCAATCGGCACGGGGAAATGAATCGTGCGATTGAACTCCCCATACTGGAATTCTGCTTGGAAAAAGCCCCGACTGTCGGTCTTTTTACGATAGGGATGCTTTCCTTGGATGGTTGCGGTGTCGCGTGTTACGCTAATATCGACATCTTTAGGATTGACCCCCGGAAGCAACATCCGCAATACCAAGCGATCGCTAAAATTCTCTAGTTCGATGGGAGGACTCCAAGGAGTTTCACTGTCGTCGCGTCCATGTCTAGCGCTGCCATTGCGATAGAGTTGGTTCATTTGCTGGCGTAGGGTGCCTATGTTGGGGTAGGAATAACGAGTTCTAATCATGATGGTTTCTCTCCGGTACAGTTATCGCGATCGCTCGCATCCTTATCATCCTCTGAGTGCTGGCACTTTAACATTGGGGGAAACCGTCAGAAATAGCCGAGTTTTCCAAACTGGAAAGATTTTTGAAGGCTAGAGAGTGCCTACTCTCGGTAGATCGGAGAAATATTACAGAATTTAAAGGTTTTGTCATCTTTGAGCAATGAAGATTAATTGTTAAGGTAAACTTAGCATTGAGTAACAATTTATTAAGAGAACACCCGCTAAGGAGCGAATATCGCAATGTCTCATAGCGTCAAAATCTACGACACCTGCATCGGCTGCACTCAATGCGTTCGAGCTTGCCCTCTCGACGTATTAGAAATGGTTCCTTGGGATGGTTGTAAAGCCTCTCAAATTGCTTCTTCTCCTCGCACCGAAGATTGCGTGGGTTGTAAGCGATGCGAAACAGCTTGCCCGACCGATTTCCTGAGCATCCGCGTTTATCTCGGAGCAGAAACCACTCGCAGCATGGGCTTGGCATACTAAACCCATTTAAAAAACCAAAGGAGTGGTGAAGATTCCTCCCATTGGGAACAAGAATCTCTGCCACTTCATTTTTAGTTTTTAAAATTTGGCTGCATTTTTGCCTCTCGAAATACTCCTCAGAAAAAGTTTTCCGACATAAACTCTATAATTTTCTTACGATTCCATCCGTTTGTAATACTTAGCCAGTTGAACGGCAAGCGCATAGGGTAATCCGGGCGAATCTTCAGGTAGATTTTGCTGCAACTCCGACACCCGATCGCAAATTCTCCCCAAATGGGAGCGACTGTCAATCGGCGCTCGCGGTCTGGGTAACTCCAGATTCGGCCATCCCGGCAAATCCGCGCAAGGACAAGGCAAAGACTGAGGCTTCGATTCTGGCATGGGAATGGGCATGTGACAGCGATAGCACGCTAGTATTTCCCAATCGCAAGAAAGAAGTTCGTCAACGCCTTGATGAGTTCCTTCAAGGATAAATCCCCGACCGTTGGATTGGAGAATCTTTTGCCAGCAATTTTCAAATTCCCGAGAATAGCGATCGCCGTGCAAGATCGATTTGAAGCGCACGATTTGCTCATCTTCAGTCACTTCAAGCCCTTTACCTAACTGAAACCAGCAGGCAAGATAGTCTTTGACTTGTTCTTGCGTCGCCATAAAATTAATTCAGAATTTAAAATTCAAAATTCAAAATCTAATGTTTTGAATCTTGCTTTGATTCTAGCGCGGCGATCGCGACAGGTCTGTTAAATGAATTGGTATTTTTACAAAATGACAACTATTGGCTCGAAAAACTAAAATGAAATGAAAGATACATTCTTTCATCCTCATATGGATTCCTCCTCTCATCAACCCCACCATTGGCATCAAGACGATCTCGATCGCGCTCTCCTCGAATTCAGCGAAATTCAAGCCGAACTCAACTATAAACAGGCCCAAGAGTCTCTAGAACATCTGATTGACGCGATCGACTTAACACCAAAAGAGCAGAATGGGTTAGAGTCCGAGATCGATCGCCTCACAGGAATGCTCGAAAAACTCGATCGCGCTGTCGTACAAATTGCCGCTTTTGGCATGGTGGGACGGGGAAAATCTTCGGTTCTCAATGCGTTATTAGGTGAAGATGCGTTTGCTGTCGGTCCCTTGCACGGGGTCACGCAAACTGTGGGGAGTGCTAATTGGCAATGGGAAGAAGAGGAGATCGCCATCGGTCGGCGATCGATTCAACGTCTTTCTCTCACGGGTACAAACAATTCCCAAATTCAACTCCTCGACACCCCGGGGATTGATGAAGTTGATGGGAAAACGCGAGAAATTTTAGCGAAAAAAGTTGCCAAACAAGTCGATTTAATTTTATTTGTCATTGCTGGCGATATTGCTAAAGTTGAATACGACGCACTTTCTCAATTGCGTGACTCGGGCAAACCAATGATTTTGGTTTTCAATAAAATCGACCAATATCCCGAAGCCGATCGCGAGGAAATTTACCAAACCATTCGCGATCGCAGAGTGCGTCAACTCCTCTCTCCAGAAGAAATTGTCATGATTTCAGCGTCTCCTTTAGTGGCTGAAAAAGTAGAAAATGAAGCCGGAAAAATTACAGTGCGAAGGAAACGGGGAAAACCGCAGGTTGAAGCCTTAAAACTAAAAATTTTAGAGATATTACACCGGGAAGGAAAAGCACTTTTAGCTTTAAATACCATGCTCTATGCCGATGAGGTGAACGAACGCATTATAGAGCGCAAAATGGAGATTCGCAATGAGGGAGCCAATGCAATTATTATGCGAGGAGTCATGACCAAGGCTGTCGCGATCGCCCTCAACCCGGTCACGGCTGTCGATTTATTTACAGGTGCAATTATCGATCTCGCTCTGATTCTCTCGCTCTCTCGTCTCTATAACATTCCCATGACTCAACAAGGGGCGCTCAGTTTACTCCAAAAAATTGCCTTGAGTATGGGGGGAATCAGTGCCAGCGAGTTGTTGGGAACGCTGGGTTTGAGCGGGATTAAGGGACTTTTGGGTATTTCTGCTCCCGTTACGGGGGGACTCTCTTTGCTGCCTTATGTTTCCGTTGCGATCGCTCAAGCGGGAGTTGCAGGGGTTTCCACCTATGCGATCGGACAAGTGACAAAAACCTATTTAGCTAATGGTGCGACCTGGGGGCCCGAAGGACCGAAAGCCGTCGTCAAAAATATTCTTGATTCCTTAGACGAAACTTCCATTCTTAACCGCATTAAAGAAGAATTAAGCGCTAAATTATCAACTAACAGCGAATAATAAGCAATTCTTAGCGACATTAGCCTTGCATCGCCACTAAAATAGCTGAATAGTAGGTAAAACAAGCACTTTGGACAAACAAACTACCATATATCAAAGTGATGCTCAAGAGGTCTGGTAGCATGACAATTAATTTTGATTTTATGATTCCTAACAAAGGAAAAATTAAAGGAATAATTACAAAAAGCCAACCTTTAACAGATAAATCACGCCATAATCCAAATATACCGACAACTATTACGATAAGCGTGATATTGGCAAGAGATAAACACAAGAAAATAATATGTGAGGGAGACGAGACTATAAAAAATTTTGATGAAATTAGCTCTCGGAAAAATGCAATAAAAGTAGTGATTATAAGAATTAAACCAACAACAAAAAAAGTCATCCACATAGATAGAGACCCAAATAAATGTAATATTAGAGTAGCTGTCGCGAAGTGATAAAGTAATTGAGGGCAGTCCAATTTATTATTTGGACTCAATACCAATACAGACTTACCGACTACCTGTTGTTTGAAGTCTATTTCCGTGAATCAAACTTGCCATTGCTG
>JBCCVR010000260.1:0-7689 GCA_039194995.1 Cyanobacteria bacterium P01_E01_bin.42 | reverse complement strand
GTTCACATTGCCTATGAAGATGCGATCGCCTATGCCAATTGGGTCGGAAAATCCCTCCCCACCGAGGCACAATGGGAATATGCCGCCCGAGGCGGTCTCGATGGCGATGCGATCGTTCCCAAGGAACAATACGCCCCCACGAAAGCCAACACTTGGCAGGGGATTTTTCCTCTCTGGAACACCAAAGATGACGGCTACATCGGCACAGCCCCCGTTCAATCTTTTGAACCCAACGGCTACGGACTATACGATATGTTAGGAAACGTTTGGGAGTTAACCGCCGATTGGTATCGCGTCGGACATCCCGGCAAAGCGGAAAGTTTTAATCCCACCGGGCCCGATCGCGCCAGCAGTTTCGATCCTAAAAAGCCCGATGAGCAAGCCTTGCACGTGATTAAAGGGGGTTCTTTCCTCTGCGCCCCCAACTATTGCAGCCGCTATCGCCCGGAAGCACGGGAATCCCAAGCCCTCGATACCGGCACCAATCATATCGGCTTTCGCTTGGTCAAAAATCTAGAGTCCCTCTCAGTTGCCACCCGCTTTTAGGTAAGGCGATCGCCATCGCGATCGCCTCAAAGTAGAATTGCACCTATCCGATCTCCCAGAACCCATACAAATTTCATTATGAGGGCGATCTCTAATGATATAGGTGCGTTACACTGTCGCTTTAGCGAAACAATATCGAAGGATATACGCACCTAACAGGATTTTTTCATCGTGTCGATATCATCAATTTCTATAGCATATAGCGATCTAATAGACTTTTACGGCCTCTAATTTCAATATCATCTATATCGATGTTCAAGTTAACACTTGCCTTATTTCGTAATGTCTCTGAAGGTAACTCCCCAAACATGATTTTATAATCTTTAGTGAAATGACTGGGATTGTAGAATCCAAATTGATTGGCGAGGATCGCAATGGTACAATCTTCGGGTTCGCTTGCCTTCAAATGTTGCCGTACTGCATGAAGTCGTCGGACTTTGAGATAGCGCATGGGACTGATACCAAATAAGTTTCGAAAACCACGAGATAACGCCGAACTGCTAGACTCTAAATCTTCAGCAAGTTGTTTTAAAGTCAAGGGTTTGTCTAAATAGTTCAACATTTTTTGTTCTGCTCGGACGATTAACGGAGATTGTCGAAAAGGCTTGAAAAAACTCTTCGAATTCCGCTTAATCGGAATCTGACTCATGAACAACGGAATAAAATCATCGGTAACGAGTTGTTCGATATGAGGTTGGTGCAACCAAGTCGGTTTATATACGGCTAACCTAAAAATTTGTTGTAGGTAATTTTTGATTTCTGCCATTTCGGTTGGCAACAAATTGACATTATTGTTACGCCAGAAACAATCGTCTAAATCGTAGCGTTGCAGTTGCTCGGCATAAGTATGAAAAATTTTTAAAGAGATACCAATTTGCATCATCACTCCCCCTCGATTGGCGACGAAATCAGCTCCCATGCTATTGAAACCAAAAAGAGTTCTTTGAGGCTCGATGGGGTGACGGAATGAGAAACATTCTCCTCCATTCTCAAAGCAGACTATATTAAAAATTTTACGATTCTTTGAGTTTGCATCGCCAAAAAAGTGAATTCCTTGATTTGACCAATGATATGCGAAATATAGATCGCTAAACTTAATCAAAAAAAAACCACCTTCAAGCGAACCGGAATTAAGTTGTATCATTTCATGTCCGCGAAAGCGAAAAAACTCTCTGAAATTATCCAGATCTGTAAAGACTTTAGAAGTAATTTGCCGATCGCCCGTCCCGATATTGTCTCGAGATCGGGCAGTTTTGCGATCGCTGACATCCATCAACTCAACTCCTACCGATCGTTTTCATAAGAAAAATAAATATTTTTTCGGATTTAATTATTGAATTGATATGTCCAAAAAAGTGGGAATTTTTGATTACTCCCAGAGATAGCTTACCACTAAGCTCACCTTGAGAGCTACTAGAACTACTCTCTAGCACTAGCCAATCCCAAAGCCAATGCACGGGCTTTGGCTTTGTCAACCCTTTTTATGAGGTTTTATCTATGTTTTTTTACGGTTTTTTAAACCGACTTTTGAAAGGGGTAGTCGCGATCGCGACCTCCCTGCTACTATTCTTTTCGGGAATGCTGTCAGGAAGCCCGACCGCTCTTGCCGATACCCCAGTGCTTAAGCCGAACATCATTGTGATTTTGGTAGATGACTTGGGTAATGCCGATCTTGGTTATCGCGGCAGCAAGATCGAGACACCGAATATTGACAACCTTGCTGAGAACGGCGTGCAGTTGGAATCATACTACGGTTTGCCCGTATGCACTCCGGCACGAGCAGCACTGTTGACAGGGCGTTACCCCATGCGCCACGGCTTGCAGACTAACGTTATCTTCCCCGCACACACCTACGGATTGCCCACGGATGAGGTGACTCTGGCTGACGCGCTTAAAGAAGCGGGTTACAAAACGGCAATGGTCGGTAAATGGCATCTCGGACACGCTTCTAAGGATTACTGGCCTCAGAATCGCGGCTTTGACCACTTCTATGGCAACGTCATGGGTGAGGTAAATTATTTTACCAAGGAGCGTGGAGATGTAGTCGACTGGCAGCGCAACGGTAAACAATTACGCATTAAACCATTCAAACAAGGCTATTACACCGAGTTGATTGGGGACGAAGCTGTAGAGCTAATCCATCAACACGACCAGTCGAAACCGTTTTTCCTCTATTTCGCTTCCCAGGCCCCCCACACTCCATTACAGGCCCCCACAGAAGATATTGAATATTATGAGTCTCTGTTTCCGGGTGATGAGAATCTGGATAAGCGCACCTACGCAGCGATGATAACCAGTATCGACGAGCAGATCGGTCGTATGCTCGATGCTCTCGAAGAGGAAGGTATGCGCAATAATACGCTGATCTTCTTTACCACTGACAACGGTGGCAATGCGCAAACAACATTCTCCGCACCAGATAGCGACATTCCAGACGAACCGCCAGGCTCTAACGAGCCTTTCCGAGGTGGTAAGATGACCCTTTACGAGGGCGGAGTGCGTTTACCTGCCATCGTGAACTGGCCAGCCCAACTCGAGCCAGCAGAGGTGTACGAACCTCTACATCATGTAGATATCATGCCTACCCTACTCGCTCTTGCCGGGGGTGAGGGCGGTCTCCTTCATCCTTTCGACGGGAAAGACGCATGGGCAACCATTGCGGAAAAAGCTCCCTCACCCCATGAGGAGATTTTGATTAATGTCGAGAGCTATCGTGGAGCTATCATCCGCAAAGACAAAGACAGTGGGCACTATTGGAAGCTCATCAAATACGCAACGCTTCCGGGTAAGACTGAGCTATTCGATCTCTCTGAGGACAAGGAGGAGCAGAATGACCTTGCCGCCGATCGCCCAGATATCGTGGCAGAACTCGAAGCGCGGCTTGTTGCCTATGCAGAGAAGCAGAAATTCAGCGAGTGGCTCAAAGCCCAGCCCGATTTCATTGATGCTCAGGGGAAACCCGCCTTCGATCCCGATTTTGACGTAGATGATGCTGGCCCAATAGACCAAATACCAGCATTGCCGGACAACTTCTAGTCGTCACTCTAGAACTGCTCTCTGGCACTAGCCCGTCCCAAAGCCAATTCTCGCGCTTTGGGCTTGTCAACTCTTTTGATGAGGTTTTATCTATGTTTTCTCACGGTTTTTTGAGCCTACTTTTGAAAGGGGTCGTCGCGATCGCGGCTTCTCTCATCCTCTTTCTATCGAGCTTCCTGCCTTGGCTGCCAACTCACCCAGCCTTAGCCCAAGAGACAACCAGCCCCCCGAACATTCTGGTTATCATGGCAGATGATGTGGGGTGGTTTAACATCAGTGCCTACAACGACGGCATGATGGGCTACGATACCCCCAATATCGATCGCATTGCCAAAGATGGGATTCGCTTTACCGATGCCTACGCCGAAAATAGCTGTACCGCAGGACGGGCCGCCTTTATCACGGGCCAAACTCCCGTCCGCACGGGTTTGACCAAAGTGGGACTACCCGGAGTCGATTTGGGCATTAGTACCAAAGATATTACCTTAGCGGAAATCCTGAAAGAACAGGGTTACGCTACGGGGCAATTTGGCAAAAACCACTTGGGCGATCTAGACAAATTCCTGCCCACCAATCACGGATTTCAAGAGTTCTATGGCAATTTCTATCACCTCAACGCCGAGGAAGAGCCAGAAAACGCCGACTATCCGAAATCTCCCCTCTTTTTTAACCTCTTCGGTCCGAGGGGCGTGATCCATGCTTACGATACGAGGGTAGAAGGATATCCCCAGTCAGTTGAGGAGGCAAATACTCTCCAAACTGCGTTAGTTCCCGATCGTCCTTGTAATCCTGAAGGGAGTCCCGAAGAGAAAACCGCTTCTTACGTTACCGAAGAAATTCTCCAAGATAATGCCGAAGGACTCGATCCTGAGATTAGTCAGGTTATTTGCAACACTGGTGCTTTGAATACAGAGCGGATGCCTACGGTCGATGAAGAGTTTAAGGAGGCCGCTCGAGCTTTTATGAGAACAGCCGTTGACAATAACAAACCTTTCTTTGTTTGGTTTAACTCCAGCCGGATGCACGCCAATACTCGCTTGAAGCCGGAATCCAAAGGAGTCACTGGCCAAGGACTCTACGCTGATGGTTTGGTCGAACACGATGGAATGGTCGGCGAACTACTCGACGACCTAGATGAATGGGGGGTGACAGACAATACAATTGTTATCTACACCTCAGATAATGGCGCACAATTCTACAGATGGCCCGATGGAGGGATTTCTCCGTTCAAAAACGAAAAGAATACCAACTGGGAAGGGGGTTTCCGAGTTCCCTTTTTGGTGCGCTGGCCCGCTCGTTGGCAGGGTGGCGTAGTTTCCAACGATATCATTTCTCTGTTGGATTGGTTGCCGACGCTAACCGAAGCAACGGGGATTCCCGCCCTCGAGAATATTGGCGAGCAGCTTCTCAACCCTTGTCTGGAAAATCCCGATCCGAATCTGTGCGATCTCGAGGCAACTCCTCCCGTCCCTCTGACTCCAGTTTATTACGCCAACGGTCGGAATTTCGATCCTCTGTACCTAGATGGATACAACTTTTTACCGCATCTAGATAACATTGCTTCCGACAATCCGATCGAACCATTCAACCCACCCCGTCACGAGTTCTTCTATCTTGCCGACGATGGCTCTCCCTCCGCATTGCGCTTTAATGATTGGAAAGCTCTCTTTTTAGAACAACGGGCTGAAGGTTACGATGTTTGGTCAGAACCCTTTGTCAGCTTGAGAGCGCCTATCCTGGTAAACCTGCGTCGCGATCCCTTTGAACGTGCGCCATCTGCATCATCCAACTATGCCCTCTGGAAGTCCGCTCGTAACTTCCTGGCCGCACCAGCCCAGGGTTATGTTGCCCAGTTCTTAGACACATTGCGGAACTATCCTCCTCGTCAGGCTCCCTCTTCCTTTACGATTGATAGTCTCTTGGAAGATTTGGAAAAGGATCTCGAAAACATGAGACTTGAAGATTAAATCGGTTCTCTAAAAGAGTCGCGATCGCCGCTCTTGTCGGGTGCGCTCAAACGAACGCACCTTTCTCTTTACTATTGGGAAAGTCGGTGAGGTGGCGATCTCGCCTACGCGACACCTCACCGCCCCTTAGATTATCATTTTTGGATACTCATGCTTTTCTCTTGGTTTCAGAAGTATTTCATCGCTCCTCTTGCCATCATTATTCTCGCGATCGCCTCATTCGCCAGCTTCCCAACTCTGTTAAACGCCTCGGTTTTGGCCCTTGCAGATTCTCCTTGTCCAGAAGGAATGACATTGATTCCGGGAGGCACATTTACCATTGGCTCTAACCTCTATTATGCCTCCGAACGCGCTGCAACTGATGTCACGGTAGATAGCTTTTGCATCGATCGCCACGAAATCACCAACGCCGAATACCGCCAATTTGTCGAAGCTACAGGCTACCAAACCGTAGCCGAACGTCCTATCCCCAAAGACCAATTCCCCGACTTAACCGAGGAACAACGGCAACCCGGTTCTCTCGTCTTCTGGCCGCCCAAATCCCTCCAACAAATGTCTTATCTGAGTTGGTGGCATTGGGTCGTCGGGGCCAACTGGCAGCACCCCTACGGTTCGGCAAGTACCTTGGAGGGTTTGGACGACTATCCCGCCGTTCACATTGCCTATGAAGATGCGATCGCCTATGCCAATTGGGTCGGAAAATCCCTCCCCACCGAGGCACAATGGGAATATGCCGCCCGAGGCGGTCTCGATGGCGATGCGATCGTTCCCAAGGAACAGTACGCCCCCACGAAAGCCAATACTTGGCAGGGAATTTTTCCCCTCTGGAATAAAAAAGAGGATGGCTATCTCGGCGCAGCCCCCGTTCAATCCTTTGAAACCAACGGCTACGGACTGTACGATATGTTAGGGAACGTTTGGGAGTTAACCGCCGATTGGTATCGCGTCGGACATCCCGATAAAGATGGCAGCCTCAACCCCACAGGACCCGATCGCGCCAGCAGTTTCGATCCGAAAAAGCCTGATGAAGGAGCATTGCACGTCATTAAAGGGGGTTCTTTCCTCTGCGCCCCCAACTATTGCAGCCGCTATCGTCCCGAAGCAAGGGAATCCCAAGCCCTCGATACCGGTACCAATCATATCGGCTTTCGCTTGGTGAAAAATATCGAGTCCCTCTCAGTTGCCACCCGCTTTTAGGTAAGGCAATGGCGGCTGGGCGATCGCCTCAAAGTAGAATTGCACCTATCCGGTCTCCCCGAACCCATATACATTGAATTATAAAAGCGATCGCCCTCACGCAGGCGCGATCGCCTTTCCTTTAGAAATCCCGAAAAAGCCTATTATCGGAACGAAGCGACGCACTGACCAAATCGCTGGTCATAGTAGGTCCTGCCGGGACAAAGACACCGACTGGGATAACCCACTGGATTCAAATCATTCGTACAGGTCGTAGGAATAAACGCAGCTTGTATAGAACAAATGCTCTTAACACCATTGCCACGGTCTGTTGCATCATCAACATCCTCAACCAAGCAATAGCCAACGGTTGAACTGTACTCGTATCCATCCGGGCAAGCACAAGCACTAGAATTGCCACACTGATTAATATCTAGCGTACAGGGCCCTTCCGGAGTGATAACGGCGGGCATCTCTTGCGCCATTGCTGCGGGAGATACCATCAAAAAGAACTGTACGGACGCGACGAATGCACAGAAGATTCTGAGGACGCTCAAAAATCGTTTCATTTTTTCTCCTTTTTTTGTTTGAGTTAGGTTTTCGTAATTTAACATCGCCCGAACTCGAAGTTTAGAGTTAAATTCTCATCTACTGCCGAACTTCGGTGCGATGGGAATGATTGTAGAATATTCGAGTAATATTATGCCAATATTAAGAAATATATAAAATCACAAAAATATCTTGAAAATCAATAAGTGTTCTTGTGCCGATCGCACTTCTTCAAAAGCGCTGAATTACCAAACTATCAAAATAGAGCAAGAGAGTAATGCAATTGCTAACTTTTTTATACTTTTACGACGAGTAGTAAAAATAACCAATCAAAAAGTAACGCTAATATAACGCGATCGCCTCTAATTTCTTTAATATCAAGGCTCTTGCCTATTTTTTTTGCTTCTACAGCTTG
>JBCCVR010000259.1:0-7768 GCA_039194995.1 Cyanobacteria bacterium P01_E01_bin.42 | reverse complement strand
CGACCGACGCAGACAACACCAGCGGCATGTCACGGTTCAGTCGGTTGTCCCAGACCACGAGTGCGGCGTCGCCGCGTGCATTCGGCGACAGAACCCACGCGTGGGCGCCGGTCGGCATGGGGAGTTCACCCATGACGGTTCGGCCATCCAGATGTCGAGCAAGCGATCGCCACTCAACCAGTCTGAATTTGTATCGGAACTATATTGAAATCCTTCGGGAACGGGAGAACCCGTTTCGCCGAGGGCATTACAGGTAAAATCAACAGCACTATGGTATTCAATCGTGGGCATAATCGTGTAGCAGTCCCTAAATTCCAAGGTTAGATGATAGCTTTCTGCGGGACACATTACTTCGTGTAATTTTTCTCCGGGTCGAATTCCTACAATTTTATGAGGAACGCCCGGTGCAATCGCATCGGCAAGATCGACAATTTTCATTGAGGGAATTTTCGGGACAAAAATTTCCCCCCCGTGCATGCGCTCAAAACTTTTTAGAACTAAATCGACCCCTTGTTGTAAAGTAATCCAAAAACGGGTCATGCGCAGATCGGTAATGGGGAGTTCTCTTGCTCCTTCCGCAATTAATTTTTTAAAAAAAGGGACGACAGAGCCTCTAGACCCGACGACATTCCCATAGCGAACAACAGAAAAGCGCGTTTGCAAACCTCCAGCAATATTATTGGCAGCAACGAATAATTTATCTGCAGCTAATTTCGTTGCACCATAGAGATTAATCGGATTAACAGCTTTATCCGTTGAGAGGGCAATAACTTTTTTGATGCCACGCTCGATCGCCACATCAATTACATTATTCCCGCCGTGAATATTGGTTTTAATACATTCCATCGGGTTATATTCTGCTGCGGGAATTTGTTTGAGTGCGGCGGCATGAATGACATAATCTACACCCCGAAAAGCGGTAGAAAGTCTCTCGCGATCCCGTACGTCCCCAATAAAATAACGCATCGCTGGCGAACTAAATTCTTGAGACATCTCATATTGCTTGAGTTCGTCTCGCGAATAAACAATAATCTTTTGCGGTTGATATCGAGCTAGCAATGTCCTAACGCATTGTTTTCCAAAAGATCCCGTTCCTCCTGTAATTAAAATCTCACAATTATCAAACATTTACTGTGTTCCTTGATTATTGGCTTGTTTTCTTGACTGCAATATTAAGCTGCTAATTCGCTTCCTTGAGATTGTAATTGCCAATATTTAGCATACACTCCATCTAATGCCAGCAATTCGTTATGATTGCCTCGTTCTATTAGGCTTCCTTTTTCGAGGACAAGGATTTCATCCGCATTAACGATTGTGGAGAGACGGTGAGCAATAACCAATACCGTGCGATCGTTCTGAAATTTTCCGAGTGCTTCTTGTACGAGACGCTCTGACTGAGAGTCTAATGCACTGGTTGCTTCATCTAATATTAAGATTTCCGGCTGTTTGAGAATCGCTCGGGCTAAAGCAATTCTCTGACGCTGTCCTCCCGATAGCCGATAGCCTCTCTCCCCCACTACGGTATTGTATTCTTGAGGAAGTTGAGAAATAAATTCGTGAGCTTGAGCTTTTTGGGCTGCTTCAATGACCTGTTCTTCAGTAATTTCTCCCATTCCATAGCGGATATTTGCAAAAATACTCGTGTTGAAAATAAATGTATCCTGACTGACAACTCCCAAACGCGATCGCCAAGTGGGCGGACTGTATTCTTTTAAATTCCAATCATCCACTAAGATTTTTCCTTCTGTCACGTCGTATAGTCCGACTAAGAGATCGGCAATTGATGATTTTCCTGCTCCCGACGAACCAACTAATGCAACAACTTTCCCCTTGTCAATACTAAAAGATACATCTTTTAAGGCAAAAGTTTTGCCTTCTTGATATTGAAGGGAAACGCGATCGAAAATTACTTTGTGTTTTAATTCCGTAAATTCTTTGCCTTCAAAACGAGCAAATTGCTTATCACTTGCGTCTAAAATCTCATTGAGTCGGGTCATGCGACCAAAACTATTTGCTAATAGATTTAAAATGCCAATTACTCTTTGGACTTGAGTTGCCATACGATTGAAGGCACTAATAAATGTCAGGAGTGCGGGAACGAGGACTCTAGTAGAATTACCTAAAATACCAAATCCTCCAATTAATAATCCGCTTACAACCACAATAATTAAAGTATCTCCTAACGGAGCGCTAATCGCTCCCAAACGAGCGCTCTTTCTTTGAACTGGAATGATCTTTCTTCTCAACAATCTTATTTTTTGAATTATTGATTTTTGTTTGCCAAAAGTATGAATGAGTCTCAAACCTTGAATACTTTCAGTTGTTTCTTTTGCAACTTCAACCCCAATATTTGTACTTTCCAAAGATAATTGTTTGAATCGCGGTTCTAGATAGCGCTGTAATCCAAATAAAATTGCAGACAACACAACTGCAAAGAGTGATAGCGCTGGAGAAATCCAAAGTATAACCACTAAATAGGCAAGGAACATCAAAAAATCAATAATGAATTGTTGCCATAATCGAATTTGCTCTTTCACTGTTCCCGCACTGCCAAGATATGACAAAAGATCGCCAACTTTATAACGGCTGGCACAAGCAAAAGATAAGCGCAGGACAATATCAAAAATGCGATCGCTAACCTGTTCGCTCATATTAATCGATAATTCATTTGCCCATATTGCCGACAGATACTGTAATGTGCTTTTCGTAATTTGTATGACTGTTGCTAGAAGTACTAGGAAAACAAAGATTTGCCCCGAGTTTAATTGCCCAAATACATTTTGCATCAGGGGATTCGCAATAATTGGATTATTGACTCCACTCAGGGCAACATCTCCAACTAACACTCCAAGAGCCAAATAAATAACCCCAAATGTTCCAGCTTCTAAGGTAGAAGCTAAGAGATTACCATTAAAGGCCAATGCTAGATGCTTGCGGTTGTGGTTGGCGATCGCAAATATCAGTTTATAGGCAGGGCTGTTGAGTTGGTCGCTAACAGATTTTTTGAATCTTTTAGTTCGATTGATAACTCTTGCAAACAAGGGCTTGGTTTCCTATATTTTTAAAGTAGAAATTGGACTTTTTATGACTGGTGGATTAAAGATTTACTAGCAGTCAAACTCTCAAAGACATCTTTGAGAATTTTATCTAAGGATTTTGAGGGTTGCCAACCTATATATTGTTTGATTTTTGTGTTGTCTGGAACTCGGCGCTGCATATCCTCAAAACCGGGGGCGTAGGCCTGTCCGTAGGGGATGAAATCAATGGCAGGGGAGCGATCGGATTTAGTTTTAGGGGCAAGAGCAATGACTTTTTGAGCGAGTTCTAAAATGCTAATTTCTTCAGTTGAACCGACATTGAAAACTTCTCCGATCGCCTCTTGACATTCTGCCAATTTCAATAAAGCCCTAACAGCATCCGAGACATGAAGAAAACAACGACTTTGTTGACCATCACCATAAACGCTTAAGTTCTCTTCGTTGAGTGTTTGTTGTACAAAACGAGGAATCACCATGCCATATTGACCGGTTTGTCTCGGTCCAACAGTATTGAATAAACGAGCAATCACTATAGGTAAGCCTTTCTCACGGTAATAAGCTAATGCAAGAAACTCATCTACCATTTTGGTAGCGGCATAAGACCAACGAGAGCGACAAGTGGGCCCGAGTACAATATCGTCGTCTTCGGTGAAAGGGACTTTATTTCCCTTTCCATACACTTCAGAAGTTGAAGCAACGATTGTTTTGACTCGATAGCGAATAGCAGCTTGGAGAACGGACTCCATCCCCATGACATTAGTTTCAATGGTATGAACGGGCTTTTCAACAATCAATTTCACTCCAACAGCGGCCGCTAAATGAATGGCAACATCAGCTTCGGACATCATTCGATCTAACACGACTTCATCAGTAATGCTGGCATAAGCAAATTGAAAGTTGGGATGCTTGAGAAGGTGGCGAATATTTTCTAAGCTCCCTGTTGAGAGATTGTCGATTGCTAAGACCCGATATCCTTGTTCGATCAGAGCCTCACAAACATGTGAACCGATAAAACCCGCTCCTCCAGTAATGAGGTAAGTTTTAAGTTGAGAAAATAATTGGGACGAGACCATTGCAGGGATTTTATAAAAGATAAATACAATTTGATTACAGAAAACGGAAATCTTTCACGCCACCAAATTTCACCATGCGAGAATGTCGTCGAGTAAACTCGCTAACAGAAACATTTCCCTGAGGATCGATAACGCCGACGGCTTGCTGCCAGAGATGTTGAGGAACAGGAGAAAGTTTGTACTCACGATCGCCACAGCGATGGACGTGATACCAATCAATCGTTTCGCATTCGGGACACCAAAATGCCTCTAACCATTCACCGGATACAACGACAGAACCGCGTTGCGCGACCAACATTAAGGCTGATTTACGACTCATGCCTCGAGATTGTAACTGTTGGGCAGAGTCAACGTATAAGGAATATTTGGAGCTGACACTGTCTAGATAGCAGCCGTGAATGGGGCAATAGATAGCTCTGCGCTTGGAGCGCTTCCGATTTCGCGCACACCTTTTCTGCATTTCCACCTCCATTGGGAATTAGGTCATCCATGATAGAAGGCTGCGTTGAAGAGACTGAGATCGTGAAGACCGTCGAAGCCCGCTTCATCATCCTGCCCGCATAAGGGAACTTCCTCAAGGCAAGACGAAAAAATCTATTAGATTTGTTCCAAGCATCTACTCTACAGTAAAGTGCGATTTTTGTACAAGGGAGCGATCTGGGAAATTAGGCGATCGCAATGCTAAATCTTGGAGTAGGCAACAAATTGCCTCCGGATCGAGTCAAGTATGCCAGTATAAAGACCAAGGGTTTTACTCTTATTCCTCACGCGAAACGGGCTATGTTGGAAAAATTCTCTTATTTCTTTTGGCGCAAGAAGCAACGTTGGTTATATGGGTTGTTAAGTGTCGTCACGGCTTTGAGCCTCTGGTTGGGAACGGCACAAACTTCTCAAGGGATTTCGTTAATCGAGTTAATCTTGCGGGGCGCGCAGATCATACAACTATCGACGATTTCTGATAAACAAGAGGTTTCTCTCGGCCGTCAAATCAACGAACAAATTACCGCACAACTGGCACGCCAAGGAACGCCGATCTTGAAAGAGCCTGCTTTGACTAATTATGTCGAGCAAATTGGCAAGCGTTTGGTTCCTCATGGCGATCGCCCCGATATTCCTTATACGTTCCAAGTGGTTGCAGATCCGGCGGTCAATGCCTTTGCGACGATGGGGGGTTTTGTTTATGTCAATTTGGGTTTGATGGCTCTAGCCAGCAATGAAGCCGAACTGGCCAGTGTCGTCAGTCACGAAATCGGTCATATTACCGGCCGTCACGCGATTAAGCAGATGAGAGAACGAGCCATCGCTCAAGGTCTTTTATCGGCAGCAGGTTTGGATACATCTCAAGCCGTTCAAATTGGCGTACAGTTGGCACTGAGTTTGCCTAATAGTCGCGCCGACGAACTCGATGCGGATGAAACGGGATTGCAAACCTTGCGGGAAGCGGGATACGCACCTCAAGCAATGGTTTCTTTTATGAACAAATTAGCACAACGGGGGGGAGCGCGAGTCCCAACAATTCTCAGCACTCACCCCGCTACGAGCGATCGCGTGCGAATTTTACAAACCATGCTGCAAGAAGATCCTCCCCAACCTAATGAAGTGGGAGGAACGGACGATCGATCCTATGAAAACTTCATGCGGCGATATATTTGATGGGTTGTGGGCTTCTAGTTCACAATTCCTACACCTTAAAGCCTATAATTTTTGGAGCAGCCGTCGGGGCATAATTCTCGACGGTTTAATATCAATTGCGGCTTCTTCTAAATCTAAAGAGCGGAGACGTTGTTTGCGAGTATTAACTTGATAAACCCGCTTATTTAGCATATCCACTCCCGTCAACCAGCCACTTTGACGGTGGTATGCTCCCGTATCGATATCCAACCATCCCAAACCTCGGGCGAGTTTGCCCGGCATGACTCCGGGGATGGTAAAAGTAATGGTATGTCCGGTAATGATTAACTTATTTTCAAAAAAAGGCTTGCCCGTGCTGTGAAATTCGTCACGAATCCAGCAAAACTGTTCGGTTGTTTGTTGTTCTAGCGGTAAGTGAGGATCGACTCCAGCATGAACTAACCAAATATCGCCCAAATCTAAGTAATGAGGGAGACTTTTTAACCAAGCCAAATGCTCTTCGGGAATTTCGCGATCGCCATAACTTTTCAGGGTCGCATGACCGCCGCTATAGAGCCAAGATTGGCGAAAATGTTCGGGAATTTCAGGATCTGCCATAACTTCTACCAGCATTTGCTCGTGATTGCCGAGAATGCACTGGTACGGACCGTTCATCACAAAATCAACCACTTGCGCGCTTTTGGGTCCCCGATCTACTAAATCTCCGACGAAGTAAACGCGATCCTCGGTATCGGGCGCGATCGCATCGAGTAAGATCATGAGCGCGTCATAGTGACCGTGGACATCCCCAATAAAAATTCGGCGGGTCATTTGGTTTTGTGTTTGAACTTCCATAAAGTTTTTGAAGCGAATGTGGCCATAATAGCGGCAGTCAACAGGAGAAAATCTTAAAATTCCAGATAAGTCTCTTTATTTTACCTTCTTTTTTCCCCAACCCGATCGGCAAATCGGCTACACTAACCAGAGAAAAACCCGCCTTTTCTGCGTATCATGTCTGATTTTTCCTTCACGAAGATAAAAATTCTTCAGCAGCCGACTCGTTTTGAATGGGTAGAACAAGCAATTACTAATCTCGATACAATTCTTTTAGATCATTCCCATTGCGAGCGCAAGGCGGCTTCTATTGCTATCGAACTCATGTTTCGCTATCCCGATCGCTCGAGTTTAGTGCGAAAATTAACGGCAATTGCGCAAGAGGAATTGGAACATTTCGAGCAGGTCAATCAATGGTTAGAACGTCGCCAAATTCCCCTTGCGCCTTTAAATGCTCCCCCCTATGGCAAAAAATTAAAAGCCCTCGTGCGTCGCCAAGAACCCGATCGCATTTTGGATTTATTATTGGTTTCGAGTTTAATTGAGGCCCGCTCTCACGAACGTTTGGGATTGTTGGGGCAGCACTGTCCGGATCGGGAATTAGCAGCATTTTATCGCGGTTTGATGGTTTCTGAGGCGCGTCACTATGGCGTTTATTGGTTGCTGGCCTGCGAGCATTGCGATCGCGAGACTGTAGGATCTCGTTTAAAAGAACTTGCGATCGCCGAAAGTGAGATTCTCGCAACGTTGCATCCAGAACCGAGGATTCATAGTTAATTTGCTGGTATTCTCCTCTTCTTGGGAGGGGGTTGGGGGGTGGGTTGTTACTAAGTTATTGGATTATTATGGGACAAATTTATCGGGAATTTTTGATACGAGATTGGGAAAGTGGCGATCGTGTTGCTGCTTCTGGTCTCATTCGCGATGTTTTGTTGGAGTATGGGTTGCCTTGGGAACCCGAACGAAGCGATCGCGATGTAGTTGAGGTGGAAGAATGTTATTTGAACCGAGGTGGGGAATTTTGGGTGGTGGAGCGATCGGGAAATATCGTGGGAACGGGTGCTTATTATCCAATTGAAAAGGAAAAAAAGGCAGTGGAATTACGAAAAATGTACTTATTGCCTGAAGTCCGAGGCAAGGGTTTGGGACGTTTTTTATTACAGCAATTGGAGGAGGCGATCGCGCGGAAAGGGTTTCAAGAAATTTGGTTGG
>JBCCVR010000258.1:0-7807 GCA_039194995.1 Cyanobacteria bacterium P01_E01_bin.42 | reverse complement strand
TAATGTCGAAGACTTTCTGGTATAATTCGGGAAACATTTTTTCATAGAGTTGTCGGTCTAGACAACTCTATTCTTTTTGGGGACGTTTGCCAAGTTCCTTTCTCCACACGCTTTTCAGCCTGCTTGTCACCCCTTGAGCGTTTATAGAGATAAAAAGTATGGATATTTTTATAAAAAATGAAATTAAAAGTTACCTTGAAAAAACAATTCGAGATTATTTGATCAAAAGACAAAAAAAACTTAAGAAGGAAAGAAGTTTTCATGTCCTAGACTATCTGTTTCCAACAGAACGTCGAATCCGTAGTCTAATTGGAGGAATGGAAACAAGTATGGGAACAAAGGTATGGGAATTATCAGCAGAGCTTTTAGCTAGGCATAATAACTTTGAAATTCTGGATAATCGATTACTTGCTCCCGATCCCATGCCGATAGAAATGCAAAATAAACTGGCAGAATTAGAAAGATTAAGGAAAGATAAAAGACATACAATTTCAATGAAGGAATGTGTAAATCAAATTCAAGAGGTTGCACAGCATATTGATAGAAGTAAATTAAAGTTCATCAAGCCGCCTTCCGGTACTGGTATTGATTTGTATATTTCCAAAAATGGATGCGAGTATGCTTTCGATATAAAAACTGCTCAACCTAATCGAGGTGATGGAGCAAGATTTAATCGACAGTTACTGGATTGGTATATTTATCGATATTGCAAAGATCCACTTGCGAGTTTTGAAGCAAGAATTGCTATTCCTTTTAATCCATATATCACAAAAAATAAAACTTGGTGGGAAAGTAGTGGTGCAAAAGTTTATCCTTTGATGGAAGATGAAGTATTGGTAGAAGATGAATTTTGGAGTTTTTTATCTGATGAAAATGATACATGGCAAGAAATTCATCAAATATTTTTTGAATTGGGTGAAGAAAACTTTGGTCAGCAATTCAACTCCATTTTTTACTCACAAGATTAATTTTAAGACTTCTTTTGATACATGGTAGACCACAGGCACAGGAACAGCATTTCCAAATTGCTTTTCTGCAACCTTGAAGTTATCAGGAAAAATAAAATTATCTGGAAAACCTTGTAGTCTGCAAAAATGTTTTGCTTCAAATGGTCTGTATCTTTTCTTCCTATAAATTTCTTTGAGAAACTTTTTTTTGTAATCTTCTGGATCGTTCGAAGTCAAAGATTTAGTAGCGTAAAAGTTTTTAGTTCCTGTTGCCGTAATAGTAGGAACAACGTCAGATGATGGTAGTATAATTCTGTATACACCAAAAATGCCCGACATATTTTTAGAATTGACAAATTCATATTTTTGGTCAGGTGTAAGTCTAAAAATCCCTTTGTTGACTAAACGAGATAACTCATTGCGTTTTAAATTTACAATATGTTCTTTCAAGTCTTCATACGAGAGGGGATTGCCATCTTTCTCTCCATATCTTTTGTGTCTGCGATATTTTAGTAATGTTAAACAAATTTCCTTCTGCCGATCTGATGTTCGGAGAATATCCCAAGAATGGATAGTGGTATGCCCATTTCTTAAATCAGAAAATATAAAAAAATCGTTTAATTCATCATTTTTCTGAAATCGCGTCCTTGATGGTGGTATTGTACCATTACTAAATATAATTTCTGGAGTTAATTTATTTTTTTTAGGTATTAATCGACCATCTATTTCATCCAAAATATCATAGAGCTTAGGAGTTAAATTTAAAGGTTCTGGAAATCTGTACTCTTGGCAACTCTTTATATCTTTTCGGATACCCACTAGAAATAATCGCTCTCTATTTTGAGGGATGCCATAATCATAAGCATTCAGAATTTTCCATTTAACACAGTAACCTACCTGTTCAAACTCTTTGAGTAAAAACTCAAGACTAGAACGATGTTTGGGGTTTGCCATACCGCGAACATTTTCAAAGATGAATGCTTTAGGTTGACTTTTTTGGGTTAACCTTAAAGTATCAAACCATAGCCTGCCACGTGGATCGTTAAAGCCTTTTAGTTTACCTGCTACTGACCAAGACTGACAAGGCACTCCACCTGTTAAAATATCAATATTATTGGGTAATATCTCAAGAAGTTCTATATTTCCTAGATTTTGTTCTCGATCTAGATAGCTACTAAAGTTTGCTTGATAAGTTTCAATTGCCTTACGATCGATTTCAGAAAATCCTACACATTTGCCACCCAATTTTTCAAGTGCAATGCGAAATCCTCCAATACCGGCAAATAAATCTACAAATGTAAATTTTTGTTCAACCAGCAAGCGATGTATGGGAAGTCTAATTTGTCTTGGTTGTGAAGAAAGCATTTTTATTCGTTCTATCTTTTATTACATTTTAGCCAAAATATGCAAAAAAGTAAATCCAATACTATAGTGTTTCTTGATTTAGCGAGGTACCCCTGAAAATCCGAAGACTCTTGCGATAAGAGAATTTTACTGTACTCCATCTATTTGAGAAACGCCATAACTCTTTTATTTATTTCAGATAAATAAAAATCATGAAAACAATCTCGATCGCAGAAGCAACTATACGAAAATGGAAGTGAGATCCTGTAAATGTGCCAGAATAGAAAAAAGCGATCGCGTCGTCTGAAAACAAGATCGAGGACTCGAAAAGCAGGAGGTAAACAATGACAGCGCAATTACTCCGCAAAAAATTTACCGTCGGTGAATTCTGTAAAATGGCAGAAACGGGAATTTTCAGCGATGAGGAGAGTATTGAACTCATTGAGGGGGAGATTGTTGAAATGGGAAAAATTGGCAGACGACACGCAGCCTATTGCGATCGCTTAAATGACTTATTTCGCGATAAATTTGCCAAACAGGTTCTCATTCGCGTTCAAAGTCCCACCGAATTAAATAATCTATCTCAACCTCAACCCGATATTGCCTTACTTCGACGTAGAGAAGATTATTACGAATCCGGACATCCTCAACCTCATGATATCTTTTTATTGGTAGAAATCGCGGATACAACGATAGATAGCGACAGAGAAATCAAAACCCCCCTCTACGGAAAAAATGGTATTCTCGAAACATGGTTAATCGATATTAACGAGCAATGTCTTGAAGTTTATCGCACTCCGAGTTCTCAAGGTTATCAAAACACCCAAAAACTTCGACGAGGACAGAGTATTACAAGTTTAACATTTCCTACAATAGCAATTGAAGTCAATGAAATTATGGGATAAAAGTTTTCCTGTTAAATCAATAATTCAGAAAGCTGTTCTATCTTAACAAAAAATAGAGTAGAGAAAAGCCACAGCGATCGCAGATTCTCTTATTCTTCTTGTAACTCAAAATCTACTCTTGCATACAATTCCCTCAACTCAACTTGAAATTCTACTGACTCCAAAACCAAAACAGAATCCTCTCCTGTATATTCTGTCAAAACCCATTTCCCCGCTCTATTTTTAACAAATTGCTTAATATAAAATCGATATTGGTCAATCAGAATATATTCTTCAAATTCTGGAATTGAACGATAATAATCAAACTTATCACCTTGGTCGTAATTTCTAGTTGAACTTGATAGGACTTCGACAATAACTGCAGGGTTTACGATTGTTGTTTTTCCTTTTCCTTCGTAAATAGGTTTTCCTTTAACTACCATTGCATCTGGATAAGTATATTGACGAAAATCGGTAATCCACAAACGAACATCTCCAGAAAAAATCTCCGCATTTTGTTGACGTAACGCTAAATTTAAAAATGTACAAAAATCAAGAGTCAGCCGATTATGATTGGTCGTGCCTCCTGCCATTGGTAAAATTCTTCCGTCCCTGTATTCACTACGATAATCAGCCTTTTTTTCTAGTTCTAAATACTCTTCGGGGGTATAATGCTGTGGCTTAACTTTTACCTGCATAGAAATTGTCTCCAGAGTATATCTCAATGGTATCGTATTTTGTATTTTGCGATCGCACTCCCTAATCATAAAATTAAGTCTCTCATGGGAAAGCGATCGCAAACCATAAAGAAAAATAACAAATCCTTGACTTTCGAGAAATTTGGTAATGCGATCGCGCTCCTGTAAATGTGCCAGAATAGAAAAAAGCGATCGCCTATCCCAAAAATCAGGGGGCAACCCTTAATTAAATTGCCCCCAACTTAACTAAACCTGACAACTCATATCCTTAGACTGCTGCGAGAATTTCAAATTCTCCTTATAGTCTACCGGACAATCGATCACCGCCGGAACGTCCTGTTCTAAAGCAGTTTTCAACGTCGGAATTAAATCCTCTGCTGACTGAACGCGATAGCCTTTTAAGCCCATACTTTCTGCGAGGCGAACAAAATCGGGATTGGTGAAATCGATAAACGCCGACTCGCCAAATTGATTGATCTGTTTCCACTCGATCAACCCATAGCCATTATCGTTGAAAATCAACGTCACAAAAGGCGTTTTCGCCCGTAATGCGGTCTCTAATTCCTGACAGTTCATCATAAAACCGCCATCTCCGGTTACTGCCACAACCTTACGAGAAGGATGAACTAATTTTGCCCCTAATGCTCCCGGGATGGCAATTCCCATCGCCGCAAACCCATTGGAAATAATGCAAGTATTGGGCCGGTCGCAATGATAATGCCGCGCCATCCACATTTTATGCGCCCCGACATCGGAAATGACGATATCTTCGGGTCCCATCACCTGCCGCAAATCGTAAATAATCTTTTGCGGTTTGATGGGGAAGCCGTCATCATTGGCATACTGTTCGTAGTCGGCGCGAATATCGGCGCGAATTTCTGCCGCATCCGTCGCGGGTTTGCCATCGCGATCGGCCCGCTTGGTAATCTCGTAAAGGGAGTCGGAAATATCCCCCACCACTTCCACGCTAGGAATATAACTACTGTCAATTTCTGCTGAGTTTACGCCGATATGAATGATGGGAATATTGCCTTCGGGATTCCATTTTTTCGGGGAATATTCGATTAAATCGTAACCGATCGCAATGACTAAATCCGTGCGATCGAAGGCACAACTCACTAAATCTCGCTGTTGCAAACCAAAGGTCCATAAAGCCAGAGGATGGGTGTAAGGAATCGCACCTTTCCCCATGAAAGTATTGACAACTGGGATATTCAAACGAGTCGCAAATTCTGTCAGGGCTTCGCTGGCATGAGCGCGAATTGCACCATTTCCCACGAGAATGAGAGGGCTTTTCGCTTTGGAAATCTTTTCCGCCGCTTTGTTAAAACTGCGGAAAGAAGCAAAAATCGCTTCTTTCCCATTCGTATTTAAGGTCACTTCTCGACCTGCGGGCATGGCTGCAATATTTTCCGGCAGATCGATATGAACTGCCCCCGGTTTTTCCTGTTGGGCAATTTTGAAGGCTTTGCGAATGATTTCCGGGGTATTGGTCGGACGAACGATTTGGGTATTCCATTTCGTGACGGGTTCAAACATGGACACTAAATCGAGATATTGGTGAGATTCGATGTGCATGCGATCGGTACCCACTTGTCCGGTAATGGCAATTAAAGGCGCGCCGTCAAGGTTGGCATCTGCCACCCCCGTCATTAAATTCGTCGCCCCGGGACCGAGGGTAGACAGACAAACCCCCGCTTTTCCCGTCAAACGTCCGTAGACATCTGCCATGAATGCCGCCCCTTGTTCGTGACGGGTGGTAATAAATTGAATGGAGGAGTTTTTTAAGGCTTGCAAAACGTGCAAGTTTTCTTCCCCCGGAAGTCCGAAAACATATTCGACTCCCTCATTTTCCAAACAGCGAACGAGAAGTTCTGCGGTGTTTAATTCTCCCACGATCTTTTAATCCCCTCTTAACAGGTTTTGGTTTGTTATTGGTGGTTTTTCGTTTGTTACTTGCTATGGATTATTGACATTGCGATCGCCAATAATATTTAACGTATAACAAACTTATTTAATCCAAATTGTTTTAATATTGACAAACTCGTGAATTCCTTGAATGCTCAATTCGCGACCGTATCCAGAACGCTTGATGCCGCCAAATGGCAAGCGCGGATCGGATTTCACCAAACCATTGATAAAGACTGCACCCGCTTCAATTTCCTCGATCGCCCGATCGCGTTCTTCGTCATTATTCGTCCATACACTTGCACCTAATCCTAAAGGCGTAGCATTGGCCAAGGCGATCGCTTCGTCAATATTTTTTACTCGGAAAAATAAGGCAACGGGTCCGAAAAATTCTTCCGTGTCTGCGGGAGATCCGGCGGGAATTTCCGTCAAAATCGTCGGGGGATAAAAGCATCCTTTCCCGTCCAACAGTTTGCCCCCAATTAAAACTTTTGCTCCCATTTCGACGCTTTTTTGCACCTGATCGGCAATTTCATCTCGCATGGCAGGGGTTGCCAAGGGTCCGATATTCGTGTCTTCTGACATGGGATCGCCGACTTTTAGGGTTTGGAATTGGGCGACGAGTTTTTCCTCGAATTCATTGGCAACGGTTTCGCTGACGATAAAACGCTTGGCAGCAATACAAGATTGACCGTTATTGAGCATCCTTGCGGTGGTGCCCGTCGCCACTGCCCCATCGATATCGGCGCTATCGAGGACGATAAAGGGATCGCTGCCCCCCAATTCTAAGACGGTCTTTTTGATGTACTTCCCGGCAGTCGAGGCCAAACTCGCCCCGGCGGGTTCGCTTCCCGTTAAAGTCGCCGCTTGTACGCGATCGTCGGCAATGACCGATTCGACTTGGGATGCACCAATTAACAAGGTTTGGAAAGTGCCTTCCGGAAAACCCGCTTTAGAAATAATTTCTTCGATCGCAAGGGCGCATTGGGGGACGTTAGAGGCGTGTTTGAGCAAACCGACATTACCCGCCATCAGTGCGGGGGCGGCAAAGCGAAACACCTGCCAGAAAGGGAAATTCCACGGCATGACCGCAAGAATGGCCCCCAAGGGTTGATAGCGCAAGAAAGCGGAACTCCCATCGCTTTCGGCGGGGGTGTCTTTGAGAAAATCGGGGGCATTGTCGGCATAGTAACGACAAACGAGGGCGCATTTTTTCGCCTCTGCGATCGCGCTTTTGATGGGTTTCCCCATTTCGAGGGTCATCATGGTGCCGTATTCTGTCGCATTTTTTTCCAGCAGATCGGCAGCATTGCACAACCACTGAGCGCGATCGCTCATTTTTGTTTTACGATAGCTGGCAAATGCCTCACTTGCCTTGGCCAGTTTGGTTTCGATTTCCTCAGCCGTTAGCGGTGTAAAGGTTTTCAGGGTTTCGCCGTTTGCTGGATTAACCGTTGCGATCGCCATGTCCTCTCCCTATCCCGAGATGTAAAATTTCTTATTGTATATCTAGTGTATTCTTCCTCATTTTCTGTCAACCCAGTTTTTGTATATTGTTTAACATTTTTATCTTTTCTTAACTTTACTCTTCTTCATCTATGCTGACAAAAAGCAGGTTTTATGTATTGGATCGAGCGATCGCTGGCGATCGCGTAGAATTAAAAATAAAAAGGATGCCAGTGCAAAAATGAAACGAGATACAGTCCTAAAAATTTTGGCAACTCGCCAAGAACATTTGCAAACAATGGGTGTAAAGTCCCTCGATTTATTCGGTTCGGTGGCACGGGATGAAGCAAGCGATCGCAGTGATGTAGATTTGTTAGTAGAGTTCGACCGCCCGATGAGTTTATTTGATTTTAGTCGCGTTAAGTTTTACCTCGAAGATATCTTAGGCTGTTCTGTAGATATGGGAACGCGAAAAGACTTGCGACAAAAACTGCGCGATCGAGTGATTGAGGAGTCAATTCGTGCCTTCTAGGAACTCGCAAGAACGGATTGAAGACATTATTCTTGCTGCAAGAGAAAT
>JBCCVR010000257.1:0-7813 GCA_039194995.1 Cyanobacteria bacterium P01_E01_bin.42 | reverse complement strand
TGCACTAAAATCCGAAATCCCTAATAAATCCAATCCAATTTTTTCAACTTATGCTGATTTTTTAATATACACCAATATATTACTTGTGTATGCAGAAAATATAGGGAGTATACCGTTTTAGTTATGATTAATTTTAAAAAGCTCCAACTCAGTATCAGTGAAAAATATTCCTTTGTGGGGATAAAGAAGCAAAAAAGAAGGCTTTATTTTCATCTCCCTAAAGGATTTGAGGAAGTTATAAAAGATGAATACTGGGAACAAGATAATGTTAATGAATTTGAAGAAAAATGTAACTTATTCTTCCTCTTCTATCGAATTTTCGAGAATTTTAAGTTGATTTGTGAAGAGAGAGGGCATCTCAATGATAAAAAAATCAAATCAGATCGCGATACTATTGTTTCTAGAGAGGAGGGTTTGGAGATCGAGATAGAAACACAAGAAAATATTTTTTATTCCAAAGTCAATCCAATTGGTAAAATTTTGGACGCATACGATGAGCCAAAAATTCTCAGTTTGATGTACCGTTTGGGTAAGTCAGAAACCTTAGATTATAGTCAGCTACATCGCTATTTAGATCGAGGAATTTTTCTACCAAATTATGCTATTTACATCGACTCGATGAATCTTCCTCGTCCACACATTCGATTTGAGTCAACAGATATCGTTGCAATGTACTGTTATCTATTCTGTGAAATTCAAGCCAAACTGAATCGTACAGTCAACCCGGAGATTGCAGCATTATCGGAACAATTTCATCAACGCTATATTGGCATCGAATATGGCTTATTTCAAGAAGATCGCTACGAAGAGGTCATTGATATCTTGAAAGATACATTAGACATTATTGATCGCAAAACCTCTTTCAAAGATTCTGATTATTGGGAACTCTACGATGCTATTGAATTATTTCTATATGGTTCGCTGGAAGATGCAGAAGATGGAGAGATTTGGGGATTTAACAATTTCCATAGCATTTGGGAATCGATGTGCTTAACCCATATCGCAAAACAAACATCTCCCGAAAACTTGCTTTTTTTAGATTGTAACTTTATCTCGCGATCGCTTGAGAATTCTTTTCAGCAATCTCGCAAAAAATTTGATTTTTCAAAAATATTTCAATTTAACAGCCAAAATCTATATCCTGATGCTGTCGTGGTTGCACAGCAGTATAGAAATAAATATAGAGGTGATAACACGATCAATTTTACTCTCCAAAAAAATGATGCATGGAATGATTATTCGTATGAAATTGCGTTTACTCATCCAGAGAAAGACAACATACTGAAAATAGCTTCGTTCAAGACAGAAAAAGGAATCCACACAATAGAAGAATTGCGTGGATTTTGTCCGTCAACAGAAAATACTCTTACGATTAAAAGCAGACTCCCTAGAAGTTTTTATTCTTTTTGGAAAATTAATACTGAAAAATTGAAAGTCAAAGAAGTCAGACTTATGTATTTACTAAACCATGTTTTTTTTCTTGCCATCGAAGAAGGAATAAGTAATACAAAAGATTTTGAATCTTTTCTGTGGAACAATTCTAGTGAATTGTCCAATTCAAAGGTTATAAGTAACTATTTATTTCGCGATCCTCAAGATCCCAAAAAATCTTGGAATTGTACAAAGGAAGATATCAAAAAACTCTTTTTTGAATTTGCTTATAAGGTAACTTCAAGGTATATAGAGTATCCAATTCAATGTAGCAATAGTTTCTTCAGAATTATTGATATTAAATATTTAAGTGTTGATTATTTTCACGATGTCCAAAACATTGAAACTATCAAAAGTCGAAGTATTAGGAAACAGTTTATTTATGAATATCTCATACAGAAAAAACTAGAAAAAATGAATAATTTTTCTGAAAAAACTAGAATTTTAAGTGATTTATGGTTGCCAAAATATCACACTTCCTTGATTTTTAAAACTGTACTTTCAAGTGAAAGTTTTTTGCGCTTCACGACTGTTGATTTTGAAGAATTAGAAAAATACTATTATTAACTTTCACTAAACCAGAATAAAACGTTTTAACACTTTTGTACCTCCTGTAATAAAAGCGGTAACTTATTTTTGAGTTCCGCGATCGCCGGACAAGGCCGCTTATTTTGTAAATTATCCGCCGATTGTCCATTAAAAATACTCCAGCGAAACGGGCCTTTCTTAGCAGCAGATAGCCAAAGTAAGCGTTTTGCGCGGGTCATGGCAACGTAAAGTAAACGATATTCTTCTGCTTTTTTTAACTGATTTGCCTCTTCCCATGCGGATAAAGGCGGTGGAAAAGATTCGATATTATCTCGTTCTCCTAAAGATTCTAAATGGGCATTATGAACGGCAATACGAATCTGGGCGCGGGCGACTTCATCTAGGGTAAAATCTCCTAAAAACTTACTCGCTGTCGGCACCCAAGGCGACCCCGGAATGATATCTTCATGGAGGAAGGGAATAAACACGTAATCCCAATCCAATCCCTTGGCTTTGTGCATGGTAATAATCGTGAGTTGACCCGATCGCGCGTACAAATCGTCGGATTCTTCTTGCACCCCTTCAAAGCGTTCTGAGGCGACAATTTCTTGTAAGGTTTCGATAATGGCTTTGAGAGATTTATTGCCCAAGGTTTGTTTAAAGACTCTCTCGGCTAATTTCTGGACGGTTGCTAATTCCGATCCCGTGTATTTCATGGTCATACCTAAAAAGGAAATGAGATGATAGGAGGGCAATTCCAAACGGGCGCGGAGGAGATTGTTACAATAACGTCTGGCATTTTTAACCTGCTGTTTTTGAGGCGGATCGAGGGGGGTAGGATAGAGAAATTGTTCTGGGGAAGTGGCTAAAGCGTTGAGGTCTTGGGTGGCGATGAGTTGGCGCTGTTCGAGGATTTCTAATGCCCCTTTGAGATTATCTGGAGAATGAGGACGATCTAAAAATGCGAGCAATTTCAGCATTTCTTCGGGGATATGGGAATGACGTTCCATTTCTCCGACTTCATAGATTTTGAAATCTCGATCCTTTTGTAAAGGCATCAATTTTTCGGCAATAAAACGCCCTTGACGATTTTCTCGGACTAAAACGGCGGCGTTATGTTTGGGATTTTCAGCAAATAATGCGATCGCCCTTTTCCCGATTTCTTCCACCGTTTGATAAATATCATCGGGAGTATATATTTCTACACCTTTTCCCGTGGCGATGGGGTTCGCATCGGGTTGAGGATCGCCGGGATCGACGGGGTAAATATCTTGCCGTCGAAATGGGAGCAAAAAATTCTCGGTTTTCTTGCCTTCTAACCACAATCGATTCGTCCAATGCAAAACAAAATTCGCTGCTTGTAAAATAATTGGGCTGCTGCGTCCAGATCGATCCATTGTTGCCAGATTACCTCGGAGATCCGTGCGATCGCAGAAATAATTAAAATAGAGGGGATCGGCAGGGGTAAAAGTGGAGTTAATCGCTTGGTTGGGATCGCCAACGCGGACGAGATTGACTTGGGAGGAGGTGGGAGATGTTGCCAGAGTTTGCAGTAATTTCGCCTGTAAGGGGGTTGAATCCTGCGCTTCGTCTTCAAATACGGCAAAGACCTGTTTTTGCCACAATTGGCAAATAGCGGGGCGTTCTAGAACTCGCAATGCCGCTAAGATCATGTCATCGTAATCGATAAAGTCCCGCGATCGCATAATCTTCTGATATTCGTCGTAAATTCCCGCCGCGATCGCTAGAGTTTCATAGGGATCGTCGAGTTCTTTGCTCACCTGCCACAAATCTTCCGGGAGAAACCCCGAACTTTTAGCCTCGTGAATGACTGTATTGGCTAAATTGGGTAAAACTTCCGTTCGCAGCACCGATTGACGGCGCAATCGTTCCGTTTCTTCCCCATCAAAACTCATCCCCTCGAGTAGTTTTTGATAGCGGGGGAAATTCTTGCCGATCCATTGTTCCACTGCACCTTTTAAGAGGCGATGGCTTTGATTGGGGGTAATCACGGCTGAGGTTTCCAAATTCAGCCCCGAGGCTTCCGGATGGCGAGAGGCGATGTGTAATGCCAAGCCATGCAATGTCTGCACCATAAAACTACCTTGGGGCAGTTGCAACTTTTGCAGATTGTTGCGGATCTTGTTTTTGATGCTGGCGGCGGCGGAACGGGTAAAGGTTACGACAACCAGTTGCTTGCGAGGATGGAGTTGGTGGCGCACGATCGCGATCGCCGCACCAATCGCCATACTATGAGACTTGCCCGCCCCCGGTACCGCAGAGATGGCCAGTTCTCCCCCTTCCCATGTTGCGAGGTTGCGCTGTCCGGGTCGCAAACCATTGCTTAACTCCTCTAAAATTTTTTCTTGCCGTTCGTTCATCCGTTATCCCAAGATCGTTCTCTCATCTCCTGATAATACAAAAATACCGGACGATGGGAACAGGACAGCGATCGCCTGTGAATTTAACCAGATTCAGCGATCGATTCAATAAATTTAATAACTAGCAAATAACAACTCTAAAAACCTTAATTTTTTGTTAAGAAAGCCTGACAATAAATCGATTGTATTGCGATCGCTTTCCCTGTATTATTGGCAGCAAGCCACTCACAATCCACGTTTACAATAAAAATATACCGAGGTATCTTATATCTGTTATTGGAAAAGTAAAGAATTCAAAAAGCAGTGATTTAGATCACGATTGTAACTCAAAACAGATCACTTTCTTAAGTTGGAATTCGGAAGAATATAAGACTACTTCAAAATCAGCAATAAAAACCGTGGAAACTACTAGAGTGATTCGTCGTCTAGTTGAAAAAGCACTTTATATTAGACGTCTAACCCCCGATATTGAAAACCAAATTAATGCCGAATTGACCCGTTTGGGTCATATTTCAGATGTGGATTACGAAGCCTTAGAACTTCTGATGTACGAAATGGATGCAGGAAGAGTTCAACTGGTTGCAAGTCCTTGAATTTGTTGTCTGTTGTTTGTTGTTCGGCTTTGCTCGGTGTGAATAACCAACACTTCGACTTCGCGGTTGCTGAGCCTGTCGAAGTACAGTGTGAATAAGCAATAACTATTCCTGCTCCTTTTTCCAAACTTGTTGAATAAATTGATTGAGTTGCGATCGCGCAGTTTGAGTGACTTCCCTCGATTCCGGTTCGGGAGATTCTAGGGCGGCGAGCAGGGGAATAACTTCTGTATCGAGAGCGGGGGAAAAGGATTGAATCGGCCAAACAAGGTCAGAAGCCAAACGCAGATCGTAAACTTGGGGAGAGACTGAAGGGACATCTACGCAAACATCTACAACTAGGAGTAGGGGACGCACCCAGCACATTTGCCGTTCGGGTATCTCTTGGATGACTTCAGCATAAAGATAGCGATCCTGATGTTCTAAATAAACAATCTGATGGGGTTGAAAGCGAAAACGATCGGAAGAAATGCCCTCTCTCATTACAGTGACTCATTAAGAACTGATTTAGGATTCCGAAGCAATTAACTCTCGAAAGCGAATCGTATCCGAACGGGGATCGGCACTGCTTACTTGGACTTCAAAGCGATCGCCCAAGGAGACGGAGCGAGACACCCGATGGGGCAATTCTAAACCCAAATCTTCTAATAAAATCAAACACAATCCCTCGTCCTCTCGCAACCATCGCAAGACTAAAACCTGCCAAACTTCCTCGGTATTGCGGCGCAAATATTCCAATCCCCAATAACGGTTGGTTTGTCGTTCGACCTGCGTGGCTTCGTACGCAGAAGCAGTAACGCTAAACATAATTGCCTGCAATTCTTCCCCCGTCAAGGGCAACGCTTCTCCCCGTAAATGCGCCTTCAGTTGAAAATGTGCCAGTAAATCCGTATAACGGCGAATGGGGGAGGTAACTTGCGTATAAATATCCAAGCCTAGCCCAGCATGACGAGCGGGATTTATCCCCATTTCGCTGCGAGGCATACACCGCCGTAACGCACAGAAACGCACGGGACCGGCGGGGAGTTGCAAAAGTTCCTCTTCTGGGGGGAGTTCCGGTTGGGGCTGTCCGCGAAAGGGCAGGGGAAGATTGTAATCTTTGGCATAGCGTCCCGCCACTTCCCCCGCGAGAATCATCATTTCCGCCACCAACTGGCGGGACTGAGAATCATCGAGAAGCTCGATCGCAATTTCATCCTCGCTTTTGACTTTGATGGAAGATTCTGGCATGCGAATATCGATCGCCCCGCAAGATTTGCGCCATTGTCGTCTCAACATTGCCGCTTCGGCGAGGCGGGCGATCTCGGCTTCCGCTTCGATCCCTAGAACTAACATTTCATCAACATCATGATAAGTGAGGCGATAGGTGGGCTTAATCCAACTGGCGTGAATGCTATAGGTTTGGGGCGCTCCCTTTTCGTCTAAAACCACCGCAAAACTCAACGCCGCACACTGCTGTCCCTGTACCAAACTCATGGGACCCGTCGCCAGTTCCTTGGGAAACATGGGGATCGTCCCGGTCGGGAGATAAAGGCTAGTACTGCGGCGGCGGGCTTCCATATCCAGTACGTCCCCCAAGGAGACGAGACGGGTGGGATCGGCGATATGAATCCATAATTTATAGGTATCCCCGTCGATCGCTTCTACGCTCAAACCGTCGTCAATTTCTTCGGTGCTTTCGTCGTCAATCGTGTAAACCTTGAGATGCGTTAGATCGAGGCGATTGTCCTCTCCGCGATCGGCAGGAGAAATTAAACGCCCTGAAGTTAAACGCTCTCGAACCACTTCGAGAATAGGTTGAGAAAATTGCACGGGATAAGCACTCCGCCGAAGGAATAAGTTTTCGTGAACCGACCAGCGACCCAACTCTACTAATAGTTTAAAGGCTGCATCGGCGGTCTGGGGGCGATCGAGGGTTTCAAGTATTTCTTTGGCGAGACGATGGGTTTGCTCGGGTTGGAGGATGAATTTTTCGAGGGATTCCAAACGGGGGCGATCGCTATCGGGCCAGGCGATTTCTTCCCCGGCGATCGCTTGTTTGAGGCGTTGGAGAAATTCCTCGCGATCGCGTTGCTTTTGTTCTTGGACGGCGATTTGGTGCTTGATCTCTTCAACTTGGCTGCTGGGGCGGGGTTCGTAGAGATCGGCTTTGCGTTTAAAGTAGACTTTATCATCGGCGAGGAGCATATAGGCGGCATAACAAACCGTCGGCGTGTCTTCCGAGTAGAGGAGTTGTGCCAAGTCTTTGGGGGTCACGCCTTCCCCGTCCTCCACCAAGAGTTCCCACGCAACCTCTAAATTGGCAGGATCGATATAGGGGGCGATGGATTCGAGAAAAGCAGGAATCTCCGTCGCTTCGTAGCCTTTAGCAATTTCGTATTCGATCCGTTGGGGTTTGAGGGAGTGAGACTGACCCTTTTCATCTAAGAATATCCAGTTTTTCTTCCCTTCCGGGCGATCGGCAACTGCCAGCCGACGCTCTCCGTGCAACCTGAATTCGATTAGCGTTCCTTTGTCCACCCGCCTGTTGTTTCTCCGCACAAATATTTTTCTTATCTTACAGGGAATAGGGAATTGATAACAGTCAATAGAGGGAAAGGAAAATGGCGATTTTACTTCTAGAATTTTTCTCGTTGTGAGGAAAGTTCTCTAATTGGTTGAAAGTGGGAAGAAGGTAGAAGAGCGCTCTGATTCTGTTTGAATTCGAGTGCCTGTACCTCCTAAAGATAACTGCATTTTTGTCTCACTGTTTGTGCAAATCCTTTGTGACAAAAATATTAAAAAAAGTAATACTTAATTATTATTTTATTTTTCTACTAAAACAACGATTGGATCTAACTATCAGAAAAAACAATAATTTTATCAGTGTATAAAACAGAC
>JBCCVR010000256.1:0-7897 GCA_039194995.1 Cyanobacteria bacterium P01_E01_bin.42 | reverse complement strand
GCAGTTATTTTGAGCCTTGAAATCTTCCCACAATCTTTCGATTAAATATTTATCGTCTTTCCCTTCAACAAGAATATATCTATTTTTACCACTGATAATACTATTCTTTAAATAGAGTCTATAACTTACAGGATCGAATTTTGCCATTAAAACTCCTCGTTATCGTCATCAGAAATATTCTCATTCATTATACTATCTGACGCGCAAGTTATTTTAGGTTCAAAGATAATGACCTCATCTTCATAATCCGCACCAATTACAGGAGAGTGAGTACAAACGATAATTTGTCGCTCTCCAAGCTGTTCTGACATTTTTTTTAAAAGATGTCTTTGCCAATCAACATGAAGAGAAATTTCTGGTTCATCAATGAGAACAACTTGCTGTTTACTCATATGTGTTGCAGCATAAATTAAAGTCACAATCTGACGTTCGCCAGATGATAAAGCACGACGAATACTAAGATGATGATCTGGTTGACCAGACTTAAATTTAATTCCTACTGATGTTTCTCCTTTAGGCTCCGTTAAACTTATTTCTATAGTTTTCTCTTCTAAAAATGAATTTACGGATTTGAGATATGTTTCAATTGTTTTAAAAGATTCTTCTTGGATCGAAACAACTTCTCTAAGTGCTTTGCGATAGATATCTAAAACTTTCGCAGCGATTCTCTTGGATTGTTCATCTACTTGGAAAGATGATACAGAATAACGAAGTTGCGTGATAGCTGGAGCAGTTTTTAGCGGATAATCTTCAAGTTTTTGAACTAGAGAATCAATTTCTTCAAAAATTGCATCAGAGCCTTCTTTCCCCAAGGAAGAATCATATTCCGATAATTGAGAATCTTTAGATAAGACTTCAAATATATTCGGCAATAACGTTCCAAAGTGTTCTCTATCTGCTCGTGCCATTTTTAATAACGCTTCATCAATTTCTTGGCTCAACTCTCGTTCAATCTCAAGTGGTGAAGGATAATTCAGACTTGGAACAAAAGAGCCGAATAGTTCTCGTGCAAAATCTGTACTTAAATTTTGCATATGGCTTAGATCGAACCACATTTCCATCATTCTGGATTTTGTCGAAGCCCATGCCTCAAGCATGGTTCTAAAAGAGGGGAAATAAGCAACTGGTAGTATTGGTTTAGTATGAAATATCGGCTCGATATCCCTATCATCAAAACTCAAAGATTGTCCTAAGACTCTATTTTTTTCAGCATCTAATTCTCTAGAAAACTTATGTTTTTGTATTGCATTGACGGAAATACTTCCTGTGATTTTTTCATTGTTTATTATGACATCGATTAAACTATCTGTGTCTAATTTATGCTTTGACACAACAATAGTTGTATGGTCATCAAGTATGGCTTCTATCATCTTAAATTCAGTAAAAGCAAACCGTTCGTAATCACCATTGAGTAAATTGGCTAAGATATGAAGTAACGTCGTTTTTCCTGTTCCGTTTTTACCATAAAGGACATTAACACCTTCTCGAAATTCTTGATCGATATCAAAACGACCCAGAACACCTTCAGCTTTAATATGTTTGATATAACGAGGCATAGTTTTTTTTCTTCTTTGATATCTCAGTTTAATTTTTTAACGATCGCCCGCATTAACAATCCAATCCAAAAAAGAAAAGAACCGATTATCAACAAAATCGCCCGAGCGATCGCCAATAATCGGTCATCGATAACAAACTATCTGAGATAACGACTGGCAACGAACTGACTCGAACCGATTTGCACCCAGCCAGAACTGGGACGACCGATCGCATTGACCGTTGCACCATTGGCTAACGTGCCGACAACGCCACTATTGAGACTGGGACGATTGCGGATATTCAGGCGAGATCCCCCTGTTGTCACCCGCAAGCGTCCACTCGTACTCGCATTTGCCTGACGCACGTTAACATTAGCTTGGCGAACCGTACTGGAACTCGCCGCTACGGATCCGCTTCGTAAGGCGCTCATGGTTCGGGGTCCGGCGACTCCATCCACGGATAACCGAGCATCCTGTTGAAACTGACGCAAAGCGGTGAGGGTTTGCTGGCCGAAGACTCCTCGTCCCGCACCACTCGCACCGTAACGGATAGCGTAACCGCGATTTCGTAACAGGGTTTGCAACTCGGCCACCTCATTACCCCGAGAGCCAATCGTTAAATAACGCCCGCCCGTATTGCTTGGGGCAACGCCAACGCTTGCATTATTCTGACGACGACCCCCCGTGCCGTTTTTTAAAGCGATTAGGGTGCGATCGCCAACAACGCCATCGGGAGTTAATCCCATCTGTTGTTGGAAAGCGCGGACGGCATTTTCCGTTTGCGGTCCGAATTTGCCCCGTCCGGCACCATTAGCACCGTAACGAATAGCATAGCCGCGATTTCTCAGCAGCATTTGCACTTCGGCCACATCATTTCCCTGCATGCCTCGGGTCAGCATTCGCGCCATCGCCGGATCGGCAGCCGCGAGGATTCCTGCGACTACCGCCATCGCTAACAGGCTCGAACCCATTGCCTTTTTCCCGAAACTCAGCCAATCAATTTCGGGAAAATCGTATTCAATGCCCTCAATTTCCTCGCGAACGAGATATCCTCGTGTATAGGCAATCGTTTCCAAGATTCTTTCCTCCTCTAAATCGCCACGATCGCGGTCATTTTAATTTTAGCGAACCGAAGGGCTTTTCCCTCGCTATCGCAAACTCGAAACCGACTGCGAGGAATGGCGACCGACGGAGGAAAGCCAGCGAGGAATTACAACATTGTCCCCGCTCTTCGCTACACTGTTGAAAGTAATCGACCTGGGACAGATAAAGGGATGGGTGTAGGTCTGCATAAATGTCCGGGATACCCGACGATGAGGTTGAAAACTCAATAGAGCCTTCTTTCTCTTCGAGGGAAAGATTTCGATACCAAACCCGCGCGAATTTTTGATGACTACGCCAACGCCAGCCAAGGAAAATATTTTAGTGGTTGACGATACTCCCGCCAATCTGCGTCTTCTCGTGACCATGCTCAAACAGCAAGGTTACGAAGTTCGACCGACCTTGAATGGTAAAATTGCCCTTTCTGCTGCTCGCGCCATTGTGCCGGATTTGGTGTTGCTCGATATTATGATGCCGGAAATGGATGGTTACGAAGTGTGCCGCCGTCTCAAAGCCGACGATCGCACCAAAGATGTTCCCGTCATTTTCCTGAGTGCCTTAGACGATGCCCGAGATAAAGTGAAAGCCTTTGATGCGGGGGGCGTGGATTATATTACCAAACCCTTCCAAAAAGCCGAAGTTCTCGCCCGCATCGCCAATCAATTACACCTGCGATCGCTTCAAAAACAACTCGCCCAGCAAAATCGCTACTTAGAAAATTTTGGGGATGGTCTCAAACAATTACATCGCCTCAATACGACTTCTTATAGTAACTTAAACGAACTTTTTGCCGATTATCTAGAAACGGGTTGCGAAATTTTTAACTTTCCTTCTGCCGCGATCGCTCGCATTCAAGGCGATCGGTGTTATATCGAAGTCAGTCACCAGTCACCAGTCACCAGCGATGCCCTGAGCTTGTCGAAGGGTCACCAGTCACCAGTTGAAACAGGGGAGAGTGAGGGAGTGGGAGAGAATACCTTAATTCTCGATCCTGCGGGAATGCCGGCTTCTTTACCTTTGTCTGAAACTTATTGTCAACTGCCTTTTCTTGAAAAATCAACGGTGACAATCGAGCGGGCAAGTGGGCGAGAAGACTTGACCGAGCGTCTTTTTTATCAGAAATTTTACCTCGAATCCTATCTCGGTACCCCGATTTGGGTCGATCGGCAAATCTATGGCATTCTCAATTTTTACGCGCCAAAAATCCGCGAGGAGGCTTTCGAATCTCGAGATATTGAAATCGTTGAATTAATGGCTCAAAGCCTAGGAAAGTTTATCGCTGCCCGTCAAACGGAATTGCAACGCCAGCAGGCCGAAGAAGAGGTTCAATTTCTCCTCACGTTATCTCAAGCCATTAGTAATGCCCCCGATTTCGAGAAAGCCCTCGAAATTGCCCTCCAGCAAATTTGCGAAAAAACGGGTTGGATTTATGGGGAAGTGTGGCTGGAAACTGCCGATCGCTCTGCTCTCGAATGCAGTCCCAGTTGGTATCGCCGCCAGCACAATATCGATCCATCCCTCGCCGAGGCGATCGACGAATTCCGAGAATACAGCGCTGCCCTCGTACTCCTACCAGGAGACGAAATACCCGGAGGGGTCTGGGCGACGGGACAACCCCAATGGAATTCCTTATCTCCCGAGATGGAAGACCCGCTCCTGCGCTTGGAAAATGCTCGTCAGAGTGGCTTAAACGCGGCTTTTAGCATTCCCCTCCTCGCGGCAGAAAATTTTGGTGGAGAAAGAACGCGAGTCCTGGCCGTACTGAGCTTTTTTACCCTGGAAACCCGAGAGCAGGATTTGCGCCTCAGCCACCTCGTCAGTGCCGTCGCCGATCAGTTGGGTAATAACTTACACCAAAAGCAAATCGAAGCCGAACAGCGCGGGATGTTTGCCGCTATGACGGATTTAACGGTTATCTACGATCGCTCTGGGGTCTGTCTGAAGGTTGCACCGACGAAAACTGCCAATTTGTTGGGATCCGCCTCGGAACTTTTGGGGAAAACCCTCCCAGAAGTCATGCCCCCCAAAACCGCAGAGCGCCTCCTCGAAGCCATTCACAGGACTCTCGATACGGGGGAAACCCAACATATCGAATACACCCTCGATTTAGACCGCCAACCGATTTGGCTCGATGCCAGCGTTTCTCCTTTAGATGAGGAAAGCGCCATTATTGTGGCTCGCGATATTAGCGATCGCAAAACAACAGAACTGGCCCTACAAACCAGCGAAGCCAAAAACCTCGCCATTCTGAGCGCCATTCCCGATCTCATGTTTCGCATGAATGGAGAGGGCATTTACTTAGATTTTGTCAAATCCGAAGAGTTTGCTAGTGCTACCCCTGTCAGCATCGATCCCGTTGGCAAGAATCTCAGAGATATTTTGAGTCCGGAAATGGCCGAGCGTCACCTTCAAGCCGCGCGAAAAGTTCTCGCCACTCACGAACCCCAAAGTTACGAACAAGAAGTGTGGATCGAATCCCCCATGGGAGCGCGATACGAGCGCCGCTTGCAATACGAAGAAATTCGCGTGGTTCCAAGCGGGGAAAATGAGGTTCTCTTTATGGTGAGAGATAATAGCGATCGCAAGCGGGCGGAACTGGCCTTGCGCCTTGCCAAACAACAGTCAGAGCGGCTTTTGCTCAATATTCTCCCCCGTTCCATTGCCGAACGCCTCAAGCAAACCACAGGGGCGATCGCAGAACAATACGATTCGGTGAGCATTCTCTTTGCCGATATTGTCGGCTTTACACCCCTTTCCGCCCAAATGTCCCCCATCGAATTGGTGGAACTCCTCAATCAAATTTTCTCGGAGTTTGACAAATTAGCCGATAAACACGGTTTAGAAAAAATTAAAACCATTGGCGATGCTTATATGGTGGTGGGGGGTTTACCAGAACCCAAAGCGGATCATCTCGAGGCGATCGCGGCTATGGCCCTCGATATGCAGGCCGCCATGCCTCAATTTACCACCGCCAAGCTCGTACAACTACACGGGGAACACGCCTTGCAAATTCGCATCGGCATTAGCACCGGCTCGGTTGTAGCCGGGGTGATCGGCATGAAAAAATTTATTTACGATCTGTGGGGAGATACTGTTAATGTGGCTTCTCGCATGGAGATGCAAGGAGAACCGGGTAGAATTCAAATGACCGCCAACGCTCGGGCCAAACTCAGCGATCGCTTTCATTTTCAGGAACGCGGTACGATTTCGGTCAAAGGCAAAGGAGAAATGAAAACCTATTGGCTTTTGGGACAAGAGGAAAGATGAGGAGTAAAAGGCTCTTCTGTGGAAAACTTGTGGAAAAATCCACCAGTTTTTCCACAATCGTTACCAAAACTATAATAGCGATCGCAGTTTCAGAAGTATGAGAAAGTTTGGTGATAACGAGATCGAGACCAAATCTTCGCTTGCTTTGTCCAAATTTGCCCTCGATTCCATTACCCAAGCACGATTAGCTCTCGTTCGATTCCCTTTTTTTCAGCCAACCCTATAATAAATTCATTGCGATTCCGATCGTATTCTATCCTTCATCTTGCCCCAACTCCTTTTATGCTAGCTCGAATCAAAACCCTTGCCGAGACCCTTGCCCCTCGCTTGATTGAAATTCGCCGCCACCTCCACGCCCACCCGGAATTAAGCGGTCAGGAGTACCAAACGGCTGCCTATATTGCTGGAGTGCTGTCGTCTTGCGGCGTACACGTAGAAGAAGCAGTCGGTAAAACGGGGGTTGTGGGAGAACTGGAAGGACAAGGAAAAAGCGATCGCCGCCTCGCCATTCGCACGGACATGGATGCACTCCCTATCAATGAGATGGTTGAGTTAGATTTTGCCTCCCGTAAACCCGGAGTGATGCACGCTTGCGGTCACGATATCCATTCGACCCTCGGTTTGGGAACGGCGATGATTCTCTCACAGATGCGAGAGGATTTACCGGGAAACGTGCGCTTTCTCTTTCAACCCGCCGAAGAAATCGCACAAGGGGCGGGATGGATGATTCGAGATGGGGCAATGCGAGATGTGAACGGGATTTTTGGCGTTCACGTTTACCCCTCCATTCCCGCCCGTTCTGTCGGCATTCGCTACGGGGCATTGACGGCGGCGGCGGATGAGTTGGAAATCTTCATTCAGGGGGAATCGGGACATGGGGCGCGACCCCACGAGGCGAAAGATGCCATTTGGATTGCCGCCCAAGTAATTACGACACTGCAACAAGCCATCAGCCGCACGCAAAACCCCCTGCGTCCCATCGTTCTCACGTTTGGTCAGATTAGCGGTGGGAGAGCGCCAAATGTGATTGCCGACCAAGTACGCTTGGCGGGGACTGCGCGATCGCTGCATCCGGAAACCCACGAAAATTTACCCCAATGGATCGAAGGGATCGTCGCCAATATTTGCACCACCTACGGGGCAAAATATGAGGTCAATTACAAGCGTCAGGTGCCTTCGGTGCAAAATGATGGCATGATGACCCAGTTGCTAGAAGAAGCGGCGAGAGAGGCTTGGGGCAACGATCGCATACAGCGCATTCCGGAGCCGTCTTTAGGGGCGGAAGATTTTTCTCTTTATTTGGAACACGCCCCGGGCAGTATGTTCCGCTTGGGGGTAGGAATTCCGGGCAAACCCAATCATCCCCTACATCATCCTGCTTTTGAGGCGGATGAGGCGGCAATTGTAACGGGGGTGGTGACGTTGGCTTATGCGGCGTTTAAATATTGGGATGGGGATAATTAGAGAAAGAGCGATCGCTCATTATCTGGGTGCATCACAAATTTGTATCGGAATGGTGGGTTTCGTTCCCGAACTACGTTACTAGGGCATTGACCACCATTCCAATTTCTCCATTGCCTCAAATAACTCCCGAGCAATTGTTTCATCATCAGTTTTCCAAAAAACTTCTTCAAGTCTTTGTTTGATTATAGGCATAATAAGCCAGTCTTTAATTTGAATACTCTGTTTTTTCGACCAACGACCTCTATGTTTATTTAGGTTATCAAAACTTTCATTAATTAAACGAGCGATATAAAAAATAGATTTGGGACTTTCTTGATGATTCCAGTAATCTAAAAATATATCGAGATTTTCAAAAATATTCCCAACCGTACAGAGAGTTTTTCCTACTCATATCAAATCCGGTAAAAAGATGTAGAATAAAGGGGAAGGAATGCACAGAAGACAATGCCACGCCAAGTCAAACTGAATCCCCATCTAAGCACAAAGGAACTAGAAAGGCGCTATAGAGCAGCAAAAGAAGGAATAGCCAG
>JBCCVR010000255.1:0-7914 GCA_039194995.1 Cyanobacteria bacterium P01_E01_bin.42 | reverse complement strand
GCGCCCCCCTAAAATTGGCTGCCATTGCTGGTTAAAGTGAAGAGATAGCCAGAGATCGACGCGATCGCCGGGTTGATTTTGTTCGTTGACCGAAGAAATGCCCTGTAAATCCAGTCGAACGCAATCGGGATAGGCGTTGTGGGAGTCGAAGGAAAAAGACATGAGATGAGTTTGACCGAAAGAGATATGTTTAACCCTTATCACCAAATTTCCCCAAATGTGGCGATCGCAACAAAAGATTTAAAATCTTAGGTCGAGAGTCTCAACAGGAGGAAAGCAGATGACGCGATCGCGAGAACCTTGAAAATCGCCAGTACAGTCGGGGGAAGAGGAAAAAAGTAGATTATTTTTTAATCATTGCGTTGCGAATGAGAAAGATAAATCCCAATAATAATCGCCACTAATACGGTTAAATAAAGCTGTCCCACCATCCCTAAAAGTGCTGTTACAGAACGCGCTAGAGGGGTTGCTGGTGTAATTTCTCCATATCCTACCGAGGCGATCGTAATCTGGGCAAAATAAAAGAAAAGGGCGGAGTGAACTTCTCGATCGTCTAAAAAGTTGAAGGATCCGGGAACTAAAAATTCAATCAGTTGGAATAATATCGACCAGACCACTGCAATCAACAAGTACCCTGAAATTGACCCAAAAACAGTATCTGCTGTCACTTTTTGGCTACGAGAGATTCGCCAAATTAAACCCGTAAATACAAACAAATAAAAGAAGAGATCGGTGATGATTTGTAATAAATGAATCAACCAATTGTCTGTAACAAATAAAAATAAAGCGTTCAAGATAATATTTGCAAAGCCTAAAATCCGGACGATCGCAAAGGTTATCGGGTGTACGCTTAACAGGCGAATTCCCGTTAGTATGCCCAATATTGTTATAGTAAATATCCCTAGCCTACTTTCCAAAAAAAAGGGATAAATAGTGGACATAATCAAGGCAAATAGAAAAAAGGAAAAAAATTGCCCGCGTAAAATATGCCAGAAGTTCATCGATCGCAATTCGCTCTAGATTTCAGATCGATATCAAAATCAAAAAAATGCTCGATCCTCTGTCAACTTAGCATCTCGCACCGATCGCGAAAACTCTCTCTTGAGGATTCTTCGCGATCGCACCCCATTTTCTGTTTTGGGTCTTGACAACTTTAGTTTGCAGCATGTATTATGTATGTAATACAGAAAAAAGAAGGGGATGTAGCTCAATTGGCAGAGCAACCGGCTTTTAACCGGTTGGTTGTGGGTTCGAGTCCCACTATTCCCAGTTTTTCTCAAGCTAATATACTACAATTTTGTTTCGCGGACGAGGGTTGAGTTGACCCATTCGCCGCGATCGCTATAGCTGCGAATGAGGCGCAATCTCAATGCTGGCGTTACCAACCATCCCAATTCGATAATAAAGCCCTGACGCGGCGCGATCGCTTTGGGACAATTAGAAGATGCGCCATTAGGTAACAGCAGAATTTGATAGGGGCGATCGCTCTCGTCAAAATGAAGAACAGAGTTATCTATTCTTGCAGTCGATCGCAGGGTTTGTACTGTCGATCCCGTGGAAAAACTCAGAGTTTGGGAGAGGCGATCGCTCCCGATTTTTTCAATTTTGAGGTGGGTGCTGGTGCGTTCTTCTCGCCAATCCGGGTATAATGCGATCGCTTCTCCTTGCCATTCTCCGATTAACTGTTCTGGTGTTAATTGAGGGCGTGGAGGGGGATTTGTCCCGGCTAATTTTTCGCGAATTAAAACAATGCTTTGCAGTTGACTATCGCGGGTATATAATTGCACTAAACGCAAGCGCTCATTATCTGTTTTTAAGCCAAATTCTCCTCCAAACTCACTGATGGGACTCCATTGAATCGAACCTTTAGAAAATGCCCCATCTTCAAAGACGAGCATACCGCGACTAATAGAAGAAAACTCACTCTTCCATTCATAAGGCGGTTTATCGGCAGGAAAACGATTTAAAGTCAAACGCATAGCTTTATTATCTTGTAATCCCTCAAGAATTAGCGTACTGGGAACATCATCTAATTGTTTTCCTTCCGGAGAGAATTTCGCAAACGAGCCTTGCCATTCCCCAATATTGTTCAATAAGTTTTCCCACTGATAAGCCATTTTTTTAGTTATTGACGATCGCTGAGTAGTTTACCATGATTCTAGAAGTTGCCATACTTGATATTGTTCCAAGTCAAGAGCATGATTTTCAAAATGATTTTGTCAAAGCTAGTATAATTATCTCATCAATGAAAGGATATATCAATCATGAATTAAAACGATGTTTAGAGAAGCGTTCGCGGTATATTCTTCTGGTAAACTGGGAAACCCTTGAAGACCATACCGAAGGATTTCGCAGTTCTCCCAAATATCATGAATGGAAGCAACTTTTACATCACTATTACGATCCCTTTCCAGAGGTAGAACATTACGAATCTATTTCTTTTAAACGATAGATTTTTTGGACGCTTTGTGTTTCTTTGAAGTTAGGCGATCGCTCAATGATTGGGAGAGTTCTTAAAAATGAAAATGCGTTTTGATAATTTAGTAATCGTGGGTGCAAGTCGGGGTGTTGGCGAGGCAGTTTCCGAACATTTAATTTCTCGTACTAATCGACTCATTACCGTCTCTCGTTCTCCGTCTAATTTTGGAGATTGGGTACGAGCAGATGTTAGCAAAAAAGAAGGAATTGAAACGGTGTGTCATGCTGTAGGAGATACCGCGATCGATGGCTTGCTTTATATGGGAGGAACATGGGAAAATCAAGCCTTTACAAAGGATTATTCCTTCGAGGAATGCTCTGATGAAGAGATTGAAAATGTTCTACTGGTTAACCTTTTAGCGCCGATTCGCCTTGTCAAATTATTATTACCCGCTCTTCGTAAATCTTCCAATCCTAAAATTATTTTTATGGGTTCTACATCGGGACTCGATAATGTTCCGGCGAGAGAAGTTGCGAATTCCGCCTCAAAATTTGGTTTGCGCGGGGTCGTTCATGCTTTACGGGAAGAACTTCGCCAAGATAGAATTGCCGTAACAATTATCAATCCGGGTGATATCGCAACGCCAGAAGTTTTATCCGATCTAAAAGCAGCAGGACAACCCGCAGAAAATGCCATTCCCCTTGCCGATCTATTAAGTGTTATCGATTGCGTGCTTTCTCTTTCTCGCTCGACTTGCATCAAAGAAATTCAATTGCCTGCGATGAATGCAAAAGGCGCTTGATACTTTCTTGGATTCAAGATTTGGCGTATCTTGGCGATCGCCCATTGCTCCAATCTTCTCGAGTTGACTCGGACAGAAGAAGAAAGGGCAGATATAAACCTGCCCTAAACTATAAAACCTATTGCGATATTTTTATTGCGCGATCGCCTCTACTGGAAAAGTTCCTCCTGCCGCGATCGTCTGTCCTAGCACCTCGACGGCTTTGCTAAACTGCGGGTCTTGCAACGTTCCCAGATTGGTGATATCGCCTTGCAATTCCTTGCGTTCGTCCTCCGACATTTCGTAAACTACATCCGGGACGATGCCTTCCTTATTGATATCCCGACCGCTTGGGGTGAGATATTTAGCAATGGTCACGGCTAATCCGGAACCGTCGCTTAAGGGGCGCACCGATTGTACCAAACCCTTACCAAAGGTTTTCGTTCCCACCAATACTGCCCGCTTGTTGTCTTGCAGGGCACCCGAAAGGATTTCGCTGGCACTAGCAGAACCACCATCCACCATCACCACAAGGGGTTTATCGGTCAGGGCGCGATTCTGAGCGCGCTTGCGGTCTTGCTCTCCTTGGCGATCTACGGTAGAAACAATCGTTCCTTCCTCGAGCCACATTCTGGCGATATCAATACTGGCATTCAACAATCCTCCCGGATTAGAACGCAGATCCAGAACGTAACCGACCACATCTTCCCCTTCCATTTCTTGGATGGCCTTGCGCATATCTCGCGAGGCGTTGGCATTAAACTGATTGAGGCGAATGTAGCCCACCGGTCCCAGGCCGCTCTCTTCTACCCGCGCTCGTACCGGATGAATTTCGATTTTATCCCGCGTAATCGGATAGTCGATTTCTTCGATTCCTCGTTGAATTGTGAGAGTCACCTTAGTTCCCCGTTCCCCGCGAATGAGTTGAACGGCTTCGTTGACCTCCATTCCCAAAGTATCGAGGCCGTCAATTTTTGTAATAATATCTTTTGCTAAAATCCCTGCTTCAAACGCCGGACTTTCTTCGATGGGAGAAACGACGATCAGGCGATCGCTTTCCTCATCTTTGGCAATTTGAATACCTACCCCCGTCAGTTCTCCAGAGGTATCGATTTGCATATTTTGAAACTCTTCGGGATCCATGAAGCGGGTATAGGGATCCTCAAGTTTCCCCAACATTTCCCGAATCGCTTCGTAGGCTTGTTCTGGTTCGGTATAGGAGCGATCGAGATATTCTGTACGGATCGATCGCCAATCGACTTGATTGAAGGTTGCATCGACGTATTGCCGATTGATGATTTGCCAAACTTCATCGACCAACTCTTTCGGGCTTTCGCTGAAAAAGGCTTCGCTTTTGGACAGGTGGATTCCCGCTCCTGTTACTGCTACCGTAGTTAAAACGACTGCTGTTGCGCCGAGGACAAGCCCGCGTTTTGAAAATACCATAGGTTTAAAATCGTGCTGACGGGGAGGGTGAGGGTGCATTAAGCCCACTCTAGCACAGGAATTCCGTTCGCTGTCGTGGGATTCTTTTCTTTATACGTCAAACTAACAGAAATTTCCGTAAAATTCGTGAAGATAATGGATAATCAGAAAATTCCCGATCTTTAACGGCTAAGGGGGTGATTTAAAACTCCCGACTGTGTTCGTAATCCCAACATTGTTCCCCAATCCAGTGGCTTCCGCTTCTTTTATCGCAGGTTTCGGGGTCATCAATGTAGGGAATCATTGTTGGATGAGATAAATTGTAGGATAACTCTGGCGTTGCGCGATAATACGCTCCCCATAGAAAAGTACCCATTAATGCCATCAATCCTCCCGCCCCAATTGATACGACGAATTGCGCTCCCTTACGGGCATTTTTTGCCTTTTTTATTTCTGAATTGAGGTAAAAAAGTTGTTTTTTGACTTTGAGATTATTTTGTTTTAACTGTTCGGTTTTTGCTCGTAAAGTCGATCGCAATTGCTTGAGTTCTCGTTGCGAAGAGCCTGTGCGATTACCAAACGACCGAGCGATATAAAGGCATAATTTACCGCCAAGACTGCCGCCATTTAACATCAATTCTTCAAATGCCCCTTGAGAAACCGAAAAGGCTGCGATCGCTGTTTTGGTACGAATGGTACAACTGCAAGCGGTCTTCATAATAACTCCCCATTCTCCAAGAACGGCTCCTCGTCCTACATCGCACACGCTTGTAGAAAGACCGTTCTCGGATTCCGTGAGAATTTCTGCATTTCCGTGCAACAAAATCAAGATAGACTGATTTTCGCGGCCTTGGTACATCAAAATACCATTTTCTTGAAAATCAACGAAATTACCTGCTTTCAGGAGTTGATTAGCATCCTCTAAAGAGAAATTTTGACCAATATCGGTTTGTTTGAGAATTTCGTAGAATTCTTGCACATCCATGATTTGCCACCCTGATTTCTGTAATCTTGATTCTTAGGATGACAAATCTAAGGGTATGCCACAATCAATAAAAATTGATAAAAATTGACTAATTGGAAAAGATAAGCAATCTGGCTTGAATGACACGGCCATTCTGCTGAAAGCGCTTGAGGGACAATGCGATTGCCATCACTCCCGATGGCGAGTTTTTTCTTAAAAATCCCGACTATGTTCGTAATCCCAACATTGACCTTCAATCCAGTAACTCCCGCTTCTTTGGTCACAAGTTTCGGGATCGTTGATGTAAGGAACGATTGTCGGACTCGAAATATTTTCCGATAATTCGGGAGTCGCACGATAATAGACTCCCAACAAATAAGCGCCGATTAATGCCATTAATCCTCCGACAGCCATCAAGACCATAAATTGCGCTCCTTTACGAGCAATCTTCGCTTGTTTGATTTCCGAATTGAGATGAAAGAGTTGTTTTTTGACTGTGAGATTCTTGTGTCGCAATTGTTCGGCTCGTTCGAGTAAAGTTACTCGCAGTTGTTCGAGTTCTTGTTGGGAAGAAGAATTACGCAGTTTCTCAATCGAATCTAATAAAGAATCATTTTGTTGCAAGAGATTAAAGACTTCATTGGTGAGTAACTGCATGCGGTTGCCAATGACTCGCGCGATATGAATGGATAATTTATTGCCAATACTGCTTCCGTCGGACATTAATTTTTCAAAAGCCGATCGCGCGATTGCAAAGGCCATGGTTGCAGTTATAGCGCGAATGGTACAACTGCGCGGAGTTTGCATAATTACGCCCAATTCTCCTAAAACATCCCCCCTACCAACATTGCGAATGTGTTTGGGAGGACTATTCTCGGATTCTTTGAGAATTTCTGCCTCTCCGTGTAACAGCACTAAGATCGAGTCGCTCTCATCTCCTTGACGCATCAAGACATCATTGGTTTTAAAATTTACCAAAGTGCCTGCTTCTCGAAGTTGGCGAACTTCCTCTAAAGAGAGGTTTTTCCCGATATTAGTTTGTTTGAGAACTTCGTATAACTCTTCAACGTACATGGTTGGCGACCTATCGTGTTGAACTGTACGTTCTAGCTTGGCAAATTTGAGAATATTATACAATAGGGAAAAGTTAGGAAAAATCGATCGATTTGTACAAATTGTCGATTTGATTATTTAGGTGCATCTCAGTTTTGCAAAAATACTCTATATTGAGCAAAGCGAACTTTTTTACTATACCGTGGAACGGGCATCTTGCCCGTGGAGTATTTAGTACAATCGCGCAACAAGCAAGATGCGTGTTCCACGAGTGAGAAATTTTCTCTTATTAGCTGAACGATAGATTTACAAATTTGAGATGCACCCGATTATTTTTTTGATTTTTTCTCTCTCTAATATTTTTTACCCAATAACCAATAAGTCACCATTTTACCTTTTCCCTTGACTTCGATTTCTCCTCGACGTTCGAGATCGTAGCGATTTTTAAGTAACTTGTAAGTCTCTTTCGTCACTTGAATTCGATCCGGTTCTCCAGTAGATTCCATCCGCGAGGCGACATTAACTGCATCTCCCCAAAGGTCGTAAGCGAATTTTTGCTTGCCAATCACCCCAGCAACTACGGCACCAGTATTAATGCCAATACGAATTTTCAATAAACGATCGTTGTTCGTTCTAAATTGTCCGATCGCCTTTTGCATCTCCAAGGCAATATTGGCGATCGCTTCTGCATGATCCGTTCGCGAAACAGGCAACCCTCCCACTACCATATAAGCATCGCCAATGGTTTTGATTTTCTCTAAACCGTATTGTTCCGCAAGGCGATCGAAAGTTGAAAAAATTTGATTGAGTTGGTCAACTAATTCTAATGGGTGAAGTTGGGCAGAGAGTGCGGTAAAACCAACAATATCTGCAAAAAGAATCGTAACTTGAGTAAAATGTTCCGCTAGAGAATCTTGGCTGTCTTTAAGATTTTGAACAATTTTTTGAGGTAAAATATTTTGCAATAGTTTTTCTGATTTTTCTCGTTCTTCCGCTAAATCTCGAGTGCGTTCGCTCACTTTGAGTTCCAATTCTTTTGAGGTTTGGCACAATCTACTTACCACTAAAAATAAACCCAGAAGAATGAGGAGAAAAATAGAAGTTAAAAATAAAGACATCCCCTGTAATTCTAGATTAACCATATCGGTAACGCTATCCAAAGATTGCGTAATTTCGATAATACCTCTCACATCTCCAATTTGCCAATCTGTTTTAGGACTATCTGGATGAGTATTATGGCAGTTGACGCAACTCGCCTTCATAATATCGGCT
>JBCCVR010000254.1:0-8018 GCA_039194995.1 Cyanobacteria bacterium P01_E01_bin.42 | reverse complement strand
TGATGATCTGGGTTATCATGACCTGAGCAGTACCGGCAGCGAATATTACGAAACTCCCAATATTGACCGAATTGCCCAGCGGGGCATGCAATTCACTCAGGGCTACGCTGCCTGCCAGGTATGCAGCCCTTCCCGAGCTAGCATTATGAGCGGAAAGTTCCCGGCTCGGCACGGTATCACCGACTGGATTGGGGAATATCTTCTTTGGGAACACCACAATCGAGTAAATCTTGAGTAATTCCCTCCTCGGTTTCATCTCGTTCTACCCAAAATTTTCCCCCAGTAACGCGCAAATGTATAATTGTACTGTGAACCCGGCGATCGCTATTCCAACCAAAACTAATCAGTAAAAAACTATCGCGATCGGCAATTGCTTGTAACTCAATCTCTCCTTGACTGGGTTTATAACGAGCATAATCATTAATAATATCCCGTGCAATTGTTGAATATTGCTCTAATTGACGATCCATTTAACAATCTCCTCCTGTTCTGGATTGAAGACAAAAAAAGAAATTTGACGTTCTTTGATAAAAACTTGAATAGATGGACGCTGGAAAAAATTATTATAAATACGTTCTGGGATAGCCAGATAAAGAGCGCGATCGGATTCCTTTTTTGCGATAAATGTTGAATATAAATAGTATTGTCCAATCGCTCTTTCCAATTCTGTAACAGGTGAAGGACTGCGAAATACTTTAATCTCAACTGCAATCTTTTGCTCGAGTTTGCGAGCAGCAATAATCTTTTCAGCCCCGAGATCGGCATAAACTGTCAAATCCTCAAATTCAATAGTTAATGGATCGTGGGTTATTTTCCAACCATCTTTAACCAAGGCAACTCTCACAACGTTATGGTAAAGATCGAGTCGTGGCATACACAAACAATTATTGAAGTAGCTGAAGCTAGTATAACTCAATTTGCTACAGCGATCGCATCTTCTCATACTCAGAAATGCGATCGCCTTCTGCACTCGATCGCTAATAAAATAGAGGCAAAATAGCATTTTCTACATTTGATGACCGATCGCCCTAATCCTTCACAAAAAAAAGCAATAGACCTCATTTACGGTCGCCATCCCGTCCTTGCCGCCTTGGAAAGCGATCGCCAACTGAACCGCCTCTGGGTACTGCCCCAACTGCGGCGCGATCGCCGTTTCAAAGACGCGATCGATCGCGCCAAAGCGAACGGGGCGATCGTCGATGAAACCAACACCCAGCGCCTCAACCAACTCGTCCCGGGAGTCAACCATCAGGGCATTGTTGCTAAAGTTGCTCCCTATACCTACCTCGACCTTGCCGACGCGATCGCCCTCGCTGTCGAAACTACCCCAGAACCCGTCATTCTGGTCGCTGATGGCATTGTAGACCCCCACAACCTCGGAGCCATTATCCGTACCGCAGAAGCGATGGGAATGCAGGGTCTGGTGATTCCCCAACGACGGGCGGCAGCTATCGATCCGACGGTGATGAAAGCCTCGGCGGGGGCATTGGAGAACTTTCCCGTAGCGAGGGTAGTGAATTTGAATCGGGCGATCGCGGAACTCAAAACCTCGGGCTTTTGGGTCTACGGGTTGACTGCCGATGCTGAGACCCCCTTGCATACCCTCGAATTGAAGGGCGCGATCGCTCTAGTTATCGGTTCTGAAGGTCGAGGACTCAGTGCCGAACGCCAGAAAAATTGTGATTTCCTGACATCTATCCCTTTGCTGGGAACGACCCCCAGCCTCAATGCCTCTGTGGCTGCGGCAATGGCGGTTTACGAGATTTCTCGCCAGCGAAATTTTAGAAAAATTTCCCCTTAAAATGTGTCATGGGGAACGGTTACGCCAGAAAAACCCGAGTTATAACTAGGGGTACCGCCCTAGGAAAAATTAAGTAATGTAAAGATTGGCGTTATAATGCCCAATTAAGTTCTGTTCCGCTACCCGAGGGAAACCATGAAAAATGTTTTGATACGATTTTTAGAATCATCCGGCTTTGCGTACTGGGTCGAAATAAAAACGGATAATCCTCGCTGTACCTACTATTTCGGACCTTTTCTCAGTGCTCGCGAAGCCAACGAGATGGCACCGGGATACGTTGAGGACTTAAAAGAAGAAGGGGCGCAAGGCATCAATGTCAATATCGGACGGATGAAACCCAAAGAACTCACCATTGTTGAAGAAGAATTGGGAAAGACCCGCGATCGCGAGATGATGTCCACCCTTAGCGGTCAGTTTTCCTCGTAAAATTGTCTCTAGCGCATTTTTTTGTCGGGAAATCAGGCGGGAAAAAGCAAAGTTTTCAAAGTTCCTGAAGCCAGCAGTCTATATCTTGGAGTACCTGTTGGGGAATTTCCCAAGGAAAAAGGTGGGCGGTGTCGGGATAGCAACGCCATTGACAATTTTTGAGCTTTTGGGCAGTTTCTTGGGAGGACGCAGCAGTAATATGGCGATCGCGTTCTCCGGCTAAAACTAGACAGGGTATTGAGATTCGCTCTAATTCATTGAGGCGATTATACCCCCCAGCGAGCGCTCTAGAGAGCGCTCTTTGCGCTATTTTGGAGGTCTGCAAATAGGCGGGCGTACCTTCAGAGGCGAGGTATTGATAGGCAAGGGGCGTTTGCTGGTGGATCAGGTAGCGAAATAAGGAACGCTTGCCAAAGGTCTCGATATTCCATTGCCAACCCGGTTTTACACAGTTAACGAGTCCGGCAATGGCGCTATAGGTCAAATCCTGCCACGTTACGGGGGGATGGTTGCCTCGGGGATAGGCGGCACTGGCGATGAGAATGAGACCAGAAAAACGTTGGGGCGATCGCAAGGCCAGTTCTAAAGCTAAAATTCCCCCCAAAGACCATCCTAGTAAAATACACTGTTGGATCTGCTGGCGATCGAGGAGTTCTTCGAGGTCGTTAATGTGAGCGCTCATTTCAAAGTCTTGGCGCGTCCGACTTTGGCCGTATCCTCGCAGATCCGGGGCGAGAGTTTGATAGGTTTGGGAAAGGCGATCGGTAAAGACGGAGAGGGAACGACTCGAACCCGGATGACCGTGCAAGCATAAAATGGGAAAGCCCGTTCCTCGTATTTCGACATTTAATTGCATTGTCCTATCACGTTGGGTTTTCAAGGAAGCGATCGCTTATCTCAATTAAAGCACTGCGAATTCCCGGTTCGGTCATGGAATGTCCGGCATCGGGAATGACAATAAATTCCGCTTCGGGCCAAACTTTATGGAGTTCCCAAGCGGTTGTCATGGGACAAACCACATCATAACGTCCTTGCACGATCGCCCCTCGAATGTGGCGAATGCGATCGATATTTGCTAACAGTTGGTTTTCTGCTTCCATGAAGCCCTTATTCACAAAATAGTGACATTCAATCCGGGCAAAGGCATCGGCAAAGCCATCTTCGCTGAATCTTTCTTTTAAGTTATCGGAAACGATCAATTTGCTGGTGCTGGCTTCCCACACCGACCAGGCTTTGGCGGCTTCTTGACGGGTCACTAAATCGTCACTGGTCAAGCGTTTGTAATAGGCATTTAATAAATCATTATGCTCTGCGGGAGGGATTGGTTTGAGGTATTCTTCCCAAGCATCGGGAAAAATGGAGCTTGCACCTTCTTGATAGAACCACAGAATTTCTTTTTGACGCAATAAGAAGATGCCTCGTAAAATCAATCCCGCGCAGCGATCGGGGTGAGTCTGGCTATAAGCGAGAGAAAGGGTACTGCCCCAACTGCCTCCAAAAACGACCCATTTTTCAATTCCCAAATGTTCCCGCAGTTTCTCGATATCGCCGACCAAATCCCAAGTCGTATTTTCCCGTAATTCTGCGTGAGGTATACTTTGTCCGCAACCGCGTTGATCGAAAATGATAATACGCCAGCCTTGGGGATTAAAATATTGACGATAGATGGGTTCGATGCCACCACCGGGACCGCCATGCAGAAAGATAACGGGTTGACCTTGGGGATTTCCCGATTCTTCATAGTGGATGGTATGCAGATCGGATACTTTTAATTGTCCTTCTTTGTAGGGTGCGATCGCGGGGTAAAGTTCTCGCATGGGCTTTGCAATGATAGAGGTGGGCATATTAACATACAGGCGGTTACACTATCAAAAATAAATCTGGTTTATCCACAATCACAGTCTCCACAATCGCAACCCCCGCAATCGGGCAACGGATTATCGCAATTTCCCCAACTGCCACAATCGAGACAACCACAGCCACAATCAGCCAGATCGAAACATCCATTTGTAGAGTTATCGGGATAATATTGTTCGACTTCTTTTTTGCGTTTTTTCGGTTTTTCTTTCTCTTCGATTGTTTGGGAATGAAGCACGATTTTCGCTCTTTTGCAATCCCTAAATCTTTGGCGGGATAGGGCGATCGCAGTGCGCAGATCTTGTTCGAGAAGTGTTTTTTTGACATACTGAGAGCAAGATTCGCTACCGTGTAGGAGACGATGGGCGCAAGAAAAGCCTTTATAGGGCGATAACAGTTTTTGATAGCCGCGAATTAAGCGAACTCCGGTTTTCTTTGCACTTGTTTCCATCAGGCAAGCACTTCTCGATATAATCGGAATGGGACTTCGAGAGAGTCGCTCCAAAATAAGTAGAAGAAAATTTAGAAGAGAATAGAGAAGATTTCTAACGGTTCGAATCGAACTGCGGAAAATAAAATATTGCCATTTCCGGGGATAATTTAGAGTATTCATAAGTTTTGAATGATACACGGGCAGGGATGCCCGTTCCACGGGAAAGAAAAATATCCGATTTGGTTTGGAGCGTTACCACATTTCAGGTACAATTCTAATTCTGTGAGTGCAAAAATATTGTTAAAATGCAGAATTTGTTAATTGTCGGGACGGATACGGATGTGGGAAAAACCGTTGTTACAACGGCATTAGTTGCTTATTGGCACGCTTACCGATCGCCCGATACTCTCGCCTTAATGAAACTCCTGCAAACGGGAGAGGGAGATGGGGAATTATATCGAGAATTATTTGCGTTTTCTCAACCTTCCGAAACCCTCGTTCCTATCAAGTTTAGCACTCCTGTCGCCCCGCCCGTTGCCGCAGAACTCGAAGGAGTAGCGATCGACTTGGGGAAAATTTGGCAAACTTATCAAACTCTACAGCAAAACTATCCTTTCGTCCTTGTGGAAGCCTTGGGGGGTTTGGGTTCTCCCGTCACACATGAATTAACCGTTGCCGATATTGCCGCACAATGGCGTTTAAATGCGGTGTTAGTCGTTCCCGTGAAATTGGGTGCGATCGCGCAAACTGTTGCAAATGTCGCCCTTTCCCGTCAAGTCAAATTAAATCTCAAAGGGATTATTCTCAACTGTTCTCAACCCGTCACCGAAGAACAACTCAAGAATTGGACTCCAGTAGATATCATCCAATCTCTGACCCATCTGCCTATTTTAGGAACGATTCCCTATCTTGCCAATCCGAAAGATAAAGACAAACTCGTAAAAATTGCTTCTAATTTAGATGTAGAAAGACTATTTTTGGAATAGAGAGTCAAAGAAACAAAACAAACCCACCCCCCAACCCCTTCCCAAGAGGGGGAGTCGGAATGCAACTAATAACTAATAACTAATAACCAAAAATTCACATTCGACCCGCTAAATGGGTCAATTGGCGAAGATTGACCAACGATAAACTATGGCGAGATTTGTCGATATTCACCCAACCTTTATCTGCCAATTTTTCGATGATTTTTTGTGCTTCTTCAACGCGAATATCGGAAATTTGCGAGAGATCGCTATAGGGAATGAAAAGAATTTCTTTACCTTGTTCCGTGGTGCTGCCATATTGATCGGCAAGCACAATTAGAGTTTTAGCTAACTTCACCGCAGGAGGGCGATCGCGCAGTAAAAAACGCAGATTGGAATAGCGCAATCGCTGTACCATGAGTTGCAACATGCGATGGTGCAATTGGGGATCTTTGAAAAGGGTTTGAATGAAGCGTTGGGCGGAAACGCTGAGTAATTCCACCTTACACAGTGCCACTACGTCCGTCGATCGCGGCGACTCGTCCAAAATTGCCATTTCCCCGAAAAAATCGCCCTTTCCCATCACCGCGAGAGTCGCCGCGCTATCTCCCGCCAAACGGCGAACTTTCACCCATCCCGATACAATAAAATAGACCGCATTGCCCCAAGCATCTTCCATTAAAACCGCCCGATCTCTGGGGTAAGAGTGTTCTACGGCGACGGAAAGCAGCCATTGTAATGTTTCGGGACTGGCTGTATTGAAGAGGGGAAAAAGCTCGCTAAACGCTTCAATGTCCATGAACGGAATATTGCTTTGAGGATTGAGCTAGCAAGATGCTAGAAATATCTTTGTATCTTAGCACCACGGCGATCGCGGGAAAATCCCTAGAAGGTAGACTTCCCGCATTCGCGTTAGAATGCGATAAAAATAAAATCGCTTATCGAGTGAAGTCCTACATTGTAGAGATTTTTGCTCAATCGACAAAGAACAGACAAGGCGATATATTCCGCTTTACTCAATCCTTTAATTTGATTCTTTTGAGTCAGGTACATTTGTCCGTCCCTGTCGCTATATAGTAAAAATATAGCGATTTGCAGTCCATGTCAAGCCGTCCCACAAGGACGGGGTTTCAGACCCAATTTTTGCAATGAGCCAACCCAATTTAGAACAAATCGCTTTGCAACTGGAAAGCCAAGATTCTCGCGATCGCATGCTTGCCCTCGTCAGTTTGCGGGAAGTCTCCCCAGAAGATGCCGTCCCCTTAATCAAAAAAGTGCTTGATGATGAGGTGTTGCAGGTGCGATCGATGGCAGTTTTCGCCCTTGGAGTCAAGCCCACCCAAGAATCTTATCCCATGTTGGTCAAATGCTTGCAAACCGACCCGGATTACGGCATTCGCGCCGATGCTGCGGGGGCATTGGGCTACTTGGAAGACAAGCGGGCATTTGAACCCCTCGTGCGGGCATTTTACGAGGAAACGCAATGGTTAGTACGGTTTAGCGCGGCGGTTGCTTTGGGAAATATCGGCGATATTCGCGCCCGAGAAGCCTTAATGGAAGCCCTTTACAGCCAAGAAGCCGTTATGGAACAGGCGGCGATCGCGGCTTTGGGGGAAATTGGCGCAATGGATGCCCTTGATGATATTCTCTCCTTTATCGATTCTGAAGATTGGCTGGTACGCCAGCGCCTCGCCGAAGCCCTCGGACACCTCCCCTGTGCCAAAAGTCTTTCCGCCCTCCAGTATCTAACCAAGGATAAACATTCGCAAGTGCGAGAAGCTGCCTCGATCGCCCTCGATCGCGCCCGTCCCGAATCGTAATACAATACATATTTGGCGATCGCGATCGCCTCTCGTAGTTCGCAGCCTCGTTTTGCATGGATATTAAAACTTTTGTGACTCAATCCGCAGGGGAATGGTTTTCGCAACGTACTCGCTACCAAGGCGCGGGACAACAACCCGATAATAGCAAATCCAATTTAACGGTAGAATTGCTAGAAGACGATCCGGCGATCGGGCAACTTTACCAACAATATAATATTGATTCTGCTGCCCTTAAATTTGGCTTAAAAACCAGTTGGGATACCTCCGTGGATTGGGGCAAACCCAAGCAAATCGGCTCGAGTTTTTGGGCGATCGTCCCGGATGAAAACGATCCGCAAACTGGCTTAATTTTGCGATCGGGACTCTTACAAAATCCGAGTGCCAAAGGAGTCTATGCGATCGGTGCAGATGACGCGCTAACCTTAACCATCACCAATAATAATATTTGCACCTCAGAACGCATTTGGTTTGCCAGCGAAAATTTACGCCTGCGGACATTACTCGTCAACAATGGAAAGGAATTCACGCAAACATCTTTCTATTCCGAAATCCGTCGCCCCAAACCAGAACCCGACCCACCCCCCAACAAAAGTCGTAGTCTTAAGCGCCATCGTTATGTGCATCGTAAGAGTGTCATAATCGTAAGCCAAGATCAGAAAGGTTTGTTTTCTTACGACTACGATTACGGCTACGATCATTACGACGCTAGTGTG
>JBCCVR010000253.1:0-8088 GCA_039194995.1 Cyanobacteria bacterium P01_E01_bin.42 | reverse complement strand
TCTTTTCTTTTCTCCTTTTTCCCGCTTGCAAAAACTATTATTTTCTTTTGGCTATTTACCATTCTACGAATATTCTATCATTAGTCGAAACTATTCTCTTTATATTCTATTTGCATTTTTATTCTGTATTTTTTTTAAAAATCGCACTAAAGATCTTATTATTCCAGTTGTTTGTCTGGTTTTGATGACGAATGCGAATGCTTATGGACTTTTGGTTGCTTTTGTTCTTTTTTGTGCTTTATCTTTTGATGTGATTTTCTTTCAGAAACAACGAAATAGTCTAGCGATCGCTAGTAGTATTACGATCTATATCTTGGGATTATTAACATCTTTATTTCTTCTCATCCCTCCACAAGATAGCGAACTCAAAGGTGGTTTAATCAAGTGGGATACATTTTGGGATTTACATCATTTAATGAAAGTTTTGGCGAGGATTTGGAATAGTTATATCTTGATTCTCGTCCCTCGGGATAGCAGCTTTTGGGATGTGAGTTTATATGCAATGATTTCTCTCTTAATTTTTCTGTTTTTTATTCTGAGTTTTATAAAAAAATCTATTCCTTTATTTATCTATATCTTAGGCACATCGGAATTACTATTTTTCACCTATACTAAGGTCTTAGGATCGCCTCGACACTATGGCAATTTCTATATTGTTTTGATTCTGGCAATTTGGATTTCGTCCTATTATCCTTCTCAACCGAGGCAATTTTTTCCTCAAGCGATCGCTTGGGTCGATCGTCATAAAAAAACAATTTTAACCTTTATTATGATGACTCAACTTATTGCGGGAATAGTCGCTTTTACGCGCAATATTATTGTTCCTTATTCTGCAAGCCGGGAAACAGCAAGCTATATCAAAAATAATAATTTAAAAGACCACTTTATTGTTGGCAGTCAAGATAGTGTCATAACCCCCATTAGTGGTTATCTCAATCGTAAAATTTACTATCCAGAATCACGAAGAATTGGTAGTTTTGTGCTTTATAATTCCCAGAGAATAGATGTCGATCTCAAAAAAGTATTAAGGCAAACCGAGCACTTACTACATGAACAAAGGTCGGAGATTTTGTTGATCCTTAACTACGAACTCGATCTCTTTCCAGAAAACTTAGAGATTGAAGCAATTGAACAATTCACGAATAGTTATATCTATAATGAAAAATACTATCTGTATCTCGTTCGCTTGCAAGAATAATAAACGCTTCAATCGAGTGGTTACGAGGATTTTGTTCTTTCCCCTAAAATTGCGATCGCAACCCCCGACAAAATTGTTATTGCACCCAGAATAGTCATTAAACTGGGTTGTTCTCCAAAGATAAAATAACCGAGAATACTCGAACCAATGGGTTCAAATAAAATTGCCAGCGAAACCAATATAGGAGAAATCCAGCGAACTGCCCAGTTAATCGTTGTATGCCCGATCACTTGAGAAAATAAAGCGAGAAAAAATACATAAATATAAACTGGAATCGGATAACCGAAATAACCAGAACCAAAGAAAAAAGGGAAAGGGAAAAGCACAATGGCAGCAACAGTATAAGCAATAGTAATATAATTTTCCGTACTCAAACTCTGACGCTGTGCTTCTCGCCCGATGAGTAGATAAAAACTGGCAAACCAAGCACCAATTAACGCCAAAATATTTCCTAATAGAGGTTGCAATCCTAGACTTTCGCTTGAGGAACTTCCTAGGGCGATCGCAATTCCTCCTAACAAGGTAATAAAGATACTGAGAATCGTAATTTTCTTTAATTTTTCTTTAAACCAAAATTGAGATAATAAAGCGATCCAAATTGGATTGGTTGTTACTAAAGTCGTCGCCGCAACAATAGAAGTGAAAGACAGTGAAGAAATCCAAACCGCAAAATGCAGAGCCAAAAATAATCCCGCCGCTCCTGCATAATAAAAGGCCTTGGGTGAGATAGGAGTGCGTCGAATTCCGCGCCAATTCGGACAGATGATTCCTGCTGAGATTATCAGACGAGAAGCGGCCAGAAAAAGACTAAAACCCGTTTCTCGCAATCCCGTTACCTCTAGCGCCAAGCGCACGAAAATTGCGGCTGTAGAAACAGAAAACACGCCAATCCCTAAAATTAATGCGATTTGCCAAAATTTAGGTGCTTTGGGAAAGAGTTGCATTGCGATTGATTATGATAGTAAATTACTCGTGTTTTCCTTGCTCTCTCATCCGCCTTTTGGCAGCGCGATCGCATTCAATCGATCTCAAAAAATAACTTATCTTATAATTTTTGTCTCATGCTCGATCTACCTCCATTAAATACCGATACAATCTGGTCGATACTCAATGAAAACATTGAAGACGACACAGTCAATCAGCTAGTTTGGCATTATCTCGGTTACGGCTACAATGCGTCAAGCCAAGAATGGGATAGCGATGGGGTTGCGGAGGAATGGCGCGGGGAATACCCCCAACCCCCTAATTTTATTGGCGAGCGTCCTCCCACGATGAAATTGACGCGATCGATCCCCAAGGAAAATAAACAACTCCTAAAAGAAGCCCTTGGATTTAAAGGGTATAAAATCGGAGAATTTACCCCGCGTCAGGCTCGTCGTGCAACCATGGCGAATTGGCTGTTAAACTATATGAGAACTCATGGCATTGCCATCGAGCGGCGATCGTAGTCAGAAAATTGTCCCGCACAATTTTCCCATAACGCGATTATTTTTACCGGATTGCCCCGCTACAGTCGAGAAGAAACTACTAGAAGGTGCGTTTCGTTCTGTTAATCCCATGAATGTAAGGGGCAATTCCTCACAAAGTATTATGAATCGAAACTTATGCGTAATCCCTCCTTTACACTCGGGCCGTGGTATCGGAAGCCAACAAACGAGAAAAGGAATCGTAAAAATATGATAAAAATTTTCGGCAACTTTATCGAAAACCTGCCCGAAAGTCCAGAATATCTGATTCTGGGTTTTTCTCCGAGCTCCGTTCCTCTACAGCAACGCTGGCGAAATAATGGATTATCGGCAGATTTTTTAGCAGACTATCTCACTACTTTCTTTCCCACGCAGGAGGACGAACCTCATGCTCAATGCAGGAAAGAGGAGATTAAGGGAGCAGTGAGTTATATAGCTAATGAACTGTTAGAAAATGCGATGAAATTTAATGACGATCGCCTGAATTATCCTATCGGTCTATCCTTACAACTGCAAAGCGATCGCCTGATTTTTCGCATTACGAATAGCATTGCCACTGAATCCGTACAAGGTTTTCAAAACTATCTCGAAAAACTGACCACCGTAGATACCCAAGAAATGTTGATCGCTCAACTCGAAAAAAATGCGCTTGAAGAAAATGGCACTTCATCGCGATTGGGATATCTTACCATGATCGAGGACTACGGTGCACAATTGGGTTGGAAATTTGAAACCGTGCAACAAGAACCAGACCAAACCGAACCAATGCAGAAAGAACCCCTTCAAATCGCAGCAACGACGATCGTGGTGACAACGATGGTTCAATTAAGTATTTAAGCCCGAATAACAATCGATTACCCTTCTTAAAGTCAGGAATATTGAAGCATGGAAATTAAAACCGAGACCTACGAAATTAACTACGACGATGCAACAAAAACCATTCGCTTTCAAGGCTCTTTGCGCCTGAGCGGCATGGATGAATATAGACCGATCGTACAACTATTACATGATATTGCCGAGCAAAAACCCGCTCGTATTATCTTGAATTTAAGAGAGTTAAAATTTCTCAACAGTTCGGGAATTAACGTCTTGTCGAAATTCACCATTGAAATTCGGAAAAATAAAGAAATTGCCATGACCGTGCAAGGAGCAAAAAATATTCCTTGGCAAGGAAAATCGTTAAAAAATTTACAGCGCTTAATGCCTGCATTGGAATTAGAATGGGAATAATTTCTCTCGAGAATCGAGTGCTAGATTTCTCATGAACGTTAAATCCAAAAATTATTCGCTATCGGGACTCTTCAAACCGATCGCAGTGGCTTTGACGATCGCCTTAGTTTCCTGCGATCGCGGCGATCTCACCCGAGAAACAACCATTAACATTGGCGCGATCGTCCCTTTAACGGGAGAACTAGCAGAAACTAGCGGAGAAACTGCCATTAACGGCATGCAACTGGCTATCCAAGAAGTCAATGCCAAAGGTGGTTTAATGGTTGACGGTCGATCGCAAAACGCGATTTTATCCATCGAAGACGATGGCGACGATCCCGATACGGCGCTAACCGCAATTCGCCAACTGGTTTATCATCAAGAAGTTGTCGCTATTCTCGGCCTTCCCATCAGTCGTATTGCCATCCCCGTCGCTAATTTTGCCGAAACTATTCCCATCCCCACCATTAGTACCACCTCAACTCATCCCGAAACAACCGCAGGCAAAAACTATATTTTTCGTGCTGGTTTTATCGATGATTTTCAAGGGCAAATTATGGCACGATTTGCCCGTCAAGAATTGGGGGCAACTCGGGGAGCTATCCTTTACGATGCAGCGAGTGCTTATAATAAAGGCTTAGCAGAAACATTCACTCGAGAATTTGAAAAAATAGGCGGCAAAATTGTCAGTTCGCAAATTTATACTACCGATCGCAATCAAGATTTTCGCGAACAACTCGAACAAATTCGTGCCTTGTCCCCGGATGTTTTATTTTTACCCAATTACTATCACGAACTCAGCCAACAAATCCAACAAGCGAGAGAATTGGGCATTTCTGCGATCGCGATCGGGGGAGACTCTTGGGATAATCTGAACCCTCGCGAATATCCCGATGCAGAAGGTAGTTTTTACAGTACGCTTTGGTACCCTAACCCTGATAATGCCAAAGCAATTGCCTTTGAGAAAGCCTTTTTTCGCAAATACGGTTACTCTCCCGATAATGGTGCTGCTTTAGCTTATGATGCCGCACACCTGCTCTTTGAAGCCATTCGCGTCGGAGAACGAACCGATCCCGAGTCTATTCGTCAAGGTTTATTGCAAATTAAAGATTTTCAAGGCGTTAGCGGTACAATTTCTTTTCAAGGAACGGGAGATCCCCTAAAAAGTGCAACAATTGTTCGCATTCAAGATGGCAAACCAATTTTTTATCGACAAATTGACCCTCAAAGCACTTCTTTAGATTAATTGCTTTAGATTAATATTATCTTGCGATCGCACTGCCTATGAAATCTCCTAAAATGAAACGAAAAATACCGCAAGTGTCTGTAGTAGGTATGGGTGGCATTAAATTTATTCGACATGGAATTGAATCTTTTCATTGGCAAGATTTTTATCATCTCCTTTTTACGGTATCTTGGGAAAAACTCATTGGGTCGATTAGTTTAGCCTATATTATTCTCAATATTTTCTTTGCTTTTGCCTATGTTTTAGGCGGTGATTGTATTGCCAATGCCGAACCCGGATCTTTTACCGATGCTTTTTTCTTTAGCGTGCAAACTATGGCAACTATCGGTTATGGTGCCATGTATCCGACAACACCTTATAGTAACTTCTTGGTGGTCGTGGAAGTCTTTATCGGCTTGCTTGGGGTGGCAATGGCAACAGGGCTAATGTTTGCGCGTTTTTCCGTTCCCAGCGCCCGAGTTCTCTTTAGCAATGTGGCGGTCATTTGCCCTTACAATCGCATCCCGACTTTGATGTTTCGTTCTGCCAATAAAAGAAATAATTTAATTTTAGAAGCGCAGATTAATGTAACGGTTCTTATGCCGGAGACAACGCCTGAAGGCCATAACCTTCGTCGCTTGCACGATCTGAAATTGATGCGATCGACGACTCCCGCTTTTTCCTTAAGTTGGATGGTAATGCACCCCATTACAGAAGAAAGTCCTCTGTATGGTTTAAACGCTGAAGATTTAGCAGAATTAGAAGCCGCAATTATCGTTACTCTAACCGGATTGGATGAAACCCTCAGCCAAACGGTTCATTCTCGTCACATGTATATGAATCATGATATTCTTTGGAATATGCGTTTTGTAGATGTCATGCAGAAACTACCGAATGGCGATCGCAACATTAATTATATGGCTTTTCACGATGTAATTCCCTATTCTTAAACAACATTTGGGAACGGGCCAACTCATGCCAGACTCTTTCAAGCGAATATTAATAGGTAGCATCTTTTTTAGCGCTACGATTATTTTTGGAACTATCGGTTACATTATTTTTGGCTGGACGATTCTAGAATCGTTATATATGATCGTTATTACCATTTTTGGCGTAGGATATGGGGAAGTGAACCCCTTGCGATCGCCTGCCGAACGGATTTTTACAATTTTCGTGATCCTTGCCGGAACATCTTCTGCCGTTTATATTGTAGGGAGTTTTATTCAAATGCTCACTGAAGGAGAAATTAATCGAGCTTTCGATCGCCAGCGCAAAAATGATAACATTGAAAAACTCGAAGAGCATATTATTATTTGTGGATTCGGCCGGATCGGTCAAATTTTGGCCAAACAGATGCAAGAAGAACAAGTTCCTTTCGTACTCATCGATAAAAATCCCGAGCGCGTTGCGATCGCAGAAGCGAGAGAATATCTCGTCTTAAATGGGGATGCAACGGATGAAAATGTTTTATACGATGCGGGCATCGATCGCGCCAAGGCATTGGCAACAGTCGTACAAGAAGATGCTCTCAATGTTTTTATTACCTTAACCGCTCGGGAACTCAATCCCAACTTAACAATTTTAGCACGAGGAGAGATACCCAGCACGGAGAAGAAATTACGCCTCGCCGGAGCCAATCATATTGTTTTGCCGGCTGCAATTAGTGCAACGCGAATGTCTAATTTAATTACCCGTCCGGTTGCTTTAGATTTCCTCGAACAGACGCGATCGCTCTCCCATTTAGACGAATTATTAGCAGAATTAGATGTAGAAATTAGCGAGCTAACAATTCCAGATAATTCTCCTTTAATTGGTATTAATTTGAGTAAATTAGAAATTGAAGGCAATGGAAGTTTTGTCGTAGTTGCCGTTCGGAAAGTTGGGGGAAGAACGTTGAAAAATCCGCACTACAGCTTGAGATTAGAAGCTGGAGATACGGCGATCGTTTTGGGTCATCGGGGCGATATTCCTCGCTTTGCCAGACATTATCAGAAAAAAGGAAAAATGCGCTATCGCGGGGCAAGAATTTAAGTCTGCCTGGAATGAGATGTTTGTGACGATCTAAACGATCTTCTCCATCTGGCTTATTATCTTGGTTGAGAACGTATCTATCGTGTTTCTCTTTTCTTAACGTTGACTTCGGATTTCAACCACTACAACAATAAAATATTTCTTAAAATTTAAGTCGTGTCGGCTAAAAAATACATATTTTCTCAAGAAATCGAGTTTTAAAAAATATGAAGAACTTTGAAAATAACTGAAAATAACTAACGAATAAATAAAAAGTTCGCTACTAACAATTTGAGCCAGAAATTCCGTGATAGGACTGATAGGAGAGGAGAGCAGCAAACGCCTGAATCGAACTACATTTCTACTTTGCAAAAATAGGAGTCAAAACCATGGCTAAAATTGGACTTTTTTACGGTAGCACGTCAGGGGTTACTGAAGAAATTGCCGAGAAAATACAGGGAGAAATTGGGGAAGACCTCTGCGATCTCTACAGTATGGAAGAGGACTTTGATGATGTTGAAGATTTTTTGAAATATGACTATCTACTCTTCGGCTGTCCGACTTGGGGGGCTGGAGAAGTGCAAAATGATTGGCGCGAACCCCTATTTGATATGGAAATCGACAAGCCCGATTTCTCCGGTAAAACGATCGCGCTTTTCGGACCCGGAGATTGCACGGGTCACGGCAAGCATTTTGTTGGCGCGTTGGGGCTAATGTACGATCAATTTAAGGCTCTGGGTGCAACGCTGGTCGGGTCTGTTTCAACCGATGGCTATACCTTTGAAAAGTCTACCGCAATTCGTGACGGGAAATTCGTGGGATTGCCCATTGATGAAGTGAATGAGAGCGAAAAAACCGACCAACGGATTGCTGATTGGTTAGAAATCCTTAAGGCTGATTTTCCTCTTGAGGACTAAGCGATCGCAGATTGTATTGGCGATCGCCAACCATATTGACGACATTTGTAGGGGCGTTCCATG
>JBCCVR010000252.1:0-8137 GCA_039194995.1 Cyanobacteria bacterium P01_E01_bin.42 | reverse complement strand
ATTTTTTTCTCTCTTCAGAAGAAGTTAATTCTTTCCATTTTTTTGTTGATATTTTTTTATAGGCAATAACAATTATGTTAAGAAATAATGGGATTTTTGACAGATCTAGTAGCTCTTTATCACTTTGAATTGTTTCCCATAACTCTATGCTTTTTATCTGTTCTAAGTAGGATTCAATTTGTTCGTGATCTAGATACAGTAAAATAATTGAACTATTCAAATTCAAATGTTTTTGATAAATATTGTATTCTTTTGTGCGACTACATACGACTAAAGATGTTGGGCTTTTGTCGTAACACAAAAATTCATTAATTTTGTTAATACAAGATTCTTGATATTCTGATTTAAGCTCGTCTAACCCATCTAATAATGGCAAAATCTTTCGATCTTCCAACCATTTTTCTGCAATATCTTTACGAACTTTATATTTAAAAATAAACTGTTCTATCATCCATTCAAAAATACTGCTTTTGGGTTGCCAAGAAGATAAATTAAACAAAATAGGAATTAGCTTTTTGTCATCATCTTCTGCACGCTGCACTAAAGTTTGAGCAAGGTGCAGTAACACTGTTGTTTTACCCGATCCGGGCGGTCCCAGAATTAATAATTTCCCACTGATATCATCGCGATCATAAATTTCCTCAATCTTTGTTCCTCGAGGAAGTGGAGATGCTTCTTTCATTCCCACTTTAATATCCATCGAATATGAGGGACATACTTGGGTTGGGTCTTCGTCTTTCTCCAGTAGAATATAAATATGATTGTGCAAAGAGTGATACAAGCGAACATTAATTTCTTCTTTCACCTTGTCAATTAAAATCTGTTGACTCCGGGATCTGACATTCTTTTGCTTATCCTCTGAAGATCGATCAACAACAGAATTCTGAATTTGCAAAAGAATGTTATTCGATCCCTGAATTATTGTATTTTTCTCGCCTTGGATCGTGCGATTATTATCCCCTTTCAACTCCTGTATTCCCCCCGTCACTGTAGAGTTTTCAATCTCCTGGTGTTGTAGGGAAGTAGGAGAAGGAGAATTTGCTTTGGTGTTGAGAGGAATCAGGAAAAGAAGAATTTTTCTCGCAATTTGAAGAATTCGCCGACTCATAATCCTCCCAAAAACGAACCCGCCACCGCAGCACCCAACCATCCCACAATTTTAATTACGATGGGTTTCGCCTTTGTCCAAAGAGTGCTTCCTGCATCTAACGTCTTACTTAACGCATCTAGTGTTTCCGCCGCACTTTCGAGATTGGCGATCGCGGTTGTTTTTTTCGGTTCTTCCTTTTCCGTCGCACGTTGGGTTGCTTTGAGATAGTCGCCAACTTCCTCCTTAGTTTCTGCGGGAAGTTGAGACTCTTTCACCAAATGTTCCAACTCCGCCAGCAATTGCAAAACATCAGCTTGCGTTAGGGGTTTCTCCTCGGATGTTTCCTCCGTACTTTGTTGGATAACTTGATTATTATCTCCTTGCACACTTTGATTGTTCTCTCCTTGGACGATGCGATTATTCTTTCCCGACACTTGGGAAACGCCGCCACTTACAGAACTTCCAGAAATATAAATACCATTAGGATTTTCTGACATAACACTCACCTCTCGATCTTGCTCTCAATTGTAGCGAGATGGCCGAAGAATGTCAGTAGCAAGAGCGATCGCACTTCATCCATGCTATCCATGCCAGTTTTCTACCTCCAGATCGTTAAAATTGGCATAATCGGCTATATTATTCGTCACCAAAATCAGATCGTTTGCTTTAGCGATCGCCGCAATTTGACTATCGGCAAACGGTGGTGTTCTCCCAATACTAACCAAACGCGCCCTTTCTCGAGCGTGCCATACTGCTGCGGTAAGATCGTATGACAAAATTGGAATCTTAGACAACACGGATTTTTGCAGATAAGTTTCAATTTGTCTGCGTTTTCTGGATAGCGGCAGTCGATTACACCCAAACAGTATTTCTTGTATCACAGGAGTTGCCATTGCAATCTCTTGACGATGAGTTGCAATTTTTCTAAGAACATTTTCATTAGGGCGCGGGCGCAAAGGCTCAGATAAAGTATTAGTATCCAGTAGAAAAATTAAACTCACAGAATCACCTCGCGTCCGGGCGATTTGTCTCGAACATCTTTAAAAATCTCGTCAACATCAATATCGGCTTCGGCAATATTATTTTCTTGACGAAATTTTTGGATAGATTCCCAAAAATCCAGTTCGTCACCATTGCGATCGCCACGATCTTCGGCTTCAGTCGTTTCAATCTCGGTAATTTCAACAGTTACGCTTTGCCCGTCGGGAATATCGAGCATTTCCGAGAGTATCAGCATTTGACCTTGTTTTATGGCTGTAATCTGCACGATTCCTCTTTCTGTCTAGTAAAACCTTTCACGAATATTCTACCGCGATCGCCCTCCTCCACCCTCCCCAAAACCCCACATCCTTGCGCCGATTCTCAGTATCATGGAAGGATGCAGAATTCGCACGAGGACGAACATGAACCAACCGTTACCTAACGCCGAAGAACAAGAGCAACAACCGATTCGCTTACCCCGCACCAGCGAATCCGACACCCTCAAACGCATTCGCCATACTACATCCCACGTTTTAGCAATGGCGGTGCAAACTCTCTTTCCCAACGCGCAGGTAACGATCGGTCCTTGGACGGAAACAGGATTTTACTACGATTTTGATAATCCCGAACCTTTTACCGATAAGGATCTCAAAGCCATCAAGAAACAGATGGACAAGATTATCAAAAAGAAACTTCCCATCATTCGCGAAGAAGTGACTCGCGATGAAGCGGAAAAACGCATCCAAGAAATTGAAGAACCCTATAAGCTGGAAATCCTGCGGGATATTATCAAAGGCGATCCCATCACCCTTTACCACCTCGGGGAAGAATGGTGGGATTTGTGTGCGGGTCCTCATATCGAGAATACCTCCGAACTGAATCCGAAGGCGATCGCCATTGAAATGGTCGCTGGTGCTTATTGGCGAGGGGATGAAAATCGCCAGCAGTTGCAGCGTATCTACGGCACCGCTTGGGAAACTCCCGAACAACTGAAAGAATACAAGCGCCGCAAAGAAGAAGCACTGAAGCGAGATCACCGCAAACTCGGCAAACAACTCGGCTTATTTATCTTCTCCGATGCTGTCGGGCCTGGGTTGCCTCTCTGGACTCCCAAAGGGACGATGGTGCGATCGCTACTGGAAAATTTCCTCAAGCAAGAACAAGTTAAGCGGGGCTATTTGGGAGTCGTTACCCCCCACATCGCCAGAACCGATTTATTTAAAATTTCCGGTCACTGGCAAAACTATAAAGAGGATATGTTCCCCATGATGGCAGAGAACGAAGAAGCCGCCGCGATCGAGCGGGGATTCGTCCTCAAGCCTATGAATTGCCCCTTTCACATCCAAATTTATAAAGACGAGATGCGTTCTTATCGGGAACTTCCCATGCGTCTCGCGGAATTTGGCACCGTCTACCGTTACGAACAGTCTGGGGAGTTGGGGGGGTTGACCCGGGTGCGGGGTTTCACCGTCGATGACTCTCACTTGTTCGTAACTCCCGACCAACTCGAAGACGAATTCCTAAATGTGGTGGATTTAATTCTCACCGTCTTTAACAGCTTGCAGTTGAAAAACTTTAAAGCACGGTTGAGTTTTCGCGATCCCGAATCTGATAAATATATCGGTTCTCCCGAAAACTGGGAAAAAGCGCAAAACGCCATCCGTCGTGCTGTCGAACATCTGGAGATGGATCATTTTGAAGCTCCAGGAGAGGCGGCATTCTACGGTCCAAAGCTCGATTTTATCTTCCGCGACGTACTCGAGCGAGAATGGCAACTGGGCACCGTACAGGTCGATTACAATCTCCCCGATCGCTTTGAATTAGAATACGTCGCGGAAGATGGTTCCCGTCAGCGTCCCGTCATGATTCACCGCGCGCCGTTTGGCTCCCTAGAAAGGCTAATCGGCATTTTAATTGAAGAATATGCGGGGGATTTTCCCCTTTGGTTAGCTCCCGAACAGATCCGCCTCCTCTGCGTCAGCGATGAATTCTTAAAATATGCTAAAGATACCGCCCTGCAAATGAAAGCCGTGGGATTGCGTGCGGAAGTGGATACCAGTGGGGAACGCTTGGCGAAAATGATTCGCAATGGGGAGAAACAAAAGATTCCCGTAATGGCGATTGTGGGGTCAAAAGAAGTGGAAAGCAACACCTTAAGCATCCGCACCCGCGCCTCGGGGGACTTGGGAACAATGCCCGTTAAAGATGCGATCGATAAGCTGGTGACGTGCGATCGCCAAAAAGAGACCTTCTAGGTTGACACCCCCACGGCTAAAAGTGCGAGGGATCGCGTAAAAATGGTTACAACAGAGACAGGATGAAGGCAAAATATTTTTTCATCCTGCATCCTTCCGTCTGCATCTTTCTCTTTGTGGCATCATAAGAGTTACGGGTTTTGCGCTCTTAACCTCAGTGATATGGTTCTACTCTTCCAACTGCCGCGATCGTCCCCTTTAAGCTCCCATTGACTCCATGTTATGGACTAAGATCCAAAAACTTTGCTGGCGATGGCGAGGAGAGTTAATTGTAGCGGGAAGCGTGACGGGATTGACCCTCTTGATACGCTTAGCCGGATTCTTGCAACTTCTCGAATTGTCTGCCTACGACCAATTTATTCGCGTGCGTCCCCCTCTGCCTATAGATTCGCGCATTGCAATTGTTGGCTTTAATGAAGCCGATTTACAATCGGTGGGAGATTGGCCGTTTTCCGATGCTTTAATCGTGGAGTTATTGGAAAAAATTAAAGCGCAAGAACCCCGGGCGATAGGTTTGGATATTTATCGCGATTTTGTCAAAGAACCGGGTCATGCAGAATGGATTGAATTTGCCAAATCGACCCCCAATTTAATCGGCATTCAAAAAATTGTCGAGGATGCGACCATTCAAAGCAGTCCCAATAGTACGGGAGTCGCGATCGCGCCACCTCCAGTCCTCGCGGAGTTAGACCAAGTGGGAGCCAATGATTTCCCTTTAGATATTGATGGCAAAATTCGGCGGGGGTTTATTTATTTATCCGATCCCAGTGGGAAAATCGCCCTCAGTTTGGGATTCCGCTTGGCGTGGATGTATCTCGAAGGAGAAGGGATTTCCCCCGAAACGCGCGAAGATGGGGGGATTGGTTTGGGTCAAGCGATTTTAAACCGCTTTGCTGTTAACGATGGCGGGTACGTGCGCGCCAATAATGACGGGTTTCAATTGTTGCTTAATTATCGCGCGGCGGAAAATAGTTTTTCCTTCGTTTCTATGACGGATGTTTTGGAAGGACGGATAGAGGAGGACTTTTTTCGCGATCGCGTCGTTTTTGTCGGCTCTACTGCACCCAGTCTCAAAGATATTTTCCTCACCCCTTACAGTAAACCTTTTGACGGGTTGCCCGTGCGGATGACGGGGGTAGAAATTAACGCCCAAGTTACCAGTTTTCTGATCTCGGCCGCTTTGGGAGAGCGATCGCTGATTGCCTCTCTCCCCGAATATTTAGAGTGGTCTTGGGTCTTGCTTTGGTCGTTTGTGGGGGCATTTTGGATTTCTCATTGGCGATCGGTTGACGGTCTGGCCAAACTCTCCGTCATTCGGACTCTGGTTCATTTTATTGCGGCGAGCGGCCTGCTCGTTTTTGGGATTTATGGGATCTTTTTGCTGGATTGGTGGATTCCCATTATTCCCCCGTTGATGGCATTGACGGGAAGTGCGATCGCTAAAATTGGTATGACGCTAATTGCTAATTTGAGGCGTTCTTATCAACGAATTGAAGACTATGCGAGGACATTAGAAATTAAAGTCGAAGAACGAACCGAAGAATTAAAAAACAAAAATGTTGAGTTGGCAGAAACTAACATCCAGTTGGGAGAAACATTAGATCAACTGCAAACGGCTCAAAATCAAATGATTTCCCAGGCGAAATTAGCATCTTTGGGTTCTTTGACCGCAGGGATTGCCCATGAGATTCGCAATCCTCTTAATTTTGTGAATAATTTTTCTGACTTAACCGTACAACTTACCCAAGATCTTGAAGAGGAATTAGAAACTCAGACGGAGAAACTCGAAGAAGATTCGGCGGAATATATTGAAGAAATTATCGGGGATTTTAAAGAATGCGTTAAAACCATTCATCAAAATGGCAAACGCATTGAAAAAATTGTTGATGGGATGCTCGGTCATGCGGGTTCTGGCACGGAAAACGCTTCTCTTTCGGATATCAATCAACTCTTAAAAGAAGCCATACAATTAACTTATCATAATTTCCAAGAAAAAGTCACCGATTTTGAAGCAACATTAGAGGTTAATTATGATACATCGTTAGACCCTATCCTTGTGTTTTCCCAAAATTTTAATACATCGCTGATTAATATTCTACATAATGCGTTTGATGCGATGAAAGAGCGAAAATTGGAAGGAGAAGAGGGTTATTTCCCGATTTTGACTGTTAAAACCGAAGACATCGATAACTGCGTTAAAATCTCTATTCGCGATAATGGGGTTGGCATTCCACCAGAGAATCTCGATCGCATTTTCGAGCCATTTTTTACCACTAAACCGACGGGAGACGGGACGGGATTGGGATTATCTTTAGCTAGAGAAACAATTGTTTCGCTCCATCAAGGGGAGGTGAGCGTTCGTTCTTCCTCGAAAGAATATTCGGAGTTTGAAATTATCTTGCCGCAAAAATCGATTTACGAATCTCAAGATGATATTAATGGTAATATAGATTTGAATATAGACGGTTTGGATGAAGATGAATTCGAAAGCGAAGTATTAGAATTGGAGAGCGTAGAACAGTGAAGAGCCGCAAAATTTCCCCCAAAATTTTGATGCCCAATCGTTTAATTCCCAAAATTTTAACTTTACTTCGCCTGAATTTTATAACAATCTTAGTAGCGATCGCACAAATTATCGTGGCGATCGCTCTGATTATTCTCGCGACGCAATTAAGAACCCCGAGTCTGGCCAGAGTGCGGGAAATCCTTTTAATTGTGACATTAATAGGCAGCAGTACAATTTGTATTCTGGGACTCTGGCAATTTCGCGGCATGATTTGGGATGGGCAGAGAATAATCGCGTTTATAACTGCCCTACTCGGCGCGATCGGCTTGACAATTGCCGTCGGACAGGAAACACAGTTTTACTGGCAAAAATATCAGGTTGTATTGGGTGCGGAAACTGAAGAGTTGGAAAACCTCGGCCGTCATTTTATTGTCGGTTACGACAATTTAGAAGAAGTTAAAAAGTTAGTGGAAAAACGCGCGATCGCCGGAATTTTTGTGACCAAAAGAAATATAGAAAATAAAACCTACGCAGAAATTAAAAACGAATTAACAATTCTACAAGATATTCGGCGATCGCAAAATTTGTCCCCCCTCTGGATCGCCACGGATCAAGAAGGGGGAATCGTTTCGCGTTTATCCCCCCCTTTAACCTATTTACCCGCACTGGCAGAAGTTGTGGATCGAGAAAAGACCCTCGAAGCCAAGAAACAAGCCGTCATTGAATATGCCACTACCCAAGGAGAAGAATTATCGGGATTGGGAATTAATGTCAATTTTGCCCCAGTGGTAGATTTGAATAAAGGTATTGTGAACCCGAGCGATCGCTTTTCGCAAATTTACCGTCGCGCAATTTCCGAAGATAGTCAAATTGTGACATTAGTGGCGCGTTGGTACTGCGACACTTTAGCTGAATTTAACGTCCAATGTACAATCAAACATTTTCCCGGCTTGGGAAGGGTTGAGGATGATACCCACGTCACCGAAGCGGAATTGAATGCAGCGATCGAAGAGTTAGCCGAAGATGATTGGATTCCCTTCCGAGAAATGATGCAAAATTCCTCGGCTTGGATGATGTTGGGACACGCAAAATTAATGGCATTAGATCCCAAACATCCGGTTTCTTTTTCGCCAGCCGTTATCCAAGAACTGATTCGCGAACAATGGCAATATCGCGGTATTTTAATTACAGACGATCTCTGCATGAAGGCAGTCTATGGCAGTCGAAATGGCATTGATGATGCAATCCGAAAAGCCTTAGTTTCGGGAGTCGATTTGCTGTTAATCGCCTACGATCCCGATCTCT
>JBCCVR010000251.1:0-8187 GCA_039194995.1 Cyanobacteria bacterium P01_E01_bin.42 | reverse complement strand
TTCCATTGTTTTCAACGCTGCATTCATCCTTAATTAAACCTGCTAATAATGGAAATAACATTACTTAGATTTAGCCGCGATTTTAGCTGCTGTTCGTAAAATTTGTCCGGCTAAAATCGCAGCCCCAAATCCGTTATCGATATTAACAACCCCCAGACCCGCCGCACAAGAATTTAACATTGAAAGTAGAGCAGAAAGACCGCCAAAACTCGCACCATAGCCGATACTGGTGGGAACGCCAATAACGGGACAATTTGCCAAGCCTCCCACGACACTTGGTAGCGCACCTTCCATCCCGGCAACAACAATTAAAACATCTGCTTTGTCGAGAATGTGGCGATTGTTTAAAAGACGATGCACTCCCGATACGCCAACATCCCACAACCGTTCGACGGAAAAACCCATTAATTCTGCCGTAATTGCGGCTTCTTCTGCAACGGGTAAATCGGAAGTTCCCGCCGTTAAAATGGTGATTTTTCCAGCAATTTGTTGGGGTTTTGGTTCTCCTAACGCGCAAATTTTGGCGGTGGGATAGTAGCGGAGATCGGGGATTTGTCGCTGCACTTCTTCATAAATTTCTGCCTCGACGCGGGTTGCCATAATGACCAATCGATGCTCGTTCATGGCTTCGATAATCCGAGTAATTTGTTCTGAGGTTTTATCTTGTCCCCAGATCACTTCTGGAAAACCCGTTCGTTCTTGACGCTGATGGTCGATTTTTGCAAAGTCCGCCACGGATTGATATCCCGTTTCTTGGAGTTTTTGCTTAGCGATTTCTGGGGTAATATATCCTGCTGAAACAGCCTCTAGGATGGTTTGTAGGTTTTCCATTTGTCTTTTAGTCCGCCTCAACTTGCAATTCGTAGAGATTCCAAAATGCTCCGCCAAAGGAAGTGAATTTGATATTTTGAATGCGATCGCGGACGGCTTCTAAGGAAAGGGCGTTTACGAGATACAGAAAGGGAACATTCTCCGCGACGACTTGTTGAAACTGGCTGTAAATCTCCCTGCGTTTTTCTTCATCGAGTTCTCTTGCACCTTCTAAAAACAAGCGATCGATTTCTTTTTCCCAGTCTGTGACTTCCCAACCTTGAATGGGGTCTTCGCCGGGATACTGACCTTGATTGAACTGATGGAGCGTACCGCCGCTATACCAAATATTAAAGCTGCTGTGGGGTTCGATGCCACCGCCACCAAAACCGCCAACGTAACCCTCCCAATCCCGACTTCTGAGATGTTTTAAGACAGTATTAAAATTGAGAACTTGTAAATCCGCTCGAATGCCGATCGCTTGTAAATCTTGTTGAATTTGAACGGCAGCATCAACGCGAGTTTTTTCTTCGGATTTGACTAATAAATTAAAACGAACGGGATTCTCGTCAGCATCAAGTAATTGATCTTCCTCGTCGTATTGAAATCCGGCTTCTAGGAGCAAATCTTTAGCTTTCTGCGGATTGTAATCATAGGTTTTCAGTCCTTGTTCGGGAGAGAAATAATAAGGACTGGCTACGCCGATGGGGGAATGCTGAACGACTCCCAAACCGCGATAAATATTATTTTTCATGCGATCGCGATCGACGGCGTGGGCTATCGCTTGACGAAAGCGCAGATCCGTAAACCATTTTAATTTCATGGGATCGACGAAGGGTTTTCCCGTGGCATCTTGAGCTTTGCATAAGTTAAAACCCAAAAAGCGACTTTCAGAAGCGGGGCCGCCGTTATAAATGGTATATTTTCCTTTATCTTCTTCTTTTTTCAACAAGCTGAAGGATTCGGGTCTGACCTCCAAACTATCCAATTCTCCCGAACGAAAAGCGATCGATTGAGTTTCATCGGATTCAATAATTTGCAGGATAACTTGTTCGACATAGGGTTGAGCCTCGCCGCCTTCATCTTTGCGCCAATAGTAAGGATTGCGCTCAAAAATAACGCGCTGACTGGGAATATAATCGGTCATGCGATAGTAGCCCGCCCCAACAATTTCTTGGGGATTCGTATCGGTTCCCCAAGTGGTTAATAATGTTAAATCGCCATTGGCATCGGTGGTGTTAACGGCTTCTTCGAGGGCGTGTTTGGGAAGAATAGAAATGCCCCCCGCATAACGAAGAAAGGGCGCAAAAGGTTCGGGAACGGTAAATTCAACGTGGAGATCGTCAATCTTGCGAACTGAGGGATAGCCATCGCCAACCCTGAGAATATCGCGAATGCCTGTCGGGACTTTGGGATTCAAATAAACATCATTGTAGGAAAAGACCACATCATCGGCGGTGAGGGGCGCACCATCAGACCATTGCAACCCCTCTCGCAGGGTAAAGACGATTTTCAGCTTATCTTCGGAAATTTCCCAAGATTCGGCGAGGGCGGGTTCGAGTTCGGTGGTAATGCCATTCTGCGTCAGCAAGCCTTCGTTAATAAAGCCAAAAATATTAAATGCAGATGTATTGATCGGGGCGTTAAACGTTGCCGGATCGCTGGGACTAACAAAAACCAATTGCGAGACGGGGTTCGTTTTGCTGTTTGCGGTCAAAATACTGCGACCCAGTAACGCGATCGCGACAACGACTGCAAGAACCAATAATCCTATTTTCCAAAGCCGACTCAAGCGCATGATGTTGATTTAGGGGGTAGGGTTGAGGGGCGATCGCTTCCCGATGGCGATCGCTGCATTCTTTATTTTAGAGGGAGGCGATCGCGATTATGGCATCGAATGGGAATTTTCGGGGAATGCGATCCGCATCGGGAATTACGTTACTTTTTCCGATAGCGGGTTTCTTGCACCACATTCCCCAACCCTTGAATAATTCCTTGACCGATTAAACCGATCGCCCTGCCAATGACTTGCGTTAAAATGTAGACAACTCCCCGACCAACAAAAGCAATCACGGCGCGAATTCTGGGGGCGAGGGCATCGCGGGTTTCTAGAGCGAGAGTGACGATAAAAGGAATGCCTTGTAATGCTTCTAAATCTTGCAAGCGGGGCGCAGAAATAGACTTCATTTGGATTTGACTGCCCTCGAAAACAAGCAGACGATAGCGACTCTCAAAAATGGCTTTTGGTTCCTGAAAATAACGATCCTGACGGAACTGCCAAGAGAGTTCGTTACGCAAGCGAGCAATTTCCCGTGAAGAGATAAAATTGCGATCGTAGAGGGTATATTTGATTGCGTCTTCCTCGGCAAATTGATTTAAGAGAAATTGTATCGTTCCCCTCGCAATATCAATCGTTAAATTATCTAATAAATCTGCTGCTCTTGCTTTTGCTTCGGGGGACTCGTGGCGATAATTTACATTATCGATCGCGATCGCCCCATCATATAATAAGTAATCTAGGAGTTCAAAAACGAGAGGGATGCGTTGCAGTTGATTATCTGCGATCGCGAGGGAATTTTGTCGGACTAAATCGACGATGGCAACATCATCGCGATCGGCGGGATAATATTTACTGACAAATTCAACTGTTGTTTTTTGCCAAAGTTCGCCGAGAAAGAGATCGATTCGCGATAATAATTCCTCGCGAGTCACTTTCAAAAACCGTAATTCTTCTAAAACTTCTTGAAATTGTCGGACGGTGAGATAAAGGAGTTCTTGCCGTTTATCCGGTTGTAAAATATCCAATTCTAAGGTTAATTTCGTTTGATTTCTCACCCCCAATTGAATCTTGTTTAACAGTGCCTCTAACGGGTAAGGAATCGCCACCAATTCACCGGGGGGAGGGGAAGCCGGGGGCGACGTTTGGGGCGGTTCTGGGGCGACGGGAGGGGCGATCGCGACTTCTACGGGAAGCAGGCGATCTACGAGCGATCGCGCGATTTTGAGTTCTCGTCGGCGACCTTGCCAATAGAACCAATCAAAGGCAGGTAAACTCGATTGTTGCAATTGTCGTTCGATTTCACTCAAACTTTTCTCGATTTGAGATAAACCCGATCGCCGTAAATTTAAGAGCCATTGGGGAGGAGAAGGGGGAACGGATAATTGTAAATTGAGGGGTTGTAAAGCTGTTGCCGTTTGTTCCGGCCAAGCTGTATTTCCGGCTACAATTTGCCGTAAAATCGGCACTAATTCGGTAATAGTTGTTCCTTTAGGAAGATAGCCTTCTACTCCTAAAGCACGGAGAGATTTTAAGAGGCGGGGTTCGATCGTTGCCGTGAGTAACAGGACGGGAAGATCGGGATAAGTTTCCTCGATCTGTTGAAAGAATTGTAAGGGATCGATCGCTCGAGTCGGAGCAGGAAGATCGGCGATCGCGATTAAATTTTCCCTGTCGGTTAATGCTGCTATGGTTGCCAATGCCCGATCCGTCCCGACGCGATCGCAAATTTGCAAGTCGTCAAATGCAGCCAAAGCAGTGGCAAGACCCAAGGAAAAAATCGGATCGTCGTCAATAAGTAAGAGTTGTAGAGAGCGATCGCTCATGTTGAGTTATTAATGATGGGGGATCGACTGTCAGGGATCGATCGTTAATTATCGATTATGACCGCTCGCTTTGACAATCTTTCCTTGAATCCGTTGGCAATTTCAGGGGATACTGTAGAGGAACTTTCCCGTTATTGGGTGTATTTCCGAGCAATAAGGGCAAATCCGGAGCAAAATTATGGATATTGGCGTTCCCAAAGAAATTAAAGACCAAGAGTTTCGCGTGGGGTTGAGTCCGAATAGCGTGGGGGTATTGTGCAAGCAAAACCATCGCGTTTTTGTAGAAACCCAAGCGGGACAAGGCTCCGGGTTTAGGGATGAAGACTACGAAAAAGCAGGCGCGGCGATCGTGGCAACCGCAGCAGAAGCATGGGATCGATCGATGATTGTGAAAGTGAAAGAGCCGCTTCCTTCAGAGTATCAATTCTTACAAAAAGATCGACTTTTATTTACTTATCTTCATTTGGCAGCCGATCGCCAACTGACGGAAGCAATGATGAAATCGGGAGTCGTCGGCATTGCTTACGAAACCGTGGCATTACCCGATGGTAGATTGCCTCTCCTCGCCCCCATGAGCATCATTGCCGGGCGTTTAGCGACGCAATTTGGCGCAAGATACCTCGAGAAGCAACAAGGGGGGCGAGGCGTGCTTCTAGGGGGTATTCCGGGAGTGCGATCGGGATGCGTGACGATTTTGGGGGGTGGAGTCGTGGGGACGGAAGCGGCAAAAATAGCAGTCGGTTTGGGGGCGCGGGTACAAATTGTTGATATCAATGTAGAACGCCTAAATTATCTCGAAAATTTGTTTGGTTCGCGGGTGAGCTTACTCTACAGCAGTCCCGCACAAATTGAAGAAGCGGTCAAAGATGCGGACTTACTGATCGGGGCGGTGTTGGTGGTCGGAAAACGCGCCCCGACTTTGGTTTCCCGGGAGTTGGTGGCGCAGATGCGATCGGGATCGGTCATTGTTGATGTGGCGGTGGATCAGGGGGGTTGTATCGAAACCCTACGCACGACCTCTCACAGCAATCCTACCTATGTTGAGGAAGGAGTTGTTCATGTCGGCATTCCTAATATGCCCGGTGCGGTGCCTTGGACGGCAACGCAGGCACTCAACAACAGTACGTTACCCTATGCGGTCAAGTTGGCAAATCACGGTTTAGACGCTGTTTCGAAGGATTCTGCCCTCGCTTTGGGGGTTAATATCAAGCACAATCAACTCGTTCATCCCGCAGTAAAAGAAGTGTTTCCTGATTTATAGTTTCGGGTTTGGAGATGTTAAGAATTAGGAGCTAACCCACCCCCCAGCCCCCTCCCAAGAGGGGGAGTAAGAAAGGAGAAAACAGATAACAAATAATGAAAAAAATCCTTTTAACTTCTTTTCAAACGTGGATGCCCCATCAAAAGTCTAATTCTTCTGATGATTTATTGGCAAGCATTCAAGTGGAAACGTTTAGGGATTTGGAGTTGATTTTTTTGCGGGGTTTGCCTGTTGAGACGGGAAAGGCAAGTCAAGCAGCGATCGCCCTGTTACAAGAGATATCCTGCGATCGCGTTGTCTGTTGCGGCATGGCAGAATCTCGCCAAGTTCTTACCGTAGAATCGAATGCCCGTCGGGGAAAAGAATGCTTAAAAACCGCGATCGATTTGCCTGCTTTAACCTCTCAATTAAAAAACACCCAAATCAGTCACGATGCAGGGCAATTTGTTTGCGAGGGGTTGTATTTTGAAATACTCGATTATTTAATGCGATCGCCATCTTGTTTGGGACTATTCGTTCACGTTCCTATTTTAACATCAGAAAACGAGTCGGAAATCCTTGAGGATTTTAAAAAGTTGTTGTCTCTGATTTAATTTGAGTGGTTTGAGGTATGAGTTATAGATCGGCTGCGATCGCAGATTCGGCTCAATGTTGAGAGTCTTTTAACATTTTTGTACCTCCTGTAATAAAAGCGGTAACTTGTTTTTGAGTGCTGCGATCGCAGGACAAGGCGGCTCATTCTGCCAATTATCCACCAATTGTCCGTTAAAAATACTTCAAGAACAAGTCAGCCTGAACAAAAAATCAACTTGTTGTTATATTGAATGTTGAGAAATTAAGTAAACATTATGTCGGCAAAAGATCGATTTCACGACGCTGTAAAACAAGGAATCCAAAAAGAGCAGTGGATTATCACTCACGATCCTTTAAGAATTGAATTTGGAGCAAATGACATTGTGAAAATTGATTTGGGTGCAGAATCTATTGTAGCAGCAGAAAGAACAGGTCAAAAAATTGCTGTTGAAATTAAAAGTTTTTTAAGCAAATCTGCTTTGTTTGATTTTCATGCTGCATTGGGTCAATTTTTGAATTATGCTTTAGTTTTAGAATTAACTGAACCCGAATCGCATTCTTTATTTAGCCGTTCCGATCGCAACCTACACATCTTTCTTTCGCCGAGATTTACCACGTGCTGCTATTCAGCGATATTGTGTTAAGTTGATAGTATACGATCCCATTGAGGAGGTAATCGTTCAATGGATAGAGTAGACCAGCGCTTACAGCATTACCGTCAATGCGTCCAAAAATTGCTAAAACAGCACGGTCAAGGTCAAACGATCGGCAGAGATATTGAGGTGCAAACAGTTTTTGATGTAGAGAGCGATCGCTATCTTCTCGTTTCTCTGGGTTGGGACAAGCATCGTCGTATTTATAACTGCGAGATTCATCTAGAAATTAGAAGCAATAAAATTTGGATTCAGCGCAACCAAACCGATAGTTTAATTGCTCGCGAATTGGTGGAAATGGGAGTTTTACAAGAGGATATTATTCTCGGACTTCACCCGGAATATGTACGAGAGTATACAGAATTTGGCGTTGCTTAAAAAATGTAAACTTATCGTAGGGTATCGTTAGTGGCAGCGTAACGCACCTAAATCATTGATCGTTCCTCCTACCTCTGTTAAAATATACTCTCAAACGATACGCGGATCGAGTATGCCTAAAGCAATTCAAAAAATCCTGTTTGGAAGTCCGGGAACTGGCAAAAGCTACAAGGTGCGAGAAATTGCACAAAAAGATCTAGATATTCAAGAAGATGATAATAGCAAATTGCTTGAAAACACGGTCAAAACCATTTTTCATCCAGAATATACCTATGGCGATTTCATGGGAAAATTGCTACCTTCAACAGTTGGAAATAATGTTATTTATAAGTTCTATCCGGGGCATTTTCTTAAAGTCTTGGGTTTTGCGTATAAATCGTTAATTGAAGGCACAAACAAACATTGCTTGCTGGTTATTGACGAACTTAATCGCGGGAATGCTTCTGCTATTTTTGGGACTGTTTTTCAGTTATTGGATCGTGAAGATGATGGTTGGTCAAGTTACGAAGTCGATATTTCAGAGATGGAGTTATACGCTTTACTTCGCTGTATTTTTGGCGACTGTATTATTCTCGATATTTCAGGAATTAAAGTTGAACGTAATGATAACAGTTCAATTGCAATCAATACTTTTTTAGCGAAAGAAATAAATGAAGCTAATCAACGAATATCCGATTGGGTTGATCAGCCAGAAGAAGAAAAAGAAAGATATTTAGATCCACATCAGATAGAAAACGGCCTGCGTGAAGATTTTGAAATAGAAAGTAAATTGATAGGATTACTATCTAATAAAAAGATAAAAATTCCTCCGAATTTATCAATAATTGCAACCATCAACACTTCTGATGAATCAATTTATTACCTTGATAGTGCTTTTAAAAGACGCTGGGATTGGGAATATATTGAAGC
>JBCCVR010000250.1:0-8197 GCA_039194995.1 Cyanobacteria bacterium P01_E01_bin.42 | reverse complement strand
CTTGCGTCTGTCTTGGTCAGCATTCCCTTGCGTCTTACGCCGACGCGGGGTCTGACCGCTTTCGCCGACGCGGGGTCGCACCGCTATTGGTTCTAACTTAATCATCGCTCTCAACATGAATCCTATATTTCTGGAATCTTTAAAAATAGAACGATTAACTGTTAAGATCGAAGATTTATCTTCTTCTTTACAGGGAACAAAAATAATACATCTTTCTGATTTTCATTATGATGGCAAACGTCTCTCTGAGTCTTTACTTGCAGAAGTTGTTGATATTAGCAATCAAGAAAATCCGGATTTGATTTTACTCACTGGAGACTACGTGACGGACGATCCAACCCCCATTCATGGTTTAACATTACGCCTGAAAAAGATCGAAAGTCGCTTTGGTATTTTTGCTTCTCTAGGAAACCACGATAATTATTTACCCTATTCGCGAAAAATTATTACTCGCGCTTTGCAAAATGCTAATATTAGGGTTCTTTGGAATGAAGTCGATTTTCCGATGGGTCGGGAACTCGCCATTATTGGCTTTGCCGATCTCTGGTCAAAAGAATTCAATCCGCATTCTGTCTTCCCCCAAATTGCGCCGCACGTTCCACGCATTGTCCTCTCTCATAATCCCGATACAGCAGAATTGCTCGATAAATGGCGGGTCGATCTTCAATTATCGGGACATACTCATGGGGGTCAAATTGTCATTCCTCCAATTGGGGTTTTTCAAAAGTTACTCGAACCCCTGCGTCAAACAATTCCCCGTTTCTTCCATCCTTACATTCCAATTCTACGAGAATGTGCCAGAGTGGTCAGGCATTGGGAATGGGCAAGCGGATATCATCAAGTCGGTCGAAATCACCTTTACGTCAATCGCGGTTTGGGAACTTATTTTCCCGGACGTTTTTATTGCCCTCCAGAATTGACTGTGATTACCTTAGTTTAGAAGAAAGAGGAGGAAAATAAAAGGAAAGATTCTCGCTTACAAAGGGAGTTTAGATAGAATAACCAACAACCAATAACTAGCAACCAATAACCAATAATAATGTTTAACTTTCTTCGTTCCGATCTAACTGATTTAAAATCCTATACTTCTCATCTGGAAGATAAAGTCGTTCTGAACCCCGATCGCTTGGACACCAATGAAAGTCCTTACGATTTCCCCTCAGAATTGAAAGAAGAGTTAGCACGGGTTTATCGAGATGACTTGCTAAGCAATCGCTATCCCGATGGCGGTCATGGGGAACTCAAAGAAGCGATCGCGCGATACGTTAGCGAATCTGCCAACGGGCAACCGATAACGGCGGCCAATATTAGTATTGGTAATGGATCTGATGAATTAATTCGCTCTTTATTAATTGCCACCTGTCTCAATCGAGAAGGGGCAGTTTTAGTCGCCAATCCCACATTTTCCATGTATTCGATTCTGGCGAAAACCATGAGTATTCCTTGCGTTGTAACTGAACGTTTGCCAGATACCTTCGAGATCGATTTAGAACGCGCACAAGCAGCGATCGCAGCGACTCAAAATCCTCCCATCCGCGCTATCTTTGTCGTGCATCCCAACTCTCCCACAGCGAATGCTTTAACATCCCGAGAAATAGAGTGGTTGAAGGGTATTTCCAAGGATATTTTAGTGGTTATTGACGAAGCCTATTTTGAGTTTTCCCAAACTTCTCTCGTTGAAGAATTAGCACAATATCCCAACTGGACAATCCTGCGAACTTTGTCTAAAGCCTTTCGCTTAGCGGCGCTACGGGTTGGATATGCGATCGCCTATCCCAAAGTTATCGAGACTTTAGAAAAGGTACGCCTGCCCTATAATATATCGAGTTTCTCTCTAGCTGCGGCTCAATTGGCAATGGAACGGCGAGAATTATTGTTGAATCCGATCTCGCAACTACTGACAGAACGCGATCGCCTTTTAGCAGAATTGGCAAAAATGCCTCACCTTAAAATTTGGCCGAGTCAAGCTAATTTTATTTATATCAGTTCGACCCGTTCCGACTCTGAAGATAAAGGCATGAAATCCCTTGCAGAACAACTCAAAGCACGAGGAACCCTCGTGCGCTACTCTGGATCGGGATTGCGAATCACCGTGGGAACGCTCGGAGAAAATCAGCATACCTTAGAACGGCTGCACGAAATTCTAACGGGTGACTGGTAACCCTTCAGCAAGCTCAGGGCATTACTGATAACTGATAACTGTCTTGATGCGCGTTCCCTCTCTTGGTCGATTGGATATGCTGAGGAAACCTCAGCATCCCTCGACCGCTTGCGTCTTTCGCCGACGCGGGGTCGCATCGCTGATAACTGTAACTACCAGTCACTGGCGTGGCGGACTTCTGTAACGGTGTGAGGGAGAACCCCCACTAAACGAGCGATCGCTTCATCGGGAATTTGAGTGACGGTTTCGGGATCGAACCAATTTTCAAATTGGGTGAGAATCTGTTTGACACGGTTATAAGGATCTGTATTGGTGGTGGTGCGATTAAAAAGCACGATCCACTGTCGTCGCATTAAGATGGCACGCTGGCGATCGCCCTCGTTTTGAGGAGGAGAAATTGACCAATTGCCAACGGGAACTAGACTGACGGCATCGGGATCGATAATTCCGCCAACAAGAGCGCCGGGCCCGGCAAATTCAGCGTGATGGGGCTTGTAAATAATTAAACCGTTTCGATGACGACTGCTGACAATTAAAAATTTTTGTTCCTTGAGATCGCTAAGAACGCGATCGAGATCGGTATCGGAATCGGAAGAATGAGAGGTCATATCAATTATCAATTATCAATTATCAAAGATTTCCGCAATAACAAACATTTGGAGCGAGACCAAAACCAAGTTTGACGGGGTTCGACGCGATCGATTTGGTAATTGAGATTGAGATATAGTTGTTTTGCTTGCTTGTTATCATCCAAAACGTGCAGATAAATTTCTTGATAGCCCCATTGGAGTGCTAGGGGTTCGCAACTCAAGAGTAATTTTCGAGCAATTCCTTGCCGTCGATAGACTGGACTAACCGCTAAATTAGAGATATAAAGGTATTCGCGAGGATAGCGATCGCCGCGAATACCTTTATCTTGCCATTGCTCTGAAGGAGACTTATCCTCGAATGAGTTAATCGGACGCTCTGCGATCGCTTTGCCTCGCGATCGCAAGGCCATCTCGACCATTCCTGCAATTTCCTTGCCGGGTGATGTTGCTGATGGCGTTTTTGCGAAGGGATTTTGCGGGTTTTGGGGTGCATCCCAGACAGCGATCGCGCTCAGACAACTATAATGGGGAACGCTAGATTGCAAGCGAACGCGCAAATCTTCAGAGATTCCCAAACGCAAAAGTGGATAGAGCAAAAACATTAAGCCCTGACGAGAGTAAAAACTATCCGCCAAAACGGCAGATAAACCTCTCAAATCCCCCAAGCGAGCCGCTCGAATTTCTAAGGCAGGAACTGGGGAAAAAGGATCTGAGGGGGTGAAAGGGGCTGAAGGGGAAAGTTGGGAATTAACCAATCGAGGCTGAGTCCCCGCGCGAGGGGAATTGGATAGTGAAACCAAAGCAATTTCAATAATATCGCAATGTTTATTTTAATCGCGAAAGAAACTAAAAATCTGATGAGAGAGAAATCAACTCGTGCAATTCGAGAGACTTTTTCCGCTCAACTTAAATTTTACCTACAAATTTTCCCAAAAAGTATAATTTCAAATCAGTGCATCGAATTAACATAATAGGAACGTCAATACTAAATTGCCGACAAGTTCTAGGAAAGATAGTATTGTTAAGAAAGTCATCTGCATTAACCGTGCTGCCCGACACCTCTAACAAAACAATGGAGGTGTGGAAGCGACCCCGATTCCAACCTTGGCAATTTTTTCTTGGAGGAAGTTCATCATCATATCTAGAAATTGGCACGAGACATTGGTATGGGAAACAAGCCAAAGGACTCTCGGCAAATCTTGGATCGTTTCTCGGATCGCTTCACAGATGCGATCGCTGCGGCGCAAGCAATACGTCCTAACAGGGGGCAAACTCTAGGAGAGCGGTGAATGACGAGCAAACAAGCACGACGCAAAAAACCTAAAATTCTGGTTGTTGACGACGAACCGGACAATCTCGACTTGCTCTATCGCACCTTTTATCGCGAGTACAAGGTACTCAAAGCGGAGAGCGGGCCGGTGGGCTTGGAAATTTTGGCACAAACTCCAGATATCACCGTGATTATTTCCGATCAGCGCATGCCGATTATGAGCGGTACGGAGTTCCTCAGTTTGGCTGCGGTACAGTATCCCGATATCGTTCGCATTATCCTCACGGGCTATACGGATGTTGAAGATCTAGTTGAAGCGATCAATAGCGGTAAAGTTTTTAAATACGTGACAAAACCTTGGGATGCGGATGAACTCAAGGAAGTGGTCAACCAAGCGCTCGACACCCATAATGCTTTAAAAATCAGTACCGACCAACTTTATCGCTCTCTCAAACGGGAAACTCTCCTCAATAGCGTAACCAATACTATTCGCAATGCTCAATACGGTCGTATGGGAGAATCCCCCCTCAAAGAGGTATTACAAACGGTCGTCGATACTGTCGGCCATATGTTGAATGTCGATTTGTGCATTTTGCGAACGGTAGACGAAAATGATGCCATTGAAGAAGGCTCTTTTGCCTATCAAAAAGTAGAAGAAGAACAAGAGGAAGGACAAGAGAAAGAACAAATTCCGATTGCCCCTTGGGAAGTTCTGGATTTAACAATTTGGGAAACGCGAGAGGTTCAGGCGATCGAGGATGTTGAAACCGCAGAACTTTTCCAAGGAGACAGTCCGGAGATTCGGGAGCGAGCAAAAGCCTTTCAAGTTGCCGATATTCGTTCGACGGTACTCGTTCCCCTGATCAGCCAAGGGAATTTAACGGCGGTCATGGCGCTTCATCATTGTGGCGAGCCGCATTTTTGGGACGAGGATGATATTCAATTGGGGGTGATGGTGGCCGATCAGGCAGCCCTAGCGATTTCTCAGGCTCAATCTTACGAGCGGGTGCGAGATTTAGCCAAGCGGCAAGCCTTGGTCAACACGATCGCCAAGGGCATTCGTTCTTCTCTCGATCCCCAAGAAATTTTTATGTCCGTTACCCAACAATTGGGCAGCACCCTCGAGGTGGATGGCTGTGCTTTGTCCCTGTGGACGGAAGAAGATGAGTTTGTTAAGTGTGTGGGATTATACGATCGCGCTTTAGCTTCGGTTTCTACTGAGGCCGATCCGACATTACCAGTCACCAGTCACCAGTCACCAGTCACCAGTAATGCCCAGTCTCAACGTTCTTCTTTGCCGCAGTCCGTGGCTCCGATTTCGGGCAATCCGGTGCTACAGGAGTTGCTGAAAACTCGGGAACCGGTGGTGGTAATGGATATGGAAGAGAGTCTTGCAGAAACTCGAGGATCCGATTTGCCCTTGCGATCGCCGGCTCGCGCGCTCTTGGTGGTTCCATTACTGGTGGATAATCAAATTATCGGCAGCATTAGCTTGCGACAAAGCAGCAAACCCCGTCGCTGGTCTGCGGCGGATGTCGAACTGGTACAAGCAGTTGCTTCTCAAGCGGCGATCGCAGTGCAACAGTCCCGTCTCTTCCAACAAACTCGCCAGCAAGCGGAACGCCTCATGGAAGTAGACAGACAAAAAACCGAGTTCTTTCAGAATATTTCCCACGAATTTCGCACGCCGTTGACCTTGATGATCGGTCCGTTGGAATCCGCGATCGATCGCCAAGAACCCCTCCCGTTCGATCGCGCCCAAATCGCCCTGCGCAATTCCCGCCGACTCCTGCGCTTGGTTAATCAACTCCTCGATTTACAACGCTTGGATGCGGGACGAATGCAGCCGAGTTTTCGCCCTTGCGATCTGGCTGAATTTACCTTGCAAATCGTGGAAACTTTTCGCCCCTATTGCCAGCGCAAGGGCTTGCAATTGGAAACCCACCTCGAGACGACGAATTCGATCTATCTCGACGGAGAAAAGTTTGACAAGGTGCTTTACAATCTCCTGTCCAATGCCATGAAATTTACCGATGCGGGGGGAAAGATTATAATTGCTCTGAAACCTTTAGGCGATCGCATTTGCTTGCGGGTCAGCGATACGGGAATTGGTATTTCGGCTTCCCAAATCGCCCATCTTTTCGAGCGTTTCCGACAAGCAGAGGGATCGGTCAATCGTTCCTACGAGGGGACGGGTTTGGGTTTGGCGTTAGTGAAAGAAATTGTCGAACTGCACGGCGGTGAAGTTTCCGTAAGTTCTGTCAAGCGAGGGGAAGAACAAGACGGAGAAATTGCCGGGACGACGTTTACCGTTTTACTCTACGAAGGAACGAACCATTTAACCTCGGATTTGGTTCTCGATCTGCCCTTGGAAATTCAATCGGCGCGATCGGTGGTAGAGTTGGCGGATTTGGAAGCAGAGTTATTGGAAGCGGAAGAAACTCGAGAGATTGAGAAGATCGCGCCCATCGAAGTCCCGCAAAATGCAGAGAATTCCAAGCTAGATTTTCAACCGGGCGATCGCTTGGTGTTGGTCGTAGATGACAACCCAGATTTACGCAGCTACGTTTCGTCGGTCTTGCGATCGGCAGGGTATCGAGTCTGTACGGCACGCAATGGCGCGGAAGGGTATCGCATCGTGGAGGAACAGCGCCCGCAGTTGATCGTCAGCGATGTGATGATGCCAAAAGTATCTGGCTTGGATTTGGTCAAAATGGTGCGAAATAATGAGGAGTTGCGGGGAACTCCCATCATTTTGCTAACGGCAAAAGCCGATGAAAGCAGCCGCCTGCAAGGGACGGAACAAGGAGCAGATGCCTATCTTGCCAAACCGTTTAACGATCGCGAACTCCTCGCCAGCACCCGCAATTTACTGTCATTAAAAGCGAATGAAGAACGGGTCAAGCAGTTAAATACTTATCTAACAGAAGCCATCCTACAGCGCTTTTTACCTCCGGCAATGGTGGATAAAGCCGCCAAAGGAGAAATGAAGCTCGATCTCGAGCCGGAACCGCGCTTGGTGACAATTTTATTCAGCGATATCGTGGGTTTTACCCGCTTGTCCAATCGCTTGCAAGCGCAAGGAATCGCCCGGATCTTAAATGAATATCTCCAAACCATGACGGAAGTGGTTTTCGAGTATGGCGGGACGGTGGATAAGTTTATGGGAGATGCCATTATCGCCCTATTTGGCGCGCCGCAAGATTGTTCCCCGGAAGAGCAGGTACGGCGATCGGTGACGACAGCAAAGGAGATGTATCGAGTTTTAGATACCCTCAACGATCGCTGGAAGCAACAGGGTATTGTTGGCATCAATGAAGTTCCCCTCGTCCAATTTCGCTGCGGCATTCACCAAGGTAGAGCGGTGGTAGGGATGTTTGGTAGCGAACATCGTTCCGACTATACCGCGATCGGTCCCCCGGTGAATATTGCCTCTCGCCTCCAAGAAGCGGCACAACCCGGTAGAATCCTAGTATCGACTACAGTTGCCGATTATTTATCCCCAGAGGAAAAAGAAGAATTCAAACCATTGAGATTAAAAGGCATCGATCGCGATGTTTTAACCTATTTTATCAATACTTAAAGACTTGTGAGTAAATCTGCTACTGATAGAGTCTATTTTTTCTAGATTAGTGAGGTTTCACTGTCAACTCTAGAATTTGTTGGGCAACAGTTTCCGCAACGGGCATGACAGAGAGTCGATTTCCTCGCTTGACAACGAGAAATTCATCCCCGGAGAAGTTTTCTTTTAACTCGCTAATGGAAATCAGACGGGGAAATTTCTCGATCCATTCAATTTCTACGGTTTGCCAGCGCGGATTTTCTGGGGTTGCTTTGGGATCGTAATGCTTATCTTCGGGATCGAATTGCGTTGGATCGACAATATCGCCGCGAATTACTTTTGCCAATCCTACAATTCCGGGGGGTTTGGTATTAGAATGATAAAAAAATGCCCGATCGCCGGGCTGCATTTGGCGGAGAAAGTTGCGTGCTTGATAATTTCGCACTCCATCCCAAATTGCCACGCGATCGCGCTCCAAATCATCAATACTATAATCTTTTGGTTCGGAATTTAAAAACCAATATTTCATATTTTTTGTTTGTTGTTTGTTGTTTGCGTTGGTGAAGAAAGTTAGGTTAAAATTTAGTTATCAAAACTTAGGTAATGTCTCATCT
>JBCCVR010000249.1:0-8236 GCA_039194995.1 Cyanobacteria bacterium P01_E01_bin.42 | reverse complement strand
TCCAACTTGACCCTATCCCAAATTCGATAATGAATCAGTCCCAAAATATCGACCACGATCGCTTATTCAAAGAACTCCTCACCGTCTTTTTTGTCGAGTTTGTGGAGTTATTTTTTCCTCAACTGCGGGAGTATCTCGATCCCAACTCCATTACATTCCTAGACAAAGAGATTTTTACCGATGTCACAATGGGAGAGCAATACGAAACCGATCTAATCGTACAAGTTCGTTTTGCAGAGAAAGATGCTTATTTTTTAGTTCATATTGAGAATCAATCTTCGAGTGAAACAGGATTCGATCGCCGGATGTTTCGCTATTTTGCGCGTTTGTATGAAAAATTTAATTTACCCGTATATCCCATTGTCATTTTTTCTTACGACAAGCCCCAAAAAGCTGCGATCGCGTATCATCAAGTCAAATTTCCCGATTTTGACGTTTTGAAATTTAACTATCGAGTCGTTCAATTAAATCGCCTCAATTGGCGAGACTTCTTGGAACAAAAAAATCCAGTCGCATCGGCATTAATGTCCAAAATGAAGATTCTACTCCAAGATAGACCCAGAGTTAAGGTAGAATGTTTGCGACTCTTAGCCACCTTGCGCCTTGATCCGGCGCGAATGCAGCTAATTTCAGGGTTCGTGGACAGCTACTTAAAACTCAACGCAGCAGAAAATCGCCTTTTTATCGAACAAGTTGCTAAAATCAAACCAGAGGAAAAGGAGGAAGTTATGCAGATCGTTACCAGTTGGATGGAAGAAGGGATCGAAATAGGTCTCGAACAGGGCGAAAAAAAAGGTCGAGTGCAGTTAATTTTACTACAACTTGAGCGCCGTTTCGACCAACTTCAACCCGATGTCGAGAAACAAATTTCTCAACTTACTCTCATACAGTTGGATCGGTTGGGCTTAGAAATGCTGGATTTTGAAAGTTTGGAGAATTTAATCGCTTGGTTGGCAAAAATAGAAGAAAAAACAGAGGAGGGGAATGGCGAGCGCGATTGACAAGCATCATAAAAAGAGCAGACAAGATAACATCTACTCTTTTCTCACCCAACTTCTTAGGGGTTTATGAATTGAGTAAGGGGAATCCCAGTGTTTCTCGCTGCTGTAAATATAAGTGAGCAACTTCTCGGGCTAAATCGCGAATGCGTTTGATATAGTTGGTGCGTTCGGTAACGGAAATAACCCCCCTTGCATCGAGTAAATTAAAAGAATGGGAGCATTTTAAGACGTAATCGTGACTGGGAAGGACTAAGCCGCGTGCGATGAGTTGTTGAGCCTCTTGTTCGTAAAGTTTGAACAAATCAAATAAAAGATCCGGATTCGATGCTTCAAAATTATAGGTACATTGTTCGATTTCTCCCTGCATGAAAATGTCCCCATAATTGAGCTTTTCATTCCATTGAATTTTGGCGATCGCTTCCACATCTTGCAAATACATCGCCAATCGTTCCAACCCATAAGTAATCTCAATGGAAACGGGACGACAATCAATCCCTCCGCATTGTTGGAAGTAAGTAAATTGGGTAATTTCCATCCCATCCAACCAGACTTCCCAACCGACACCCCAAGCCCCCAATGTTGGAGCTTCCCAGTTATCCTCGACGAAGCGAATATCGTGATCTTCTGGCTGAATTCCTAAGACTTTTAAGGAGTCGAGATAGATTTCTTGGATATCCTCGGGCGAGGGTTTGATGAGGACTTGATATTGATAGTAATGCTGATAGCGGTTGGGATTCTCCCCATAACGTCCATCCGTGGGACGGCGACAGGGTTCTACATAAGCAACAGACCAAGGTTCCGGCCCGATCGCCCGCAGAAAGGTATGATAGCTCATGGTGCCCGCCCCCTTTTCCGTATCGTAGGGTTGGGCGATGAGACAGCCGCAATCGCTCCAAAATTCGTGGAGTTGGGCAATAATAGCTTGAAAACTTAGAGACACGGAATTCAATAATTGATTGGCAATTTTTAATTATCCGCGATCGCTTACGAATTCGCAATTATCGCGATTTTACTGTATCTCTTGGCTGCTGGCTGCACGGGATCGTTGTTAAAGTCTACGCTTACCGCGCAGCCGATTTTCAAACTCGGGTTAATATTATGCTTCTACCAGTGGCCCGTAGGGAAGCGGGGAATAGCTGGAATCGCTGGTGGGTTCATACCAGTAGTGCATATGACCCTCAATAAACTCGGCGCGGGTGATAGAACCATTACTATCAACGTCTATGCTGTCGAAAGCGCGATCGGCGCGATCGGTATCCTCTCCCCCAGAGTATATCGCGAGATACTTTCGGTATTCTTCGCGGGATATCTCTCCAGAGCCATCTGTATCAACGAAATCAAAGAACACTTCGTTCTTTCGCCGACCTGCTTCGCGTGACGATTGCATCAACGAGACTGCTTTTGCTGCATTGGCGAGGAATTTTTCGTAAGCGATCTCGGTTTCAGCATCGACCGGCTCTCCTCCCGCGACAAAGTTGTCAAACAGGGAGCGAAACACCCCGCGAATATCTTCGTCTTTCGAGCGATCGCTTTGATTTTGTACCAACTGCTCTGCAATCCCTTCATATTCAGAGCGGGACAAAAAACCATTTTGGTTGGTGTCCATGATCTTGAAGTAGGTCTTCATCTTGGCAACCCAAAAGGTAGACGATAACAATTCTTCTGGAGACATTTTTACGAATTCCACAATCAATTTTGGTAACCATATCATTTTCACATGAGACGCAATACAAATCTAGTTACCATAGACTGGGGTTCGAGGCCGATCTCTCGTGGTGTCCGCCCCTTTTTCCATATCGTAAGATTGAGCAATAAAACCACCGCGATCGCTGGCTCCTTCGTAATCTAAATCATTCCAGCCCATTCTGATGTCGAAGTCCTTCACCCCCAAACAAATTGCCGCGATCGCTACCTACAAGAAAAAATGGTGGCAAAAAGCCATTTCCACCGAACCGATCGATCGCGATCGCGTCGAACAAAACATCCTTGCGGCTTATGCGGCGATGAACGAACCTGCGCCTCGGGTGGTCTTTTGCGATAGCCCCTATCAAGGTTTTTTAAGTGTCGATTGGAGTAATCCAGAAAGTGAATTAATGAATCTGATTTGGGCGATCGATGTTAAGTGGCCATTGCACGACGAAAAACCCAAGTTTGGTTTTGATTGGCCGTGGTGCAACAAAGACCCCAATTTTTCTGCCCGTAGCTATAATGACATTACATTCGAGTTAGCCGAACAACAGTTACTTGCTCTCAATATTCTCGATCGTATCGACTTCCAACAGCGAGAAAAAGCAGCAGATTTTTTTCAAATTGGCTATGATTACTGTCTCGATCCTTCCTTTTGCCGTCAAGGTGCATTCTACGATATTTTGATTTCTGTCTTTAATGTAGAATTTCAGAATAATCGAGGTTTCGACTGTAAAGCGGCTTTTCAAGCCCTAAAAGATATTGGGGGCTGGATTTTGCCTCGGCGCGAAACCTGCGTGGTTTGCGATCGCCCTCGTCGCCTTTTCCTAGATGAAAAAAATCGCCCCCACGCTGTCGAAAAACCCGCGATCGAGTACGCCGATGGCTTTGAAATTTATGCTTATCAAGGGGTTTGGATGCCAGAAGAATACGGCCGATACCCTCCCTCACAATGGCAACCGCAATGGCTTTTAACAGAGAGAAATCCCGAACTCCGTCGCCTCTTATTGCAAGAAATCGGCTAATTATTTAGCGATCGCTAAGTCGTATATTCTGCATTAATTTTGACGTAATCGTAACTCAAATCGCAGCCCCAAGCCTTACCCTCTCCCGTACCATTGCCCAAATTCACGGCAATAATGAGAGGATGGTCTAAATGTTGAATGAGTTGACCCGTTTCGGTTTTTCCAGAAGATTTTTCGGCAATGGTTTTCATATAATTGCTGGCAGCTTGGCGATCGAAAGGTAACGGTTGCCCTTCCTCCATTAAAAGAAAATCTCCCAATTTAATCGTCAGGCGTTCTTGCTCGAAACGCACTCCCGCCCGTCCTGCGGCTCCGGCGATGCGTCCCCAGTTGGGATCCCGACCGAAAATCGCTGATTTGACCAAAGAAGAACCAACAATGGTTTTGGCTACCTGTCGCGCGTCGGCATCATTGGGTGCGCCAGATACTTGCACTTCTAGCAAACAAGTCGCCCCTTCTCCATCTCGGGCGATCGCTTTGGCTAAATACTGGCAAACCTCTGTCAGCATGGCTTCTAACTTCTCTGCATCGGGCCCCATTTCCCGAATAGCTGTCGTGCGAGATTGACCGTTTGCTAGGGCGATTAAGGTATCGTTAGTGCTCGTGTCCCCATCGACGGTAATTTGATTGAAACTCTTATCGGCGGCACGGGCAAGCATTTGCTGCCAGAGTTCCGAGGAGACCATCGCATCGCAAGTCACGAAGGCTAACATCGTCGCCATATTAGGGTGAATCATGCCCGAACCCTTAGAAATACCGCCGATCCGAACCGGGCGATCGCCAAAGGTCGTTTCGAGGGCGATCGACTTAGTAACTAAATCCGTGGTAACGATCGCCGCAGCAGTATCGTCGCCACCCTCGGGAGATAAAGCCCCGACCAATTGGGGAATACCCGCGCGAAACTGCTCCATTTTCATGCGCTGGCCAATTACCCCCGTGGAAGCTAGCAAAACGGCCTCGGGCGCGATATTTAAATTTTCGCCAATTAAGCGAGCGGTTTCGAGGGCATCTAGCCAGCCTTGCTCTCCCGTGGCGGCGTTGGCTTGTCCCGCATTGCAGAGAATGGCACGGGCAACGGCTTTCTTTTGTAGGGTTTGACGGCAATAATCCACGCAAGCCGCCCTGACGACGGATTTTGTAAAGACTCCCGCCGCGATCGCTTCCGTTTCCGAGACGATTAAGGCCAAATCCTTTGCCCCAGAAGGTTTTAACCCCGCAGCGATTCCTGCTGCTTTGTATCCTTTGGGGGCAGTGATGCCACCGCTTACTTTTTGCCAATCCGCCATATCAGTTATCAGTTATCAGTTATCAATTGTTAAGTATCAATACTTTATTAAATAGGGATGTATCGAGATACACCCCTATTCGATCGTTAGTTAAACCAATTCGCTGGAATTGCGATCGCTAATTCGCTGGAATGAAGCCCCAGCTTTTTTCTTCCCGTTCGTACATTTCGATCATTTGCTCCTTCAGTGCGGGGTATTGTGCGGATAAATCGTGCTGTTCGGTGGGATCGATACCAACATTGAACAGTTTCCACGGTTCTCGTTCGCCAGCACCCCAAACACCATCTCCCAATCGCAGGATTTTCCAATCTCCCAGATACAAGGCTTTATTGACTCCACCAAAGAGTTCGAAGGCGACTGGTTCGTCATCACTGTAGAGGCGATCGGCATAACCCTCAAACAAAGGACGCATAGATTTTCCTTCAATTGGATGAACCGTCCGTCCTTTGTAGTTAGTACCGGGTTGGGGAACGCCAGCATAATCCAAGGCTGTTGGAGTTAAATCCTTAACAGAAGTAAAAGCACCGCTCTTTCCAGGTCGAATTTTGCCGGGGTAGTGAACGAAGAAGTGACCCCGAGTTCCGCCTTCAGCAACAGTGCCTTTTGCACCCCAGTGAGGCGTGGTCATCATCTGCGCCCAACCATAACTCAAACCCGTGAAAGAGTCGGGATTGCCGATATTTTCGTAGCTATTGCTAAAACCGATTTCCGCAATCCACTCTTTCCAATCCGGCAGGGCGGAGAAGTCACGCCAGCTCGCACCATTATCCGTAAAATAGATCAGAATAGTGTTTTCGTACTCGCCGATTTCTTTCAAGTGATCCACAACCCGAGCGATCTGTAGATCCATGTATTCCACCATTCCGGCATAAACTGCCATCTTCTTGGCTCGGATGCGACGTTCTTCCGAAGGCAGGCTATTCCAGGCTTCGACATTCGACCACCGAGGGGGCAACTCTAAATAGTCCGGAATAATCCCCAATTCTTTTTGACGCTCAAAACGGGCTTCACGGAGGACATCCCAACCCGCACTATACTGAGCGAGGTATTTTTGATGGAATCCCGGGGGGACTTGTAGGGGTTCGTGAGGTGCAGTATGAGCAAGATAACCAAAAAAGGGCTTGCCAGAGTTCCGATTTTTGTCGATGAATTCAATCATCTTATCGGTATAGGTTTTGGGACTATAAAAGTCGTCGGGTGTCTCAATAACTTCTCCATTACGGGCGAGGGTGAAATGAGCGCCCGGCCCGAAGCCGACTTTCCCGTAGTGATCGCCAGCCCCTTCTAAGAGGGCATAGGTTTCTTCAAAGCCTCGACCGTGGGGTCTTTGGCGCTTCTCTTCTTCTCCGAGGTGCCATTTCCCGGTCATGTAGGTATGATAGCCAGCATCTTTGAGTAGGGTGGCGACGGTGACAACATTGTCATTGAGAATACCCAGATAACCGGGATCTCCCCGTTGGGCATCGGTAATGCGATCGGGCATCGTTCCCAAACCAGCACGGTGATTATCTACTCCTGTCAAAATCATCGAACGGCTTGGGGAACAAGTCGGACCGGCGTGAAAGTTCGTCAATATTAGACTCTGTTCGGCAAGTGCATCTAAGTTCGAGGTGGGAAGTTCTCCTCCAAATGTGCCTAAATCCGAATATCCCATGTCATCGGAAATAATAAAAAGAATATTGGGGCGCTTTCTGCGACTAACTTGAGCTTCTGTGGTTTCCTTAAGGGAGGAAAAACCAACAAAACCCAAAGCTCCAATTCCAACTACGAGGAGAAAACGAGAAATTCTGCGGTACATAATGCAAGATTGATTGACGTAAGCAAAAACTTGAAAGTTGAATTGAGGTAGATTTAAACCCGAGTTGACCTCCTCGTTCTCAGGATACGAGAATTCGGAAGCAATCGTGTAATGGACGCTTACAGGCGCGGTCAAATCGCCGTTATGCGCTCGAGTATGCTGAAAACATACATGTACTTACTTGTATTTGGCATTTTACTTTTAATTCTTATTGAATCGAGATTAGTAAAGTTTTCTTAATAGTTAGTGAGTCGTTACATCAATCTCGAACAAATACCAATATTGTTAGTTTGTTGTCGGTAAAAGCGATCGCTTCTATGGATATCGCGAATATCTTACCATTGTCAGTGAAAGCGATCGCCGCTCCTTAATTTTACTTAACTATTTGCAGGTATCGTCACCAAACGAAAACCGATATGTGACGTTCCTGTATCGGGAGCTTGAGCCTCGCGAGCCGACGGACGGTAGCGACTGCAATAGTTTTGAGCACACAAATAAGAGCCGCCTTTAATCACGTGTTTGGCCGCTCCGGGTTCTCTCGGGTCGAAACTATCTTCGGGATTAGAAACAATGGGATCGATTTTGCGTGCTTTCCCTTCATGGCGAGCACGATACCAGTCTTGCGTCCACTCCCAAACATTACCAGCCATATCATAAAGTCCGTAACCGTTAGGATCGAAAGATCCAATGGGTGCAGTACTTAAATAACCATCTTCTTCAGTATTTTGATAAGGAAAGATCCCTTGCCAAGTATTAGCTTTTTTAGCGGAGTAGGTATTGCCCCACGTAAAATCTTTCCCTTCGAGTCCCCCTCGAGCGGCAAATTCCCATTGGGCTTCTGTGGGTAAAGATTTGCCCGCCCATTTCGCATAGGCGAGTGCGTCCTCATAAGCAATCTGTACGACGGGATAATCGTCCTTCCCTTCGAGATTGCTATTGGGTCCGGTAGGATGTTGCCAGTTTGCCCCGGGCATCCAATGCCACCAGCTTAGCTCGCGCACGGGATGCTTCCCTTTAGGGGCAAGAAAGACAAGAGAGCCGGGCGATCGCTGTTCTTCGGAGAGATGGGGAAATTCTTTGGCACTGAGAGGTTGTTCGGCAATGGTCTTATACCCGGTTTCTTCGACAAAGCGAGCAAATTGAGTATTGGTAATTTCGTAGCGATCGATACAAAAACCTGTTACTTTAACTGTGGCAACGCCTCCCTCCTCCTGGTAATGTTTTTCCGATCCCATTTGGAATGTTCCACCCTTAATCCATGTCATGTTTTGAGGACAGCGATCGCCCGTGTGGGTGTTAACGATCGCGTGGGTTTCTTGGTTTCTAAGGCTCTGCGATCGGGATAGCTGAGATTTTTGGGATAATGTCAAGCCCTGATGGAGAAGAAAAATAGCGGCTACTCCGCCTAAGAGACAAGCCAAGAAAATTTTTTTAGTTTTT
>JBCCVR010000248.1:0-8242 GCA_039194995.1 Cyanobacteria bacterium P01_E01_bin.42 | reverse complement strand
ATTGGGAATATCCTTTTTGGGTTTTAGTGCAATCTCAAGCCGATCGTTCAACATATATCCAACATATTCATGTCGATAATATATCTACCACTACAAAGAGAAAACTCAATCGCAATTTAAATTCTCTCTGTGCTATTTTAACCATAGATCGAGAAATCAAACAATTTCAAGTTACGCAATGGGGTATTTACAAACAGAAAACACAACCCATTCCTTTATCTTTTTCGGGATATTTGCAAATTTATCAAAAGCCAAATTAAATTTAATTTTCTTTATTTTTCTGCAAATAATTTTCCCACATTTCTTGATAAGCTGTTTCCATTTCTCGGGTAAATTTTTTGCCATCCCATAAAGGTTGAGTATAACGTGCCTTTTGTAATTGCCAAGAAACTTTCTGTCGCAATGATTCATCTAAACCAAAACGAACTCCCCAATCTAAATATTCTTTATCTGTCCATGCAATCCCTTCTTTAACGCCTACATTTATTAACATCGTATAACTATTACGTGCAGAAAATTGCTGCCCAACTTTTGTCACCAGAGGAATACCCATCCACAGTGTTTCCATCGTTGTTGTTGCACCATTATAAGGATAAGTATCTAAAACAATATCCGCAATACCTAAGTTAGCACGATGTACTGTTTCCGTCGTATCAATGTCTAGAAATCGCAAACGTTCTTGTTGCACTCCTTCCTCATCAGCCAAGCGACAAAACGCATTTTTAACTGCTTTCTTATCGGAAGATCCTTTAATTAGAAAATAACTATTGGGGACATTTTTAATGATTTTTAGCTGTAAGCGAATTGTATCAGGGTGACGCTTAAAACCCTTCTGAACGCTATAATAAATAATAGCTTCCTCTGGAATTTCTAACATTTCTCGCTCTAATGTTGGTATCCCTATTTCAAACCCATCACAAGCAATATAGCTGTGTGATAAGCGCCAAATTTTCTCTTGATAGTAGTTTTGTGCACAATCGGGCAAAACATAAGGATCGGCTATAAAATAATCAATAGTCGAAATTCCCGATGCATCCCAACCCAACCAAGTCACTTGAACGGGAGCGGGTTTTAAACTTACAACATGACAGGTTGTATCAGCCGTTAAACTGTCCAATTCAATCAAAATATCAATTTCGTCTTGAAAAATAGTTTCGGCAAGTTTCAGAGCATCTGTTGATTTAAATCCTTTATCAACTTGATTGATGTACCATTCTTGCAAAGCGTCCTTGCTATCCGAAGGACTAATAAAATATCCGTAAAGTTCAAAGCGATCGCGATTGTGATGATGAAATAGCGATCGCGCTAGCCAGCCAACTGAATGAATTTTTAAGCAAAAAGAGAGATAACCAATTCTGATTTTTTGTTGCGATTGTCGCTGGAGAAAGCGGTTTTGATGTCCTTTTTGATAGCATTGACTTGTCTCTTTCGCTAAGATTTGGAGATTTTTCCGACATAATTCGGCAACTTGATTAATAATGGTACGATTTTCTCTAGGTGTATCGCGAAAATAAGCACTAAAAAAATAAGTATTAAATAATCGCGTTGCTTGTAATAATGTTAAATTTGTTGGTTGTTGTGTCAGGAGTTCTTTTAATAGTTTTTGATGTTTTTCACCTGCTTGTAACGATTCTTGCCAATTTCCTCCTGTTATCATAAATGCTTTTAACAGTGCTTTATTACCAAAAAGACGATCGGGGAGATTGTCAACAAGAGCCAGGTGAAGATAAGCAGCATCGATCCCTTTTTCATAATCCTCAGCATCTTGAGCAAAAGTTGAAAGATAATAGGCAATTTCTTGATTTTTAGGACTTGCTTTCATCCCTAATTCGCATAATCGAGCACCAAGTGCTGCTTGACGCTGGAAATAGCTAATATCTAGCGCTGCAAGACGAAATAACTCTGCAATTGTCTCTTTTTGTTGTGGTGTTTTAGCAAATTCCAAACTTATTTCGGCTAACTCTAAAACTTGTGGATTGGTACAATCTCGCAGAAGTAAAAGATAGAGGACGGACAGGAGCAATTCAAACTCGACATTTATCTCATCTTGGAGCAAACTGATAATGTTTGCTTCTTTTAGATGTTCTCTTACATATTCCTTCAGCTCAAGACCAAATCTCAGCCAATGTAGGCAATAAGAAAGTTTTTCTGGAAATAGTTCCCGTAACTGCTGGCAAATCTTCCATGCCAGATCCTGACGTTCGAGAGATTCTTGACGATCGACTTCTTGACTTACAATTGCTTCTAAGTCTTTGTTCCACTGAGTAACTTGTTGGCTGTTTCCTTCTAACATTGCCATTAACCAAGTTGTTTGTGCCTCAGCAGCGTTACCCTGTAAAAGTAGCATTAGTCCTAATTGCCAGTAGTATAGCTTTTCCTCGGGATGGGCTTCTGCGAGTAGTTCGTAAAAAGTGACCGCCCTACCATAATCTTCTTGCTGATAATACTGGATTGCTTGTTTGTGCCAATGCTCGCTCATTGTGTTTCTCTCATTCTTGTACAATTGGGAAAAATTTAGGAGCGAGCTTGTTATCGCTCGCTCCTAAGAGAAATTATTTCAAAAACTAGAAATACTAAGTTCCTAGATCTTTCCAACCCGAACCACCAACCGGACCAATGTTAGCACAGCCAGTATTACCTCCTGTTGGTGCTGCTGCTGTGACAACAGTATTAAAATCAGCAGCAGCTTTACCGGGTTTGATCGATTCACAAACAAATGTTTGGGTTACAGCCTCAGTGCCAGTAGCATCAGTAAAGGTAGAATAGCTTTGTCCGACATAGGCTTTCAAAGCAACTTTTTGTGGAGCTCCCCAATTATTGACAACTGCAGGAGTAGTTCCACCTGCATCTCCAGTAATCGTGTAATAATAATTCACTGTTTGCGTTCTAATCCCAATTCCTAAAGCACCTAGATCTTTGGTGAAGTATTGACTTTCCAAGAAAAAGGATTGCTGGGCGCGACCGACTGCACCAACGTTATTGCGAGCTTCGGATTGTTTGGCTTTATTGGCTTGACCCAACAGAGAAGGCAGTGCGATCGCTGCCAAAATACCGATAATAATAATTACAACCAGTAGTTCGATGAGGGTAAAACCTTTATCGCTTTTCTCCCTGCTGTTTAAATATTGCAAGAATTTAGCTTGAAATTCGGGCTTCATTGATATACTCCTAATCTGGAATGGGGTTTGGGGTCGATCCAATTCCCTGCAAGTAACATACCCAATTCTTTTCTCAAACCGATCTTATCCCGATAATTTTTTTGAAAACGACTACTCCAGAGGTGTGGAATCGACCATTGGCGATGGGAAACGCTGATTATCTCCCCGATTCAAGTAAAAGATAGCGGCGTTCTTCGAGTTCGATCAAGGTTCTCGCGATCGCCGGGATAATGCGCTCTCTTGACTCGGGCTGGAGGGTTAGGGGGTCGAGGGGATTCAACTGCATCCAACGTTCGATGAGAGCAGCGAAGGGTTGAGGCGATTCTAGGAGCGGAAACAACAAGCCCGCGACAATTTGATAATCAAGGGTACTCGCACCGCCGACTTGCGGCAAAAATTGCTCGATATTTAAGGTTTGTCGTCTTTTGAGACATTCTTGAACGGCAATTGGAAAGTAGGGATTGTTCAACTGGGGATGTAAATGAATACGAGCTTTTCTCCATTCCCGTTCTCCCCATGCTGAAGGAGGTAAATATTTCAAACCCTGTTGGGGATGTCCGCACCAGAGATCGATCAAGCGGTTGACTGGATTGATAAGTTCGTATAGGGTTAAGCATTTCTCAATAGACACTTCTGGAAGAGATAACCCTAAAACAACAGGTAAATTATCTGGTTCTTGAAACAAACTGAGAAAATCCCACTTCCACCATTCCACCATACTAATGAACTCGAGTTCGGCTTGGCGAAGATATGCAAACATTTCTCCAACGCTAAAGCCACGATCGCCAACTAACAAAAAGTTGGCCGAGATTGAAGCCTCATCGCGTCCTACGGCTACAGGACTATTGACCCAAGTGATTTGTCTGCTCATCGTCGTTTCTTTCAATGCGTCCATCACTTCTCTAACTGTTTCAATCTCGAATTCTCCGATTTCTCCATCCATTAATCCCAACTGCCGAAAAACTTCTTGCATTCTCAAAATGGGAGCGCGACCGTGGCGACTATGGAGATTGACTCGCAAAATCCCTTCAGGTTTTAAGACGCATTTCATGGCTTGGAGAGCGATCGCGGGATCGGGGGTTAAATACAAAACCTCATCGCAATCAATATAATCAAATTCACAATTTAAGCGAGAAATTTCCTCGATTTTTAAGGCGTGAAATTCTACATTTTCAAATCCATGATATTTTAAACGTTCCTTGGCTAATTCAATAGATGTTTCGGATAAATCGATCCCGATAATTGTTGCCCCCGGATTGGCTTGAGCGAGTCCCAAGGTATTATAGCCACTTCCACATCCCGCATCGAGAATTAGTCGGTTGTCTGTTGTTGTCACGCAATGATTGCGGCGATAATACGGTGTAATAAAGTTGTGTAGATACAGAAAATCCAGATCCTGTTCATAGGATTGTTCGAGAGGAACTCTCGGATAAGGACAGCGATCGAATTGCTGACGAATTTTGGCTAAAAGTTCTGGGTCTCGATAATTAGTCATGATGCGATCGCGAATTTTAACCTAACGACTCGAGGGGAATACTCTTTTCAAGATTCCCATGTTTGGGAAAAAATTACTCGGTTTCTTTCCTTCAATTCTCCAAGCGCTATGCTCCGTTTAAACGGAGTAGTTATGAGTTTACATATAAATGATTGGAAATCTCGTCATCGGTTCGTGTCCTGCCAGATACACTGCCGCCGTTGACGCTACTCGCGCCAATTGTAAACCCGTTCTATATTGGGGAATCGTCCAAAAAAAGCGTTTCGTAAAATCCGTAACACCCTCTCTAGGCAAGAACTTGTATGGTATCTATACCCTCCGATTGCTTATCTTGATGCCACCGAAATTTTCTCTCCTCAAGATAGAGGAGTCCCTCGGTGGCTTCATTTCATTAATAAATGCTCCAATATTGGCTTGCCCGATAAAAGTCTGGCTAAAATAAAGGATAAGGAAGAAGTTCTTATTCCGAGTTGCGCTTATCTTGCCTATTGCGCCGATCCCACTTGCCCTCACAGCCAATTCAAATTTACAACGCTTTATGGAATCGAGCGATCCATCGATTAAAACAACTTCAGAGTCACCAACACCGCCAACTCAAAGATGGGCAGGGATTTTAGGAATGGCGATCGCAATTTTAACGATAGTGATTCCGACCCTCGCGATCGTCTACTATTCCTCTCCAAATTCAAGAGATTCTGTATTGAAAACCATCCAGAGAACCACACGACGCACTACACGGCAAATCATCAAGAAAGCTACAGTTCCCATTGCCGATCGCCCCATTGTGCGTATCGCAGATTAACTCCCCCCCATGCTCTAGATTAATGATTCTAGACTAATGATTTCCGAGATGCGGCACTAACGCACTGTCCCAATTGCTGGTATTATTTTCGAGGCAACCCAACCCTCTGGGTGGGATTATGCATTTGTGTTCCTTATTTTCATTTTGGCGTGGAGTAAATTTATGGATTTATCGCGGATTCCTCCTCAACCCGAGCTCGGCACGATTAATGTCTTAATTGAAATCCCTGCAGGCAGCAAAAATAAATACGAATTTGATAAAGATCTGAACGCTTTCGCCCTCGATCGCGTTTTGTATGCGTCGGTTCAGTACCCCTACGATTACGGTTTTATCCCCAATACTCTGGCTGACGACGGAGACCCCTTAGATGGAATGGTCATTATGGATCAACCGACTTTCCCGGGTTGCGTCATCCCCGCCCGCCCGATTGGGATGTTGGAAATGATCGATGGTGGCGATCGCGATGAAAAAATTCTTTGCGTTCCCCTCAAAGATCCTCGCTACACCCAAGTCAAGTCCCTAGAAAATATTGCCCAACACCGTCTTGACGAAATTGCCGAGTTTTTCCGAACCTACAAAAACCTCGAGAAAAAGGAAACCGAAATATTGGGTTGGAAAAATGTTGCTGATGTTATGACCCTTGTAGAACGCTGCATCCAAGCGGCTTCGTAGGACAGGCATTAGATTGTGCGATCGGGAAACCAACTCAGCAGTTTGACATGCGGTTAGCGCTCTTTGTTTTAAAATCAGACACCCAATCCATAATTTAGCTGTCTCGATTCTCGTTGTGATTTAACTCACAAGTCATGTTTTCCCAATCGCGCTAATATGTATGAAATTCGGACTGAAATTTCCCGAATCAATAGAGGGTGTCAGTAGAAGTAAAATAGGATGCAAGTCCAAACTCGCAGACTTAGAGTATGGCTATACTCATCGCAATAGAGATAGTCAAAGAACTAGGACATCTAGGGAATGGACTCTATTCTCAAATTCTACTTTGAGATTATATCTTAAAGGAATCTGTATGAGCGTTTTGACTGCGCTTAGAAGTAATTTACCCTTGAATGCTTCCAAATTCCCCCTCTGTTGAGGGAAAGATGTCAAATTTCAATTAATTCCCTAAATTCACTCTCAATTTTTTCTCATTCTTGTTTCCTCCGTCGAGCAAAATTTTCCACAAAATTTTCCGAACGAGAAGCAAAAAAAAGTTGAGAAACTTAAAGGAAAGGCTATACTTTATGATAGCTGCTAACCAAAGGCTTAGACTCATCCAATATTTATGCCACCAGATACCCAGCCAGCAGCCGTTACCTTAGCAATGCCGAACACTGATATCCAGGAGGAAAGCCTTGCTGTGAGCTTTGATGTGCAGTTTTGGGGCGTTAGAGATCAAATCGCAACTCCAGGCAAAAATACTATACGCTATGGCGGAAACACGTCCTGTGTAGAAATGCGGATAGGCAAGCATAGCCTGATCTTCGATGGCGGTACGGGATTGCGAATTTTGGGGAATCACCTCCTCAGTAAAATGCCCATAGAAGCCCATATTTTCTTTACTCATTGTCATTGGGATAGGATTCAAGGCTTTCCTTTCTTCGTTCCTGCCTTTATTCCGATCAATCATTTCCACATCTATGGTGCCACGGCTTCTAATGGCTCATCCTTCCAACAACGCCTGAGCAAGCAAATGCTCGGTCCCAATTTTCCCGTTCCCATTCAGGTCATGCAATCCAGATTGGATTTTTACGATCTGGCAGTTGAAGAAAAGCAATGTATCGGTAATGATATTTTTATTGAAAATGCACTGCTCAACGACTATCATCGCTCGGTTGGATATCGAATTACTTGTGGAAATAAATCAGTTGTCTATGCAACCAGTCCCGATTACTCCTTAGAAACTCACGCCCGAGGCGAACAAAATCTATTAAAGTTGGCAGACGGTGCTGATTTGTTGATTTTAGCCCCTCCAAAAGCTGTTTATAAAGCCCGGAGCGTACAAGAGGTTGGAGCAGAGAGCGGAGGCCAAGTCCTAAACTCGGAAGTCGATAAGAATTGGAAATTTTGTATTTCTCTTGCGAAGGAAGCTGGTGTTAAAGAAGTCATTATTTCTTTACACAGCCCCGATCACGATGATGAATACCTCGATAGCATTGACAAAAAAATAAAATCAATTTTCCCCAAAGCATCTTTAGCGACTGAAGGGATGGTTATTTCCCTATCTAAATAGTTTGCTTTTACTATTAGCGAGTGCAGAATATTGCAGGATTGAAGTGGTGCGGGGGAAGTCGAACTCCATTAGCAATAGTTGAGTTCAAATTTCGCAAACCAGCATCTATCAGTGCCGTACATTCCGAAATTTGCGAGGAACACGATCGCACTAAAGATAAGTAAAACTTCTTTGTATCGCATCAATACTGTCAGGTAAAACACCTTGGAGAGCATTCATCATATCCGCAAACCTCTCTAGATCCTCAGTATCGAACTCAGCATTATTGAGTTTGTTGAGCGCTTGAACAACAGCAATCACTTCATGACTTTGCGGATCGATAATCGGTAGGGAGAGAATATTATGCGTCCGAAACCCTGTTTCGCGATCGATATTAGAGTTAAAATAAGAATTTTGATAGGGATCGTTAACTATTGCAGGTTGACCCGTTCTCGCCACATAACCTGCAATTCCGGTGTCGAGGGAAATTTCGATCTTGAAATATTTGCCATCCGCACCAAAAACACGATTTGCTTGTAATGTTTGCTTGTTCTGGTTAACCATAAAAAGCGTTACTGTTT
>JBCCVR010000247.1:0-8303 GCA_039194995.1 Cyanobacteria bacterium P01_E01_bin.42 | reverse complement strand
GGAATCTGGGGATGAACTTTGATCCAATTCCAGAAATCGGTAACGTTAAATTCTTTACCATACTGTTGGATGTTGTAGCGTTTGGCGATTTTCTTCCATGCTTTATGACTGGGTTCTAGAAAAAGGGGTTCTGTTTGACAGTTGGGGGGTGTTTCATATTTTATGGGATCGCCGTCTTCATCATCTCTTCGCTTATCGGGCTTGAATTGTCCAAAAAGTCGATCCTCTCCGTTTTCAGGGTCTTTTGAACCGCACCACCAACCCCCGTCATAAATGTGACTGTACTTTTTAAGGATTCCTGCTCTTAAAGTTCCACCATTACGGCGATGTTTCTCGGAAAGAGCATACATTAAATATTCGTAAGCATTGTTACCGCTTAAACTCTTAAAGTTTCGGTGGGCGATTTCTTCATCGATCGCACTCCTCCTTAATTCTTCTAAATGTTGAGTTTTCAGTGCTTTCTTCGAAGGAAGAGAAAGGCGATCTTTTTCAGCAGTTAGAGGACGTTTTTCTATGGTCAGCATTTTTTCCTATGGGACAAGAGTAGAAAGAGATCGCACTTCCCGAAAGAAAGCGCGATCGCGTTTACTAAACGATACCGAGGGCTGGTGGCAGTAACTCGCAGTCTAGAGAGAAACTGTGTTGGTAATTGCTTGCAAATTCTGATTTCTTGGCAGATTCAAAATCATAGAAGAAAGCCACTGGATCGTATTCTAGAGGGAAGAAAAGTTTGTCATCTTGGACAGCCAAATAAAGAGCTACCAAGTTATTGTTCATCCCCTCTATTGCTTGCCTCTCCCAAGAGTATTTAGGTTTGTAAGCAAGAAACCCACAGAAAATTTCTCCAAAATAGAGAGATTCTCTTTCCCCGAGGGAATCGTTCGATTTTCGCCAATTGAATTCCGGCTCGGCGGGTTTGAGGTCTTCTGGGTTCCCTTTATCGAGCAAGACGACTTCGCGGGGGAAGGCTTGAAAGTCTGTCTCGATATCCAAGGCGATGCCTCGCCCTGCCGCGCTGTATGTTCCTTTGCCCGTGACCTTGGCTTCAACGCTTATTCCTGTCTCGCGCCCTCTTCCGTCGTAGCCCTTGGTGGGAAAATATTCTCCCGGTGGGGAACAGAAGAGAACCCGATCGCCTTTGTCGTAGGCTTCGGCAGGTAATGGGTCAATGTCGGCATTGCCCGACGCGAAGAGTTCGAGGGCGCGATCGCAGTCGGATTTCTCCCCCTCAATCTCCAGATGCCAGCGAATTCCCTCTTGGATGGGGGGCTTGCATTTGACTCGGACGATTTTTAACCGGCCCGATCGCAGGATGGGGAGTTCCCATCGTTTGCAGTCGTCCTTGACGCGAAATTTGAGTGTGGTGTTAATTGTCGTCATTTTTTAAACAATCAATATAGACGCGATAATCATTTTTCTTAGGAGGACGGCACGGAAACAATTTAGACGTTTCTAAGGCTCGAAAACCTGCCGCTTTTAATGCTTCTGCCACTTCGTCCCCTAGCCTTGCAGTTCTTTCTTTTCCCCCAGTCATGACGCGGACTTTTATGATTTCGGAGGGTGGTTTTGATTCGACATAATTCCATTCTTTCTCTTTGGTATCCCAAGAGTAAGAACGATCCGTTAGTATGTCATAGAGTTCTTCGGCACTGGCAAGATTAGAAGTATCGATTTTTAAGCATTCGGCAACTTTCAAAGCTGCCATTACTTTTTTTGTCTTTCTCATAGTTGGCTAGGTTGGATCGGATCATGAAATCAGAAGATGTTCGAGAGAAGAACGAGTTTCTGGGTGATTTTTGACAAATCCCTGAACTTGAAAAATATCGCTATCTTTTGGTTTTGTTCTGAAGGCATTGTCGAAAGATTCAGCTAGATCGCCATCCAGCCGCCAAATAATTGAAGCGATTTTTAGAGAGCGACGAATCACTGTGAACTGTTCTTCTAAGTCGAGGTCGCCAATTGACAAAGAGAACTCTGTTCTGTTGGCAGCGTTAACGATAATCAAGAGGGTATCTCCAGATACATGGCATAAAATCTGGGTTGATAAATCTTCGCCAACTTCGTGTAAGGTCTGTGTTAGATCGTCCATCTTTAATTCTGCAATGTTTTTTGAATTGTTACGCGATCGCACTCCAAAAGGAAGCGCGATCGCAGGATTTTAGTTCAGATTCTCAAGTTCTTTTCTGCGATAATCTTCGGCGATCGCAGTCGAGAAAAACTCTAAGATTTTTGCCATGTCATAGTTAGAAAGCTGTCGAAGAAGGCTTACCTCTGTCCCATAACCTGACACGAAACAAATCTTTGGCGTTCCCATGACACTCTCTGCAATATCAACAACAGAGCAATTTAGGAACAAAGCATTCCCGATTAAAGAAACTAAAAACTCTTTGGCTGGAGTCGGCATTTTCTCCAAGCGACTACCCCATTTCTCTGAAAGGGATTGAGTGCTAGAATTGTCACAGTAGTAAGTAATGGGATTCATTTTTCCTCGTTGATTGATGTTAAGAAAAGCGATCGCGGTGAAAAAATGGACAAGCGCGATCGCAGTAACCCAAAATTTAAACAGACCTAGCTTCGCATTCGAGATAGGTTTCTGTATCGACTCGGTTTTGTTCGAGCAATTTTTCTAAGAAAATTTCGCTATCTTCTGAGAGTTTCTTCTGGTCGCCAGACTCGCAAAAATCCCAAAGACTGTGGGCGATCTTTTCATTGTCGATACTCAGTTTTGAGATCAATTCTTCGAGTGTCTCGAACTCGATCTCAGAAGTGGTAACTCGTCTGATTTCTAGTAACATGGCTTTTCCAGTGAGGGGACAAGTAAAGGCGGTCGGAGTGGCCGCCGTTTTCTTTACAGGCTGAACAATTGCTCTAGGAGTTCGGCATCGGTTTGTTTGACGGACGGGGGCAGAGCGGTTCGGGAAAAGGGCGCGGTCTGGGAGTAGGCTTCGGGATGCTCTTTGAATTCATCAAGGGCAGCGCGAACGACTCGCATTGCTCGCTCCTTTGTCCATGTCCCATCGCGCCACAGTTGGAGTGCCTGCATGGCTAGGTCTTGGGGACTTTCGCCGTCTTCTTGCAGGCAAATCTGAATGATTCGCGAGGCTTGGGACTTGGTAAGTTGCCCATGCTCGTAAGCATCCAGTGCGTCTTGGGCCACATCCACGGCGTTATGGTGGGGACAGAGAAATTGCTCTAGTCCGGCCATTGCGTCGGGATTCGAGAGGACGGAGACAACGAGGTTAGTCAGGAATCCTTCGGGGGTACCGGCAGGGATGCCCATCATGTTGCTGATTTCGTTCATGGTGTAGGATGGAAGTAAGTTTTTAAGGTTCTGGCCATCGCTGTAACGATGGCCTGTTTTTTTAGATTTCAAACAAGCTCCAGTCGATCGCATTGGGATATTGCTCGCGGACTTCGGCGATCTTCTTCTCCGTGTATCCACGATTGATGTGCCCGGCTTCAATCTCTTGCTTAATGACTGCCAATTGTTCCTTGAGAGCGGTCAAGCGATTGTCGGCGATGTTCCGTAGTTCCTTGGCGGCTTCTTCGGACTCAGGCTGGAACACTGCCCACCCCTCTCCGGTGTGGGCTTGGGCAAAAGATTCGAGAGCTTGCAGAAAACGTCGTAATCCTTCCATTGGTCGTGCTTCTTGGGTATTTGGTTTTCAAGGTTCTATGAATGCCTCGCTTGGTTAACTTTGGGCTTGCGGAGCGCGGCTTCCGTTTCCTTGTTTTCCAGTATAGCACGTTGACGTACAACGTCAACGCAGAAGTTTTTCTAAAACGTGTTACAATAACGTAAAAGCAAGACGTTAAAGATTAAACGTACAGTGATTAACGTAATACTCGCTACAAATGGTATGAATAGCGCAAAGAGTAGAGAAATAGATATGCGCTGCTACGTGAACTTTGGGGACTATTGGCCTGAGAATTTGTCGGTAAATGCCGCTTATGAAAGACTTTTGGTCAAAGGATGGAAAGTTGATCGGCGAACACTCTCGGCAGCAAAGAAGGGCGAACTTATAAAAAGTGACTTTTCTACCCTTGTTCATCTAAGGAACTGGGCACGAGAGTTGACCAAAAATCCTAATTTAACTATTGACGAGATGCTAACAATTGAAGATAAGAAAAAAGAAGAAGAATAAATTAAAAGGCGATCGCATTGTCTGGCGATCGCTTTCCACCTTTAAAGCGGGTCATCATCCCATTCGTCCTCGTCGCCCCATGCGCCATCCTCATCGCAACTCCCACCACAGCAACGCCTTGCCCCTTCATCCATCTCGTTTGCCGTGTGAGGTTGGGAGATGCCGAACTCAAAAGTAGAGGGATTGTTACTACCTTGAGCTTGTTCTGAATTGGTAGGAGGAACTTCTTGTTTAAGGCTATCGAGGACGGTATTGATAGCATCAACAGAAGAGCAAACAAATGTCGTGAAATCGTCGATATCTAGAGAAAAGTCTTCACCCTCAGCCTTTGCTTTTAAACTATAAAGATCCTCCTCTTCATTCTTGATTGCTACGCGAACTTTCTTGTATTGGGACATCTTCTTGAGATGTTTCAAAGCCACATCAGACTTCTCTCGGACATCGACAAGTTTGCGCCCGATCTCCAAAAGCTCTGCTTTTCGATTGGCAATTGTCTCGTTGAGAGTGGTTACTTCTTCCGCTAATTGCTCTCGCGGATCGCCGTCAAACGAAGCCCCTAACATCTCTCTTACTTTCTTTTTCAGAAAAATATAACATTGGTCTACATCTTCCCAGTTTTCGACCTTGGCCTCGATATCAAGGCGATCGTTTCGATATCCGGGTAATGAATGGGTATGACCGTAACGAATAGTTTTAGGTATCATGATTTGAATGTCCTTTAAAACAGTAACGATGCCCCTTGGCTTTGCACATTATGGATTCAAGAAACCTTTATTTTGTCTACCGTGATTTCTAACTCAACGGCATCGTCAGTATCATTGAGTGGAGTCAAAGAGACTTGGATATTTGTCTTGCCGATACGGGTAATAGTAAGGCGAAATTTATTGGTGTCTATTTCCAAAAAATAGTCGTAAAATTCGCCGCAGGGTTTATTGTTGTCCGAGGTTTCAGGATCTGGTGCTTGATTGGTCATAATTTCTCCTTAAATTTAGGGACTCATCCGGCGATCACCCCTCATGAATTTGCTCGTTTAACTGGATTTGGGCGCAGACGCAATCGAGAACCCCCCAAAGCGAGCCTCTATCAGCAACGCGATCGCGATCTCCTGCAATCTCAATCCGCCATTGCTCCCCAACCCGAGGGGCAAAAAAGACTTTAAAACGGACATCGCGATAAGAAAAAGTAGCAAAGCATTTCTCTAGTGAGAGATCTGCTGTTACTCCGAGAAAATAAGGCTCTTTCAAGTCTTCTGAGGGGATCTCTGCCATCAATAGCCGAAGAAAGACGGAGCCATTTCCCTCCCTCGCTCGATCTGTGGCAATCTCCAGATTAGTGGCGATCGCCTTCAATTCCTCCCCGAAAGATCCTTCTATTTGTTCTTGGCAGCAAAGGAATTCATCTAGAACCTCCTTTACGTCTTCTTCAAGATGGGTTGTTGTCATTGTCCGCAGTCTCAATCATGAGAATGGTTTCAGGAAGATTATCCCCTCTAGCGGGATTGGGGGTGTAGCGCTGCTGGTCTCTGGGATCGAGTTCCTCGTATTCCTTTTCGGTCAGAGGAGTCAGTTTTTGCCCTTGGCGGTCTACGGGAGTAACGGCGCGATCTCGGGTGAGATAAAGATGCAAACTTTCCCCTTCTTCGTGTAGAGGAGAAATTTCAAACCCGACCTCTTGGGGGTACAGGTCGCCTCGGTCGGCGAGAAGCTCAAATGAAGAAACCCCCCGATTTATTTGCTCCCAAAGGTATTGAGCGAGACCTTTGGGGACGTATTCGGGAGAGACGTGTTGTTCTGGCATTATTCTTTTGTCCTAAGCAATTTGCACACAATTCGATCTCTGGGAGAAAAGCGATCGCAGAAAAACGGAAACGCGATCGCGATCTGGTGGTTAAGAAAAATCACATTTAGCTAGGAAAGCCACATGGCGCACCTCCGGGGAGAATGGGACGGGCTAGTTAATTAACTACGGCGATCGGGAGAAACTAAACTTTCTACAATGCTTGACTTGAAAGACAACCAAGGTCGGCATCTCCTGCACGCACTCTCGAAAGATGAAGTTAAAAGACTCAAAAATGAATCTAATAAATTCATCATAGGACATTTTGCTTTTTTGTCAATTTCTTTCTAAAAACGGGATAGACTGTAACCAATAGTGAAGCGATTAGGTTCAGTCAGTCATCATGAATCCAGCAAAACACCGAAGTTTCGTCTCTCTCCTTCGCAAGGCAGAGTCAAAGAAGGCAACTTCAGAGCGTCACCTGTCTAGGCTTTTGGGGGTCAGGAACTCGGATATCAGGAGATGGAAGGAGGGGAAGGGGAGTCCCGATATCGAGGTTCTTGAGAGATTAGCCAAACTGCTAAGGATGGATATGAACGCTTTGACTGAAATCCTAAATACCGGAATAGAAGTTTGTGTAGAGGAGGACGATAACCTTTCTCAAAAAAAAATATTGCAGTGCCTACATCAAATCCTAGAGCAAAACGAAAGGATAGAGCAAAGAGTAATAAATAACGAGAGAAAAATCAATGCTCTTCTTGAAGAGATCGACAGACAGGGGGTATCTATGAAGATTACTGAAATGATTGCACTTTCTATTTCGACAAAAACAGAAGAGATATTAAGAAAAAGAGTGAGTTTTCTTCGCGAACCGGAGGGAACGAGAGAGTTTCATTTTACTTGGGAAGAATTCCAATCGTTTAAAAATGGTCAACGTAAATTAAAAACTAAGACAGAAGTAAAGGCTTTATATCAAATAGTCGATCCAGAGGGGCAGTATTTCTCTTTAGTAGAATGGTACAGAGCTTTAGAGAGATGCCGGGAGTACAACTTGCAGCATCCCTCTGATAACGACGATCCAGAAACTTAGAAAATCTTAGTTAATGGGGTTGCGTTCTTGTGAATGCAGACTCTTGCTGGTATTCCTAAATATTCGCAAAATGCAAAATTGGAAACGAATTCCATTTCCCTTCGTCTCCAAATCTCTCCATCTTTTACCCAGCGAAGAGCTTTGAATTCATAATTGGGGATATTTTTGTCCTTTTTAATTAAATCATTCCGATGTCTTAGTTCGTCAGGATAGTTCAGAGCGAGAGAGCAATTCCGGATTCTTTCATCCGAAGCATGGGATAGCGCTTGCTGCACTGCGGGATTGTAAAACAATGTCTGCTCTTCGTCCATTCCCGTGATGTAAACAGGAGACTCTAGTGAGTACAACGTATTAAGGATTTGATCGGGATGAGATAGATCGAGATTATCCATCTCTGCGTCGGATAATTGAAGTGTACTTGTCATGGATTCAAATGTATTAGGGCAATTGGATAGAGATTCTTTCCAGAAGAAACCACCATTTAGCTTGACAATTATCGATGGAATTAATAGTTCTTCCATAGACATAACTATTAATTCCTGATTAATTACTAGCCAAGACGCAACATCGCTAGACAGGCAATCCAGAATGAGAGCGCTATTGTTACTCAAGAGTTTTATTTGGTCTAAGTGCGCCGAGGGGATTTTACACAACTTAATAAATTGTTTAACTGTTTGAGAGTCCATAAGAGTGTTGTTGCGGAGAAATCAAACGTATCCTGTATGATACATGGTCTTCTCCATTATTCCCTCGTTTTTCTACTCATCTGGACATTGCCTATCTTGTTGCCAGTCTCATCGAACGAGACTGACTTAATGATAATCTCATTCAATGAGACTGGAAACCTAGATATCTCCGTCTTTTGGAGGAAAGACGCAGCCAAGGAAAGCACCGGGCTGAATCAGGAACGATTCACAGATAATCAGGGTATTTTCCTTGCTGGGGTATTGCAGGTGATTATTCCAGAGCTTGTACCCAGTTGAACGGGGGATGTTGGTTCGAGCAAGGAACTCATCTACATTCAGAATGTCCCGGCTCATTGCCATTTGAGCGATTCTATTTTCGAGGTAAGCCATACAATTAGCGAGTAAGTGGAGATAGGAACAGAAAATTAACACCCTTTTTTCTTGCTGTTCCTATCATTATCTTGCAACAAAAAACAAGCAATGAAAACCCAAAAAGTTCATATTTTTCAATTTTAGGATAATCGGGAATTGTTGTGAAACCCGCAATTACTAGGGGATAGAGATGAAAGGTTGTAATATTTTGTTCGGATAGATCGCCCGTCTCTT
>JBCCVR010000246.1:0-8426 GCA_039194995.1 Cyanobacteria bacterium P01_E01_bin.42 | reverse complement strand
TGGATCTTCTTGCCAACGTTCGTGATTATTTTTAATATATTCTCTAATTGAATTTAGTGCTTTTTCATCTTGAATGATCGATTCATAATAATTGCGTTGCCAAATCGGAATTGCTGTATTGTGACGGAATTGATTGATTTGTTTGGTAATGCTGGCTTTAAATCCGCCGATCGCCGATCCTAACGAATTTCTCGGACGGGTCAATTTTTTCTGTTTTTGTCTTGTGCGATCGCAATTGTTTGGTGCGATCGCTTTTGTTTCTGATTCTATAATCCAAACAATACCATGTAAATGATTGGGCATCACGATCCATTCGTCTAGTTTGAAGGTCGGACGAATTTGAGAGGTTTTCAACCATTCTCGGACTACAATATTACCAATTTGGTTGAGGTGCATTTGACCGTGGCTAATTTCTCCAAACCAGCATTGTTTTTGATAAGTGCATAGCGTAACAAAATAAGCCCCCGGTTGAGAATAATCATACCCTTGGAGACGAATAGAACGGCGATGATGAATTTCGGGGTCGTATTTCATGGTAGACGCGATGGCATTCCTCCATTGTATCATTTTCCCGTAGGGGCGCAACGCTTGCGCCCAAACTCACGATAAAATCATAAACTGTGCAAATCAATTGATTGACGATCTGGGAAAAGGGCGTATGCGATATGCCCCTACCAACATGAATATTTATGGTTTTCAATTCATCCAATTAAAAGCGATCGCCGGAATCGTAAATTTTCGCCGTAGGGGCGCAACGCTTGCGCCCAAACTCACGATAAAATCATAAACTGTGCAAATCGATTGATTGACGATCTGGGAAAAGGGCGTATCGCATACGCCCCTACCAACATTTTGTCCAGCCCAAGAAATTATTGAATAATCGGGAATGACTCGCCATCATCGCTTTTTATAACGCTGCGCCCACCAGACCAAAGAATCGCAAAACTGAGTCAACACCATTAAAGCAACTTCCCCGTCAGCCATCTGCCAAATTTCTTCAGCGATCGCTCGAATCTCATCGGGATCGTCACCCTCAACTTGCCGATTGGGTAAAATAATCCCCGCCGGTTTTAAAATTTTCTCAGCTACCGCATCCCACACCGATCGCCAGTAGGCAGCCTTATCGCCTTCCTTTTGCTGCTCGAGGCGAAACGGTTCCCCCCAAAATCGTTCTAACCCATAAGCCACCGTCATTCGCATTTTATGAGACTCGCCGAGAACGTTCTTATCTCGATACTGAATGACCAAATCCTGAGCGTAATGATCCAAATTGTAAGGCTGCCAAGCATCTTCTACAGGCTCTTTCCCGTCACTGCCCGAATTGCCCGATGATTCCGCTTTTACCTTTTTTTCCTGCGATTTTTGTGGCGGCGAACTCCCTCGGTTTGGCGAAGGGTTGGCAGGATTATTCTTCTTGGGGTGTTTCTTGTGTTTCTTATTATTAGCCATGAGTTTTCTCCTGATTTTTCAAAATTTACACCAATGGAAAAATGCAACCTAAACCGTTTGCTTTAACGTCACATTCGCGCGTCCAAATCCTACAGACTCCAAACCGCCAAAATATAACTCCTTTTGATTTTTTTCCTCCCGTTCGGACTCCGGATCTTCATTAAACTCTTTGAGAAACTCGGGCCAAGGATCGGACTCATTTTGTTTGCTCGCACTGTCTCCATTTTGGCGATCGCCTTCACCTCCCCCGTCCTGCGTTTCCAATTCATGCGCGCCTTTGCCATTTTCCTTGAGCTTTTGGGGTTTAATGGCAATAGGAAACACCAGAATCGTCTTTTCCGGTAACGCTTCTACATTAAAAAAACCCTTGCCTTTATTAATCTTTTCCTCCTCATCCAACGCAACCCGACTCTGACGATATAACCCCATATCGTGAATCGTGCCGATTTCCGTATCCCTAACCACGACGAGTAAATAATCTTCCCGGTCTGCGATCGCATCGGGTAAAAAATTCTCGAGTTTTTTATCTTCTTGCTGCAACGTCAAAAAGCCCAAATTGAAAAACAAGCGCTTATTATTGGGAACGGTCGCATTGGCAAACTGGCAATAACTATAAGGCTTAAATTGATGCTTATTTTCATTTTTAGTCCCCATCAACCGCTCGTAACGCTTCAATAAAGCAGGAGACGTAACCCGAACGATCGGCTGTCCAGGACAGAAGATCGGCAGCCACAGCAACGACGCATATTCAAACTTAACCAATCCTTCCGAGGTATTGCCTTGGCTTGGTTCTGTCGAACGAGAATCGCCCTCGGGATTATCGGCACTCGCCGCGTCCTTCGGTCGAGCTTGACGACCGTACCAGCGATCGCAATCGCCTCCCTCTGTCTGCCGAGAATCTGCCCGAAAGCGACCGCGAATGGAACTCCCTGGAATCATTCCCGTGCGCGTGAATTGGTCGCGGAAAATCAAATTCAGATTTCCCGTTTCTTCCCCCGCCGAAGCCCCGACGTGAAGGGGTGCAAGGGTTTCAATGATACCGTAACCTTTTTTGTACATCTTGAATAATGGTAATGGATTAACTGGTGACTGGTGACTGGTGACTGGTGACTGAAAGCGGTAGCGATAACGCACTCCCCCACCGTTTAAAAGTCGTGCCTTCCTTGGGAAACCACGCATCCGGCCAGTCTTGCCAAGAGCGCTCTAACGGTCGCTCCAGCACGCAAACGCTACCCGCAGGCATGGCATAGCGACCTCGAGACAGGCGAGCGGATACGCCGACCCCGGAATTGCGATCGCCCCGACGGTAGCGCGCGGGAATCGGACGTTCCGTTAAAAGCGCCTCCACGGGAATTTCTCCCCAAAGGAGTTCCCCCTGTTTGTTTTGTTTGGGGGCGCGATAGGAATAGTCATTCGATCCCCAAATCCCTGGTGTAATGAGGGCAAAACTCTTGCCAATCGGCTCTCGCAATAAGTCCTGCACTGACTCGCCAATCTTTTCGCAACGCAACTCGACCAAATGCCCCTCTCCGCCAAAACGATAGCATCCCGTTTTAATTTCTGTATTGGACAGATAGATCAAACAGGCATCCGGATTGAGTTGTACGGCATTTTCCAGAAAGAGACTACCGCGATCGCTATCCGCATCTACCACCCGCTCCCCATCTTCCTGCAAGCGCGGGTGCAAGTGCGGCATAAATTTCCATGGCGATTCCGCGATCGCGGGCGGGGTCTCCCCTTCCAAGTCCCGCCAAGACTCGATCGCCAGCCAAGTTCCCTTCCTAAATTTCCCCACGGGTGGATTTTCCTCCTTCTCGCGCGTGGGGAGTTCCTGCGGATCGACCTGCCATTTTCCCACCGGCTCGGGCTGCCACTGCAAGCGGTACTTAATTTTCTCGTTTTTTACCCAACAATTGAAAGGAGTGGGAACGTAGAAATTTTGCGGCTTGTCGCCCCACGCCCAAAACGGCCCCGCCAGTTGCAAATCGCGAAACTCTGGCGACCATTCCTCACCCTCCGACTTTTCCGCAGACAGTACCGCCGAACAAATTCCCGACAGTGCCGTTGCTGAAGGGGGAAATTTTTGACCCGATCGCCCGACGAGATTTTCCGGCGAGAGAAAGCGCCCCGCACTCCCGTACAACAGTCCCAAGGGTTCGATAATAACGAGATATTGAAAAGGAGGACGATCGGCTTGTTCTGGCGTTGTGGATTGAGATTCGGTTAATTGCATAGATGAAAACCTACCTTCGCTAAATTGATAATCCAGTTGTTGAGTGCGGTATTGATTTTGGGAAGATACTGGCGATCGCTCTCCCGAACCAAACCCTCAAACCATCCTTGTAAATCCTTGCGAATGTCTTTAATTTCTTCTTCCTCTTTATCATCGAGCAAGGTTTCGAGGTCGCCCAAAATTCCGGCGCGATCGCTTCTCGTCCACCATTCTTGTTCCGAAACATTCCACCAATTCTCCAAAGCGAAAATGTCCGCACAGTCGGGAAAGTAGATTCGAGTAAAGAGATTGCCCGCAATGGACGCATCCTCCTTGCTAAAAGCATGACGCGCTTCCAACGTCGCTATATCTGAATAAATATGCCCCCAATTTTGCCCGCCGTCGCGATCGCGATACCCCGTTAAAATTCGCTCCAAAAAGCGCCACGGACAAACCCACTGGAGATGATTGCCCCCATTAAAGAGTATTCGCAAAGCAATGCGATCGCGCCCGTGGCTTTTTGCCGCTCTTTCGGCTTCCTTGCAATGTTGCAGCACGTCCCGTTGGGGAACGCCCCCCGCCGCCCAAACAAAGCCGATGCTGGCGCTGATAAACTGCAAATCCGACTCCCCTCGAGTCACCGTCGTATCGGGAGCGGGCCAGACCTCCCTCGGAAACCCGTAAAACCATTGCAGGCACTCTGCGGGGGCAAGTTGGCGATCGTTGCGATAGAAAACTCCCAAAAAGTCATCCCCACCCGCATAGATAATACGCCCCAACCCTGCGGGAAATTTGTCGTTCAGCGTTTGCACCCCCCATTCCCGCATGATGCGGCTGAATTCGTGCAATCCTTCCGCTTCATCAATCCCTTGCTCTTCTAAGTTCTGCAAATATTTTCCAGCCTTATCGCCATCTCCTTGAAACCAACCCGCCCAACTTTCAATCTTACTTAAGTCTCGAAAAGATTTGGGCAGTTCCCGAAAATCGATGCTCGTCGATCGCGCCACTTCTGGAAGGGTAATCAAGCGCTTGATCGATTCGGGAATGCTCAACTCTTCCGTCGGATCGATAATCGCCCCATCACCCCCGATCTTCTCATTTAAGAGGGCATAAAACTCCCTCGTTTCCTCCCGCTTGACCCCTTCATTCCACCCCGTTCCCACCTGACTTTCAATTCGCTTGCCCGTCCACAAACTCATCCCAGGATAAGCTACGCCATCTGCCCCGGAAAGCGTCGAACTTTCTCCAATCCAATTAACTCCCGTCCATCCCCGGGCGCGCTTGATTTCATTGAGATTCTTCCGAGCTTCGCTAATGCTCGCACCCGTTGCCCAAAAAAACTCCCAAGCGTGTCGCTCCCACCTCTGCCAATCGTCGTACCACGGATAGGCGGGCTTGCCGTTGGCGCGATTCTGGCGAAGCCCCCACCGCACCCAACGTTCCCAACACTCCCTCATCCACTCGTCGCACTGTTGCTCTACCCACGACTGACAAGCCCTCGCAATTGTTTTCCAAGCCTTGAGAAACACCTTGCGAGCCTCGGCTTCGGGAAACTCCCCCCGCACGACGATCTGATTGGGCGTACCGAGGGTGACATTAACTCGGGCGGGAGAAATAACGGGATCGCCGCCCAAATAATCCCTTGCCCCATTGCAAATTGCATCGGCTAGATAGGATAAAAGAAAAGAACTTCCGTATAAATCTCGCAATTTGCGGGATTTTTCGATAAAACCTTGAACCGGAGAAAAAGTGATGACCGTATAAACTTCATCGGGCATGGATCGAATTGACAATTGCTTTTCGAATTTGCAGATAGATTCATAAGAATAGTAAATTTAGCGGTTTGGCTCTCGTTAAAATCAGATTAATTTTAGATTTTTGCTACTTAAATTTACCAACTCATTTCATCTGACGGAGAAACGTACAAATGAATCGACGCAATCCCATTGTGGAGCTTCTCACCGATCCCACTAAAAATTTTCTGACTTATTTCTCGATCGGAACATTAGTATTCAGCATTATTTCTGATGGTTTGACGACCTTCTTTTGGCAGAGGTTCTCCGGGTTGCAGAAGCAATTGAATATTGATGAAGGAACCCTACATGGCGCGATCGCGGGTCTGTTAATGCTGGTAATTTTATTGATAATTTATGTCACCCCATTTTCTCGCTGGCTGCGGCAAAGAATGATGAGAGTGTTCGGCACGAATGCGCTGCCAACGGTACAGACAAACTTCCAGCCCATGAGGGAAACCTTTCCCGGACTCATTGCGCTGGTGAGTCCGGAACGACAATCTCCTGTCGAACGGGTTCTCTTTCATCATTGGAACAACGGACAAATGCCGCATTGAGAACATTGCTGGCTAATTTGTATGGAACAATCGGGCGGCACGAGAGTTGGATAAAAAGTTAGTCGATGCGGGACTCAGTCAACAATTATCGATGTGACTTGAACTATTTTGTCAAATGGCTCGAACAAAAAAATAATCAAAAATTCAGTCCAGCGCAAATTACCCCAACAGATTTGCGAGACTACAAGCATTATTTGAATGAAGTTCTCTTACTCAAGCCTAAAACTATTAATCGTAGATTAAGTTACTCCTCAATACCGGACTGCGAGTCTCAGAGTTATGTCATCTGATGTGGATTGATATTAAGATAATACCATTTATAAAAAGTAACTAGAGACTTAGTTAAGATCGGTTACTGATGCACCTTCATTTCAGGGCTTTGACTATCTAGCTACTTTCTGGAATTGGTATAACATCAAGAAAAGGACATTTAATCGTCAGAATTGGAAAGGGAGAAAAAAGACGAGAAATTCCTCTCAATAAAGATGCTCGTCAAGCCTTAGAAGCATTGGGATATCATCACAATTAAGAACGAAAAGAAGCCATTTTTCAAGGACAAAGAGGACACATGACTCCCAGAGAAGTTGAAAGTATGTTTCAAAAATACGTCGCTCATACCGAATTAGAGAACGTTACTCCTCATAAACTCCGACATACATTTTGTAAGAACCTAATTGATGCTGGAGTCAGTTTGGAAAAGGTTGTGATGTTAGCCGGACACGAAAATCTCGAAACAACCCGTCGGTATTGTTCTCCATGCGATCGCGATCTCGAAGCAGCCGTTGAATTGATAGAACTTGAAGATTAATCGCAAATGCCAGGACAATTTTTAACAAAAGCAGAAAGAGAGCAATTATCTTCTTTTCCACCCCATCCCACAGAAGATGAAATCATTACATTTTTTACGCTGACAGTTTCTGATTTACACTTAATCAACAAGCGGAGTGAGGATTATAATCGATTGGGATGTGCTTTACAACTCGGAGCACTAAGATCTCTTGGCTTTGTCCCCGATAACTTAGAAAATGCCCCCTCTATCATTCAACATTTCTGGGATAGAGGATTTTGTAAGCTGTCGCGAATCAAGAGACTTAAAGACAAAGAAAATCAGTATTTTATCTTAAGAATAAAGAATAATATCAAGATAGAAATGTTCGAAAACGGTAATTTTTTAATCGGGACAGGAGAAGAACAAGTTGAAGTGAGAATGGTGATATTTTGCGATCTAGAAAATGAGGATAAATCAGAATTTCGTTTAGTCAGCAATTTGCCTGTAACCGGAGAACAAGGAGTAAGTAATCAAGAAATAGGAGAATATTATTGTTCATGTCGGCAAATAGAACTCCTCTGGAAATTCTTGAAAATGCACTTAAAACTGGACAAGTTAATTACTAAAAAGCGGTGCGACCCCGGCGAGGTTTCCTCGCCTAGGGAACGCGCACCAAGAGATCCCAATGGAATTGCAATTCAAATATATAGTTGCTTAATTGCTGATGTGATATTAAAATTGGTAAGAATACCAAAAGAATTTGGCAAGAAAACATTAGATAAACTTTGGTATTTGCAGGCTTTTATGTCTGAAAAAATCAGTTATGTTCATTGGTTTGAAGAACTTATTATCCAACATTGAAATTAACTTTTGATAGGATACTTGTACCTTTTTTCGTTTAGTCTAAATGTATTTATTCAACATTTCTGCTTTATATCTTCGCCGAATATTCACGGGCAAGTCAATGTGTAGAGGAAGCAATTCCTTGCAAAAGTGTTGAATGATAGAAAATATTTGAGAAAAAAAGCCTCTGATTTGATAAAATAGAGGCTAACAAATTTCAAATAATCAACAGAATGATATCAAATTTTCCCAAGATTGTCAAAGAAAGTCTGAGAGAAATTCCTCAAGATGATTACCCAGTGCTAAATAGTTTTTTGTTTGTATCAATATGGCTCGGTTTTGTACTCGATCAAAGTCAAACAAGTATGAGAAGTATGTTTAAAAGATTGAATATTAGAGATATAAAACTAGACATATCAACATTTTCTAAGGCAAGTAAACAAAGAGATTCAATAATATTTTGGAATCTCTTTGTGGATTTAAGAAAAAAATTAAAAAAAGCCAAGAAATGTCAAGAAGATGAATTAGCATTGTTTTCATTGGATTCAACAATAGTGACACTAACAAGTAAATTATTATGGAATCAAGGTTTTCATCAGGTAAAATTATTTGCAGGTGTAAATTTACTAACAGAAGAACCAGGAGGAATATTAATTCATTTTGGTCAAGGACATGATAGTAAATATGGAGATGAAACGATAGAGAAAACACCAGAAAATGGAGTGGGGATAATGGATAGAGGATTTTGCAAGTTATCAAGTATCAAAAAACTACAGAAGGAAGAAAATCGATATTTTCTTCTG
>JBCCVR010000245.1:0-8470 GCA_039194995.1 Cyanobacteria bacterium P01_E01_bin.42 | reverse complement strand
TTTCTAAATTAGTATAATTTCTAACAGCTTTTACCCGTCTTCGATACTTTATTAGGGTTAGACTAGATTAAGAAAGGATAAATTTAGGGAGAGAGAGGCGGAAGTTCTAGGGGAATTTGTCCCATAGTGCCCTTGCGAAAATCGTTTAAAAGCAGAACGGCAACTCGTTCCATATCGCCACGATAGCGATCGCCAGCAATTTCGTAAATATATTCTTCGCCTGTTATCTCTGTCGGGTCGAATTTATAGCGATCGGCCAATAACTTGTTGTAACCTTCTGCTTTTAAAAGATCGATTAACGTCGCCGCCACCAACTGATTCTCATAAGAAGCCTCCCCAATGTCTTCACAAATTGCTAATTTCACAGCATTGTCTTGATCCTCCAAACGCCAAGGAATAATTCCGGGAGCATCTAAAAGCTCGATTTCCTCGGAAATTCGCACCCATTGCAATTGCCGCGTCACCCCCGCACGTCGGGCGCTTTTCACGGCTTTACGCCCCACCAAACGGTTAATCAAGGCAGATTTACCCACATTGGGAAAGCCGATGACCACGGCTCGAACGGGACGGGGTTTCATGCCGCGATCGCGCCGCCGTTGGTTGACTCCTTCGCCCATTTTTTGCGCGGCTTTGGCGATTGCTTTTACCCCCGTTCCCTGTTTGGCATTCGTTAAAAACAAAGTTTCTTCGCGTTCCTCAAACCATCTGCACCAAGCGCGATGTAGAGACGAGGGAATCATATCCATGCGGTTGAGAATGCGGAGGCGGGGTTTAGATTGAATCCAGCCCGACACTTGCGGGTGTTGCGTGGCTAAGGGAATCCTCGCATCGAGGACTTCTAAAACCACATCCACACGCTTGAGATTTTCCTTCAGTTGTCGCTCGGCCTTAGCGATATGGCCGGGATACCATTGAATGAGCATATTTCAAAAGTGACGGGTAACAAGATTATTATCGATGACCCGTTACCGATCGCCTTTTAGTATAATCGTGAAGATTTGTTGCAAAAACGAACAAACCCCCGAAAAATGACCTCTCCTATTGGGGTTCATTCGATAAAAGTAGTCTATGGCTGGATCTTCACCGGGAAAATTCCATGATTGTCAAACAGAAAACGTCGTTAGAATTATTGCCTGCCGATCTCGATCGCGATCGCTTGCCCCAGCATGTCGCCGCAATTATGGATGGTAATGGTCGCTGGGCCAAACGCCAAGGGATGCCGCGCATTATGGGACACCAGCGAGGCGTTTATGCGTTGAAGGATCTCTTGCGCTGTTGCAAGGATTGGGGCATTCCCGCTTTGACGGTGTATGCTTTTTCGACGGAAAATTGGGGTCGTCCTGTGGAAGAGGTAGATTTTCTCATGACCCTCTTCGAGAAGGTGTTGCGGCGAGAGTTGGCGGAAATGATGGCAGAAAATGTCAGAATTCGTTTTGTCGGCAATTTGGCAGCCCTTCCCCCTTCCTTGCAAGACGAGATTGCCCGTTCGATGGAAGATACCCAACATAACCGGGATGTAGAATTTAACGTCGCGACCAATTATGGAGGACGACAGGAAATCTTACAAGCCTGTCGGGCCATCGCCGAGAAGGTGAAAGCCGGAGAAGTCGAACCCGAGGCGATCGATGAGGCAATTTTTGAGAATCATCTTTACACCCACGATTTATCTCACCCGGATTTGTTGATTCGCACCAGTGGAGAAATGCGCATCAGTAATTTTCTGCTTTGGCAAATGGCTTATGCGGAAATTTATGTGACCAAAACCCCCTGGCCGGATTTTGACCGAGAAGCATTCCACCAAGCCTTGATCGATTATCAACAACGAGAGCGACGTTTTGGCAAAGTTGGCAAGAAAAGTTAGGTTATGTTGAGACTGTTACAAAATAAAGCGATCGCGGTTTTCTTAAAACGAATGGGAGTGGCAATGGCACTGGTCTTTTGTCTCTCCTTTTTTCCGGTTTTTGCCAATACGGCCAAAGTTCCGGTCGTTCTCAATGGTCGCGTGGTGTTTGAAGTCGGACCCTTTGAAGAGTTTGCGGCGGACGATCGCGCCCAATCCATTAGCGATCGCTTAAAAGAGGCTGCTGAGTCCCAAGATCCGTCTGAAGTTGTCGTCGAAAGCCGAGAGAATTCCGTGGTGATTCGCATCGGCGATCGCTATCTTTTAACAGTCACGGCGAAAGATTTACGAGAAGGGGGAACCCCCAGAGAACAAGCACAATTTTGGGCACGACGGCTTCAGCAATTTTTACGAGAGGCCCAGCGAGAAAAAACGCCGGAATATTTGCGAAATCGCATTATTTTGGGGGTGGCCATCGTCTTAGGGGCGATCGCTTTACATTGGGCGATCGGGCGCTTGTGGAACTATATTCTCGGAAAGATTCTAGCGCGGCGAGGCGATCGGGAAGGCCCCTCTAATTCGACTTTATTTTTCAAATTAACCCTGTTGTTAATCCGGGCTTGGTTATGGGGAAGCGTTGTTTTTTCGATTGCCGATCTGTTTCCCCTTTCTCGTCAATGGAGTTACGATATTCGCGAGATTTTACGGATTAGTTTTACCTCGGCCTTTGTCACTCTGGGCGATCGCTCCTATTCTATCATCGATCTAACTCTGTTATTATTGATGCTTTGGGGGACATTTGTTGCCGTTGGCATTGCCATGAAATTAGTGCGAACCCGACTGCTACAACTCACCCGCATCGAACGCAGCGTACAGGAAGTGATTTCCGTCCTCTTACGCTATAGTTTGCTCCTTGTCGGGAGTATTATCGTTTTGCAAATTTGGGGCATTAATTTGAGTTCCCTTGCCCTCTTCGGAAGTGCGGTCGGTGTGGGGATTGGTTTGGGTTTTCAAGATATTGCCAAGAACTTCGCAAGCGGTTTAGTTTTATTATTTGAGGGTTCGATTCAGGTGGGAGATTTTATCGAACTGGAAACGCAAATGGGAACGGTGGAAGAAGTTGGCGCGCGCAGCATTATCTTACAAACTTTGGACAAAATTTCGATTATTATTCCCAACTCCCGCTTATTGGAAGATGAGGTGATTAATTGGACTCATTCTAATCCCGTTTCCCGTCTGCATATTCCCCTCGGTGTCGCTTATGGCAGCAATCTCAATCGGGTAAAAGAACTTTTATTACAAGCAGCAAGCGAACATCCAGAGGTGCTCGATTCTCCCTCGTCCAGCGTGATTTTTATGGGATTTGGCGATAATTCTTTGGATTTTGAGTTATTAGTTTGGAGTGCCGATCCCAGTCGTCAAATCATTCTTAAAAGCGATCTCTATTTCCGCGTTGAGGAGTTATTGACGGGAGAAAGTATTGAGATTCCTTTCCCCCAACGAGACTTGAATTTGCGATCGTCCCATCTTCCCATTCAGTTATCTCCCCAACTCGAACGGGGAATTTTAAAGTTTTTGGAAGGGAATTCTTCTCCGGAATAAAAAAACAATTGACCGATAGAGAACTAAAGTTTGTAAAAAAGGTTTGCTCTGTAGCAAACCTTTTTTACAGAGAGGACTTAATGACCGATGCCAACATAACGGAAACCCGCTTTTTCGGCGGCTTCGCGATCGAGGAAGTTACGACCGTCAATAATAACCGGATTGCTCATTAACTTAGCCGTTTTCTCGTAGTCGAGCTTACCAAATTGTTCCCAATCTGTCACTAAAACTAGAGCATCACAGCCATCGGCCAAACGTTCGAGATCTGTTTCCACGATCGCATTGGCCAAGCCGTGGCGCATCCCCGTTTGCGAGACAATTGGATCGTAAGCCTTCACTTTTGCACCCAAGCGATGCAACTGTTCGATTAAATCTAAAGCGGGTGCATCTCGCATATCATCGGTATTGGGTTTAAAGGTCAATCCCAACAAACCTACGACTTTTCCCTTAAGAATCTTAATTTCTTGCTGGAGTTTTTCCAATACGAGGAGGCGTTGGCGCTTGTTAACATTAACGGCAGACTTGAGGAGTTCTGCTTCGTAATTGTAATCGTCGGCGGTATGAATCAGTGCAGAAACATCTTTGGGGAAACAAGATCCCCCCCAACCCAAACCCGCTTGTAAAAACTTCGAGCCGATGCGAGAATCCAAACCGATGCCCTTGGAGACCTGCACCACATCCGCACCAACGCGATCGCAAATATTGGCAATTTCATTGACAAAACTAATCTTGGTAGCGAGGAAAGAATTCGCGGCATACTTAATCATCTCAGCCGAGTTCAGATCCGTCATCACCACGGGAACCGGGGGTAAACTTTTGTATTCTTCTTCCCCAAAAGTGCGTTCGACGAGGGGTTGATAAAGTTCCGCCATCATATCGAGGGCTTTTTGGTTGTTACTCCCCAAAACAATGCGATCGGGGTTAAAGGTATCGAATACTGCCGATCCTTCTCGCAAAAATTCCGGGTTGCTGACTACATCGAATTCTGCTTGAATATCTTCGGGATTGCTATCTCCCTCTGCTTTTTTCCGTTCGACAATGCCATCGAGGACGATCATTCTCACCCAATCCCCGGAACCGATGGGAACGGTGGATTTATTGACAATCACTTTGTAACCGTGTTTGAGGTGAGAGCCGATGCCTCTGGCTACGGCTTCCACATAGCGGGTATCGCTATCCCCCGTAGGTAAAGCTGGCGTTCCCACGGCAATGAAGAGAATATCGCTATTTTCGACCCCATGAGCGAGATCCGTGCTAAATTCTAGCCGTTCTGACTTCATGCAAGAGGTCATTAGATCGGCCAGTCCGGGTTCGTAAATAGGGGTTTGCCCGGACTTCATTAATTTGACTTTTTCTTCATTATTGTCGATACAAATGACATTATGTCCGATTTGGGATAAGCAAACTCCCGTGACTAAACCGACATATCCGGTTCCAATGACACAAACGCGCATGATCTGAAATCCTCAAAAAATTGCAAGTAAGGCGATAGATGCTAGAGATGATAAATTGGCTTTAAAGATGCTAATTCATTTCTGACCTATTTTTCCCTCTTCGGCAAGGCGATCGCGAAAATAATCGATGGTTAATTTCAATCCCTCTTGTAGGGGGACGGTGGGTTCCCATCCCAGCCATTCTCGAGCCCGGGTAATATCCGGCTGTCGCTGCTTGGGATCGTCTTGGGGAAGGGGTTTAAAACTGAGTTCTGCCTCGGGATTGACCATATTTTGAATGGTTTGGGCCAGTTCCAAAATGGTATATTCTCCGGGGTTGCCGATATTAACGGGTTCGCTGCGATCGCTATTCATCAAGCGAATGAATCCCTCAACCAAGTCGGAAACATAGCAAAAACTGCGGGTTTGAGAACCATCGCCGTAAACCGTGAGGGCGTTTCCTTGCAGTGCCTGCACGATAAAATTGCTCACAACGCGCCCATCATTCGGCAACATTCTTGTCCCATAAGTGTTAAAGATGCGTACGACTCTTACCTCAACACCATTTTGGCGATTATAGTCATAAGCGAGAGTTTCTGCAACTCGCTTTCCTTCATCGTAACATGCACGGATGCCAATCGGATTTACGTTACCGCGATAGTCTTCTGACTGGGGATGAACTTCGGGATCGCCGTAAACTTCAGAAGTCGAAGCAAGAAAAAATCTAGCTTTAACTCGTTTTGCCAATCCCAACATATTCAACGTCCCGATAACATTAGTCTTAATCGTCTTGACGGGATTGTATTGGTAGTGAACGGGAGAAGCCGGACAAGCAAGGTGATAAATTTGGTCTACTTCGAGGCGAATGGGTTCGGTGACATCGTGACGAATTGATTCAAACTTTGGATTGTCGAGCCATTGGAGAACGTTGCGCTTATTGCCAGTGTAGAAATTATCCAAGCAGATAACTTCATGACCTGCCGTCATCAGGCGATCGATGAGGTGAGAGCCGAGAAAACCCGCTCCTCCCGTGACTAGAATTCTCATAGAGTCAGATTCTTCTGTTTTTAAGTCCAATCTAAGATTAATCTTGACTCATGCTGGTGTCTAGCGAAATAGTGTTTGGGTAAAGTTTTGATAAAGATTAAAGCGTAAAGTTTACGTGTGGCATTAGCTATTACTCACAATTCGTTTCAAATTGCTTGCCCGACACCAATCCGTATCTTTTCCGACTTGAAACGTAATATAATCTATACCGTAAGCGTGCCAATAACTAATCACTTTTCCCGTTGCATTTTCCGTGTCGTCGAGGCGCTGAACGGGAGTACCGAGAGGGAACTTTTGTACGATCGCGCTATCTTTCCATTGTTTGAGGAGCTTCACGCGATCGCGATCGCTATCTGAGAGCAATTCCCACGCTTCTTCTTTCCAATGCGCGTAATTTCCGGTCAGCGCTTCGATTTCGCGCCAAGAAACAGCCTCTCGCAAATAGGATGCAAGTTCTTCGGGCGTATTCAGGGTAAAATCGGGAATGGGTAAGGCGCTCATGGGAAAGAAAGAAAAATTAGAGAGATTGAATTAGAGACTGAAGACGCTAGGGATAGTGTTATTGAAAGGATAGATGGTAATTATACCCTAAATATAGCGCCTTTTTCAATTTTGGGATAGGGGGTTGGCGAGAGGTGGGCAACCGAGGAAGTCTGGGAGGAGTTGGCGCGATCGGGGATAAATTCCCGGTGAATTCGAGATATAATAAGCAATTGTCTATTTATTTCACTCGCAACTAAAAATCATGGCAGTCCCCAAGAAGAAAACCTCAAAAGCCAAGCGCGACCAACGTAGAGCCAATTGGAATCGCAAAGCCGCGATCGCCGCGCAAAAGGCGTTATCCCAAGGCAAATCCGTCCTCAGTGGAGAGTCGAGCAGTTTTGTTTATCCGACGGATGAGGAAGACGAAGACGAAGAGGAGTAGATCGAGCGTAGATTTCGATCTAGATTTTGAGATTCACTGTAGCGAGCGAGCAATAATGCTAAGGAAAAATGCTAGGTAAATTTTTTGAAAAACCCGAAGCAGAAGAAAGCGATCGCGTTCCTCCGGGTCAGTATCTCGCCAAAGGGTTTCCCGTTCTCACTTATGGGGAAACCCCGGAAGTCTCAACGGGAGAATGGCAGTTGCGGGTTTGGGGGTCGGTCGAACCCAAAACCTTGAGATGGGATGACATGATGGCGTTACCCCAGCATGAGTTTACGAAGGATTTTCACTGCGTCACTCGGTGGTCGAAACTGGATGTGAAGTGGAAGGGAATCAAGATGACGGATTTTTTGGACGCGATCGCGATCGACCCTGAAGCAACCCATGTTTTGCAGCACTGTTACGGGGGATATACCACCAATGTCACCCTAGAGGATTTCGCCCGAGAAGATAACTTTTTTGCGCATACGCTCTTTGACGAACCCCTCCCTCCCGACCACGGCGGTCCCATGCGGACAGTCATCCCTCACCTGTATGCGTGGAAAAGTGCTAAATGGATCGAGGGATTGGAGTTTTGCAATGAGGAAAAACTAGGTTTTTGGGAGGTTAATGGCTATCACTCTCGAGGCGAACCTTGGGCAGAAGAACGATATAGCGGTTAATATTATCGGTTAAGTCATTGAAAAATGGCTTTTTTTTAGGGCGATCGTAGAATCTTTTCAATGATTTCCTGATAGTCTTTCCAGCGATTCCGCACTATAGGGAAAACTTGTTGCTACTAAAGTTTATCTAAGTTGTGAAAATTTTTCTATCTATTCTTTCTCAAAGCTCTCATTCTTCTTTGCTAATTTACGCCACATAGATATCTCTCTGGGAATCACAAACAAGAAAATATCTGACAACAATCCAGCACAACATAGATGAATACTATAGTAGACGATCGCATCCCAAAATTCTTGAACCGAGGGATCGAGATTTTCTTTTATATTATAAAGCAAAAGCGATGTAACAAAACTGCCAACAAATCCAAAAAGAAAAGGAAATAAAGCAGTTATCGTATGAAGTGGACTGCTTAAACTTTGTGATGTCTGAAATTGTTCTCCTAGGTAATTGGTTTTTACAACATCACCAAAAAAACTATAAAATGTTTCCGAAATTACTTGTTCTTGAGATTTTTCTACGATTACAAAATCATAACTTATGCCAAATAAAGTTGCTCCCAAGAGCAGGGGCTTATCTGTTCCATATTCGAGAGAAATGTATTCACCATTTTTAAAAATTTGGTAAATTTCTGGATTGTTTTTGACTCTCAATCTTGCAGCAATATTAGTTATTAAACCTTTCGACAACCCTATAAAAAAAGTCAGTATAAAAATAAAAGCTACTAGAAGTAAATCAATTTTAAAGTCAAAAATGGTTATGGTCATTTGAGTTAACCAATCTATTGTTGTTGGATCGAGATATGGATTTTTATTCTATAGCAAACCTAAATGAATTGTAAACGAGTGGAACAGGCTTCTAGCCTGTTTCTAGTTTTCTCAAACACTGGCATCTTGCTCCCCCCTTTAGGGGGAATAGGGGGGTCGATGACAGTTCCACACCTGAATATGAAGATTTTGTTAG
>JBCCVR010000244.1:0-8726 GCA_039194995.1 Cyanobacteria bacterium P01_E01_bin.42 | reverse complement strand
GTTAATGTCGAAGACTTTCTGGTATAATTCGGGAAACATTTTTTCATAGAGTTGTCGGTCTAGACAACTCTATTCTTTTTGGGGACGTTTGCCAAGTTCCTTTCTCCACACGCTTTTCAGCCTGCTTGTCACCCCTTGAGTTAAGGGACACGAAGTTTTCGTAAGAAATCCCGGTTTATCTCGGTCTTCCCCACAGGAATGCGTAACGTCTTCTACCTTGTCCCACGAAAAACCCGATAATCCGGGTCTTAGGTCGATGAGCTTGCCATTTTCGAGTCTAATTAATTCGTAAGCAAAATTCTCGCAAGCACCAAACCCCCCTTGCCGGGTTTTGGCAACCACTTGAAATTTACATCCGGGCTTCATAAAGGCTGAAAATTCACCGTTCGGCTCTTTTTTAGGAGTTTCTACGGGTGCAAGAGAATCCCCCGGGCGATCGCTCCGGGGGTCGGGCAAACCGAAGGCATCTCGCGCAATGTCTCCCAAGGGAGTATGGGCGCGGGCGGGTTTTTTCGAGGGGGAGGAGAAGGAGGGAAAGGGCAATGGCAAGCCAAGGATCGGCTTGATGGGGTTGCGAAAGGGAAAACCCCCACCCTGATTGCCGCGCTGGGGAAGCGGGTTTTGAGTGGGACGGTTGGGAGATTGGGGGAGACAGTTAAGGGCGGGCATTTAACAGGGACGGTTAGGCAGTCGGGTGGGGCGAGTGGGTTGATAGGGTTTGCCGACGGAATGAATGGGAAAGCGATCGCCCACTGCCCGGCCCAATCCTTCCAAGCCCCTGCGAATTTCTCTCGGGGTGGGCATGCGAATTTTGGGTTGATGCCAAGGTTGGGTGTTAGGAATGCGGTTGGGGCTGGTGGGCTGGAAGGGTTTACCGACGGTATGGATGGGATTGCGGATGGTATGGGGGAGGGGAATCCCTTCGAGATAGTTGCGGATCAAGGGCTTGTGGCTGCTGAAGTCGCCGGGGTTGGACTGGTAAGGGGTGGGATTGACGGGGATTTTGGGGGGGTTGAACATTCGATTCCCCAACCATTGAACCCCCGATCCCAAGCTGAGGGCGGTGCCGGCAGTATTTAAAGTCTGTTTGGCGATTTCGGCGTAAGCCCCTACGGTGTCGTTAACGTCATCCCATTGATCGACCCATGTAATCTGATTGAGTTCTTGGACGGGTGCCATGCCCACGGCCGATCGCAATCCTAAATTTGCTTGCTGGCGTTGCAATCGTTCGGGAACTTGTCCCTCTTTGAACGGGTAGGTGTTGGGTTGGCGATTCGCGTCTTGGTAATATTTTTGTCGTTCGTAGTCGAGAAGGATTTGCTCGTGAATATCTTGCAGGCTTTGAAACCCCGGACGCGAATCGCTTATCAGGCGTTGAAAGGCTCCCATTAGCTAAACCATTCCGGGGGAGGCGTAAATTCTTGGTCGGTGACGGTCTCTTGCACGTGTTCGTGTTGCTTGCCATTAAATAACTGCCAGCCGTTTTTCATAGCGATCGCCACCCGACCGATGCAGTAGTCGATCTGTTGCGAGACCGTATTTTGGCTTGCTGGCGGACGAATTGGCCAGGTGAGCATGTTCGCGGCGCTTTCTAAAACTCCATTCTCGTTAGTGTAGACCTTGTTGAGAACTGCTACTGCGGCGGCTAAAATACCGAGCGCCCACACAATCAGTGCTTCGAAGGTTTGGATCTCCGGGGGAATCATACTAGGTTGAAATCGCATCTTTGAATATTTAGTTGCTTAGTCTTTTTGACTTTAATAAATGCTTAATAACTATTGCAATCTTTAACTTTTAGGTAAAACTTAAACATAGTTGCAATGGCTGTATTGTATGCCATGATTAGGTTTTGCTGCTATACTGCAATTGTGAAAGATGCAGCACATTTAACTTTTACCATCTCATTCCATAAAAGTTAAACATTAAATTTATGAAAATTGACGGTCACGGACAAGCGGCAATTATTTCTCTCGAACAGTGGCAAAAACTTAAACGGAAAATTAAAAATCCCAAATATCAATTACTTTTCGCGATCGCTTGGTTCACCGGGGAGCGATTGGGGGCGATTCTCCAATTGCAGGTCGGCGATGTTTACGCGAATCCGCAAACGAGGGAGCCTCACCAAACTATTACCTTTCGGCGGCAAACGAGAAAAGGCGGTAAGGCGGGGAAGGCCGAGACCCGACAAGTGCCGATCGATCCGCGTTTGGCGGTGGAGTTAAAAGCATTTTCCCCGCCGGCGACTGATGGATATCTTTTTCCCGGGCGATCGCCGGGAGCTTATTTGACTTTTCAGGCGGCTTCCCAATATTTGAAGCGGGTTTTAGCTAAGGCCGGATTGAGCGGACTGGGAATCACAACCCATTCTTGGCGACGGACTTTTATCACTTACTTGTGCCGAGAGGGGGCAGATTATCGGGAGGTTAAAGAGTTGACCGGGCATCGAGACTGGAATTCTTTTGAGCGTTACATCCAGAGCGACCCGAAACGGAAACAGAAAACTTTATCGCTGTTGCCGGGGTGATGTTGAGGAGGTGGATCGATCGCGCTGCGTTTCCTTTACTGGTGGCGGTTTTATATTTGTTGTTCTTCTATCTCCTGTGCTGGCTCGTATGATGGTATGGCATTCTGTTTTTCTGTATTATGTCAATGCTGTGTTACAAGAAATGCGATCGCTTTTCCTTTTAGTTTCTCGTTCCTCACTTTAGTTTATTTGTCTGAATTGCTTGCTGAATTATGGTTTCGGGGTTTGCCTTCGCGATCGCATCAGAGAAGCTGCGCAGGGTGGCCACCGCCAGGGAATTGTAGTATATTTTAGCTTTTCATCATGCAATTATTGAAAATCAACGCTTTCGAGATTAAACCCAGAAAAACAGGAGTTTATGATGCTAAAATTCAAGCTAACATTATTTTAACTTGTCTGGGAATTCACGTATATTTTAGCCGAAGGTTTGATAGCTATTTTAAGACTTGGAAGATTGAGGGGGACTTGTTTGGAGATTCCTTGCCTTATCAATTACTTGTTGATCGAGGTGTTTCCCGTTTCGTTCTTTTTCGCAATGGCATTTTTCCTTGGGGATGTTGTGCGACTTGGGAAGATATCGAGAATTTATGCAAACGACAGGGAGTTATGATAATTGGGAGACTTTCCGATCTTCTCCATTCTATGGCTGCAAGGGAAGAAGAGAGCGAGTCATCCGATCGCATATAATTAAGTCTACTGTTAAAAGTATTTTTTCAATCATAGATGAACGATAATAATCTCTGGGGGGAACTTCCAGAACCGATCGCCGATATTGAGAATATGCCTCTCTCGACTCTACAGGAGCAGGCTATTTTTCTGGGTCGCTTATCTCGGGGTCTTTTGATGGGGAGAGTCAGCGATTGCGATGGGATGATTTACCGTCATTCTCTCAAAATTATCGTTCCTTTGCTCAACTATTATTCTTATACTATTTTGACTTGCACGGTTTTTGGAAAAGGTAGGGCGATTTTGACGGATTTGGAGTCAGAGCAAAAACATGAATGCAACGATGAAACGGAGTTCAGGGAAGCGTTACAGAAGATTTTGCAATCGGATGAAGTCAGAAAGGTTTTAGGAACTTTGCTCGCACAAGCGCGGGCGGAGTGCGATCGCTAGGGGAATTCTTTTCACTACCTCTTCAACGGTCATTATCAGAATAAAACTTTGCATAAAGCGCACGCGGCTAATGCCTCAATAAAATTGATTGGAGGCAAAAAACCAATAAAATTCCACAGAAAATAAACCGGGAAGGCTAACAGGATTCCTAGGATTGCTGCGATCGCGATCGTGACTATCCCGCCTATCACCCCACTTACTATTGCGTTAGCCATTTCCGATCTCCTTTGCGATTGTATAAACATTATCCGTCATTTCTTCACCCGATCGCCTCTTTAACAGTTCGCTGCGGGCAAATTCGAGATCATCGTGACTTTGGAGAAGCCAATGCCGAGACATTTTGATGTGATACCACTCTTCCGAATCGGGTTCGAGCAAAACGTGCATTCTCTCCAGTTCGGCCAGTTCGGCGTTAAAGATCGCCAGTTACCGATCGCATTCGGAAATGGCTAGCGTCGATCCGACAAATACCACCCCATCGCGAACCATCTTGCCGACGATCTCCCAATTGGGGGGTATGTCGGCCATACAGTTTTTTACTTTCCAATCGTCGCCGCGTCGGATGACGAAACATCGCCCGTCGCGCTTGGCAATTTTACTGGCTTCTTTGGCGGTGCTGGTGGGGACTTCGATTTTGCTTTTCCCCAGTGGGACGAGTTTCGGTTTTAGGGCTGGCATGGGTTTAGGGGTAGGGCTATTTTATTATCCCTCCTAATGCGGAGAGACCATCAATTCGATGGTCTCTCTGGTTGTACCCGCATCAGGTACGGTGCGCGTTTTGGTTGGGAATGATGATGGGGTGGGGGGGTCTAGAACTTCCACCCCTGCGCCTTTTTAAAAAAAACTCCTGTGATGAGGTGATATCCCTATATTACCTCGCTTTTCTTTGCTCGTCCAGTGAATTCCCATCACCATCAAGTAGAGCGTGATGATTATCATCAAAAATCCTATTGTTGTCAGCCATTCACTTGTCATTGATATCCCTCATCGCTTGTTCCATTATCTCTCCAATGCGATCGCGCCTTTCAAAAAACGATCGCGCTTTCGAGCAATTACATTCTCGTACTCAGTGCCAAGCCGATCGCCAGTGCCAGCAATGCCAAAAGAATATTAATTGCGATCGCGAATTTCATCATTAATTGTTGTTTCTCTAGCATTGTCACATCTTAGATAGACTTATTTTCAATTGTTTCTCTAGCTGGATATGTGTAACGACCCGCAAACATAAACGCTCCGACCCACAAACAAGGCATTTTTCGAACCACATTATCTGCAAATAAAAACCCTCTCAGACCCACATTATTTGCAAATAAGCCGTAACTTCTGCCAAACAAGCATTTCAGCCTTCTTGAGAGTGAGAGTGTTCGGAAAAAAGGATGGTTTTTCCCAAACGGATATGTCCGGTTGTTTTGGTTTAAACTGGATAATATCCGCTCGAAAAAAAACGAAACACCGTTTTTCTTGGAAATCTCTACTTTCATGGTTGCTTATGCCTATTTGTGAGTCTCCAGCGATCGCCAAGATGTTGACAATCAGCGTTACGGCATTTTGGAATACGCAAATATTCGCGAACTGAGTCCGTTACATTTTGTCGAAGATACAGCTTCGGGGCGATCTCAACGGCAATCGCGAGGAGTAGGACAACTCTTAATGGAAACGGCAAAAGCTGGCGACCAAATTGTTTTTGCTGAAATCAGTCGCATGGCTCGTTCCACATTGCAAGTATTGGAAATGCTCGAGTGCGCCATGCAGCGAGAACTCACCGTTCATATTGCCAAGCAGCAGATGGTACTCGACGGCTCGATGCAAAGTCGAATTACTGCAACGGTATTGGGATTGGCGGCAGAGATCGAACGAGAATTTATTTCCCTGCGAACCACAGAAGCCCTTGCCAAGCGCAAAGCAGAAGGAAAACCATTGGGACGACCCAAAGGAAAGCGATCGCAGCACCTCAAACTGGACGATCGCGAAGCAGAGATCAAAAGTTATCTCGCCAAAGGGATTAGCAAGCGCTCGATCGCCAAATTGGTCGATTGCGCCCCATCAACCCTCTATGATTGGCTCGACCGCCGCCAGCTTCGACTGCGGGCGAAGGAGGAGAGTTAAATGGTGAGAGGGCAAGGCATCCCAGAAGAAGCCATCCTCAACCTGCGATGTCGCTTGGAAGAATTGCCCCAGCGCAGTTCGGAGCGTCGGCAATTGGTAGAGGAGACGGCTGAATTTTACGGGGTTTCTCGGGATACCCTCTATCGAGCCTTGCGAGAACGCCCCCACCTTCATTCAGTGCGGCGTACCGATGCGGGCGTTCCGAGGGTGATGTCGAAAACAACATTAGAGAGCTACTGCGAGGCGATCGCCGCCCTGAAGATTCGCACCAGCAATCGCAAGGGTCGCCATCTCTCGACAGTGCAGGCCATTCGCTTGCTCGAAGAACATGGCATCGAAACCCCAAACGGGCATCTCCAAGCCCCAAAAGGATTGCTGAAGAAAACAACAGTCAATCGTTACCTGAAACAGTGGGGCTACGATCATAAACGCTTGACTCGCCAGCCCCCCGTCGTTCATTTCCAAGCCGAATGCAGCAATGACTGCTGGCACTTTGACCTCAGCCCCTCAGACCTCAAGCACGTCAACACCCCCGTGTGGATGAATCCCGAACGGGGAAAACCATTGCTCATGCTTTACAGCGTGGTAGACGATCGCAGTGGCGTGGCTTATCAGGAATATCACGGGGTCTATGGGGAAGACGTAGAAGCCGCACTGCGATTTCTCTTCGCCGCTATGTCACCCAAAACCGAGGAAGATTTTCCCTTCCAAGGCATTCCCAAAATGCTGTATGCGGACAACGGCCCGATTTCAAAAAGTTTGGTGTTTCAAAAGGTGATGGGCTACCTCGGGGTGGAAGTGCGAACCCATATGCCAGAAGGCAAAGATGGCCGTCGCGTCACCGCCAGAGCCAAAGGAAAGGCGGAACGACCGTTTCGCACGGTGAAGGAGGTACACGAAACCCTCTACCACCTTCACGAACCGGAAACAGAAGTAGAGGCCAATGCTTGGTTGATGAAGTTTTTGCACTACTACAACAAGCAATCTCACCGTAGCGAACCCCATTCTCGTATGGAAGATTGGTTGGAAAACCTGCCCCCTTCAGGACTTCAGAAAATGTGCAGTTGGGAGCGCTACTGTACCTTTGCGCGAAAACCAGAACGGCGTAAGGTGGGCAGTGACGCTCGGGTGACAGTGGATGGGGTTGCTTATGAGGTGGATGCAGATTTGGCAGGAGAAATGGTGATGCTGTGGTGGGGTTTGTTTGATAACGAGCTATACGTGGAGCATCAAGAGCGACGCTACGGGCCTTACGCTCCCGCAGGCGGTCCCATTCCCCTCCACCGCTATCGGCGCTTCAAGACCACTCCCACCCAAAAACGAGCCGATCGCGTCGAAGCGCTGGCCAAGCAACTGAGATTACCCGCCAGTGCCATTGGCATCGTGCGATTGCCCGTGGAGGAGAGAGACGCAATAGTTCTCCCCATGCGAGATTTCGTCGATCCCGATCCATTTCAAGAGTTCGAGTTTGCCAGTGCGATCGCCGCGAAACTTGCCATTGCTGATTTCTTAGGCAAACCCCTCGCCAAACTAACTCCAGAGCAACTGGCTCGAATTGATGAGATTTTAGCGGGTACGTTGAACAAAAAAGCTGTATTTTCCCAGATTCGGGATGATGCCCTCGTTTCGAGGAGGCCCCATGCGTAGAGAGGTGATGGAATACTTCGAGCTAACCCGTCCCTTCCAACGGGTGGGTTATTTTGAAACCGAGCATCACCAAGAATTGCTGGCAGAACTCGATCGCGAGATTCGCCAAGGGGGTTTGGTGGTGCTGTCGGGAATTGTAGGATGCGGCAAAACAACGCTGCTGCAAAAACTTCAGGAGAATTTGAGCGAAAGTAAAAGTATCATCGTTTCTCGTTCGCTGGCGGTGGACAAAGAGCGAGTCAACTTGACCACTTTGATGACGGCGATGTTCTACGATTTGGCAACGGAGAAAGACATTAAAATTCCCACCCAAGCGGAAAAGCGCGAACGCAAGTTGATTGCCCTCATCCAAAAACGCCGAAAACCCATTGCCTTGTTTGTCGATGAGGCTCACGACTTGCACCATCAAACCCTTGTCAAGCTCAAGCGTCTCATCGAATTGGTACGTCAGAACAATGGCACGCTGGCAGTGATGCTTGCGGGTCATCCCAAGTTAAAGAATGAGTTGCGACGACCCCAACTCGAAGAAATTGGCGCTCGTGCTGCAATCCTGAGTTTACAGGGCATTCAAGGTCAGCAACGGGATTTTATTCTTTGGCTGCTGGCACAATGCGTTAGTGAGAAGAATGTCCCCACGGATTTGTTGAGCGAGGAGGCGATCGCCTTGTTAGTAGAACGACTGAGAACCCCGTTACAAATCGAGCAATATTTGAATGCAGCACTGGAGGAAGCCTACAAAGCCGGACAGAAGCCAGTCGGGGCAGAAATCGTGGAAATGATTCTCTTTCGAGGTTTGGATGACTTAGAACCGAAGTTGATTCGGCATGGTTACAACGCTAAAGTTATCGCTCATCTTCTCAACGTTCGACCGGGGACAGTACGTTCCTTCATGCAAGGACAATTACCTCCCGGTCAAACTCAAGACCTGAGAGAACAAATGTTGAAAATGGGGATTCCCGTGTAAATAGGAGCAAACTCATTTTCTCTCAGTTTTTCCTGTATAATAAAAAAGGTTTTTACAACAATCATTTATGGCAAATCAAAGTTTACAGACTTTACGTCAAAGAATCAAAGATTTACAGACTTTACGTCAAAGAATCAAAGAAACTAGACCAGACAAAGAAATAATACCACCTAAATCGGGACAGCGTGTTAAAGTTGATGACGTAACTTATGAGATTGGCAATCCTATTGACACAGAAAAGGGGGCTTTTGGGGATGTCTATGAATGCTTTGATGATTGGCAGACTCCCCTCGTAGCTAAGACAATTAAAGAACAAACTGTTACCCCAGAAAAGTATCTTAAAATAAAAAAAATTGGTTCAAAGAAGGT
>JBCCVR010000243.1:0-8782 GCA_039194995.1 Cyanobacteria bacterium P01_E01_bin.42 | reverse complement strand
GTGAAACGTTTTTTGGTCTTTCATTGGCAAGCTTTCTAGAGCGTCTTGAAAATGAACGCGACTGCTGATAGGATGTTTTAATATTTTTCGTTCTTTACTGTTGGGAAGTGCATTAAAATCACCTGTTAAAAATAGATAAGATTCTGCTAAAGGAAAGCGATCGCAATAACGAATAATTAACTCGGCGCTTAATTCTCTCGCTTTATGACTGAGATGGGGGAAATGGGTATTTAAGAGGGTGAGCGATCGCGCTGAGTTGTCCATTGCAAAACGTCCCCAAGTCACCATGCGGGGTGCATAATTATCCCAATGCGGCGTAATACTTCCGGCAATAGTTGGCGTTTCGCTGAGATAAAAATCTTCTGTTTCTAAACAGTTGATTCTCGATTGTTGATAAAAAATAGCACAATATTCATCGGATCCATCTCCCCGACGATCGCCTCCTATGGTCTGATAATCGGGAAGAAGTTCTTTAAGTTCCGATAATTGATGGGGTTTGAGTTCTTGCGTCCCGATTAAATCGGGTTGGTAGTGATGAATGAGTTCTGCGATCGCTGCTTTTCTGATCTGCCAATTCTGCTTTCCGGGATCGGGGCGATCGTAACGAAGGTTAAAAGTCATTAATTTGAGTGTCACATTCATGGTAAAATTAAGAAAGATTTGGATTGAGTTGAGTTTGATTTTGGCGAGTTGGAAAGTATTTTTTGAGCTTTAAAATTGGCTTTTCAAATAGATGCCAACTTAGAGATGCAACGGCAAAGATCGCTATCCCAAAGAATAATACAACCAAAAATTCACCAACCCAATAAGAATGAGTTAAATCTATTGCATATCGGGTCACAGAATTCCGAAATAAGGCTAAAATAGGAACGTGATAAACATAAAAACCATAACTAATGCGACCCAGTTGACGAAAAGGCGACCAAGATAAAATTCGTATAAACAAACAATCTTCAGAAAGATATAGAGAAAAGATGAGTAGCGAACCAAAGAAAATTGCCAGTAAAGAATAGCCAAAAGATTGAACGAGAGGATCGAGGAGATCGAACTCGCCGCGAATTACAAAAATAGCAGTTAAACCACAAGAACTCAGGATTGATATTAATCGAGAATAACGAATAAGTAAAGGCAACCAATAAGGCGATCGCACCAGAAACGAGATCGCCGCACCGACTGCAAGAGAATCCATTCTGCACAATGTATTGCTATAGAGAATAATGAGAGATTGGTTAGGGAGATGTAATAATAAGAGAAGATTGCGGATGAGAATTGAGAAACCAATTAAAAGGGCGATCGTTCCCCCTAAAAAACGTCTAGGAATAAAATAAACAATAAATGGCCAAAATAGATAAAATTGTTCTTCAACTGCCAAACTCCAAAAATGGGAGAGAAAATGCAACACTTCGTAACCATGCAGCGTTATTTCCCAATTTTGTAAATACAACCAATACCAATTTTGTATGCTGACCAAATAAAGATAGCCTTCATCTTGATTTAAGATCGGTCGCAAAATAAATAAAAAGATCGCAAGCGTCAGATAATAAAGCGGAAAAATCCTCAAAACTCTGCGAATATAGAAATATTTAAAGTAATTAGGCTCTTCTTTATTATCAAGCAGAATTCCGGTAATCAGAAACCCTGATAAGACAAAAAAAGCATCAACGCCACACCAGCCAATAGAAAGAAGTTTATGATAAATAATTGCAAAAAAACTTGAATTTTGTTCGGACTGAGAGAAGTAAATATGAACAAAAAAAACGAGCAGGCAAGCTATGCCGCGATAACCTTCTAGTACAGGTATATATTCTTTAATTTGTTGGGAAACTTTTTCTCTCTTCGTACTAATATCAGATGTTATACAGAAACTTTTAAGTAATCTTATTGATTCTCTAAAAAAGGCCGTTATAAGCTCTACTATGTTCATTTTAGAATTAGCAAGGATCGGTTTTTAATACAGTTACATTTTGATGAGTGGGAAAGTATTTTTTGAGCTTTAAAATTGGCTTTTCTAAAATAAACCAACTTAAGGAAGCAATCGCCGCGATCGCAATGGTGAAAAACAGGAATATTAAGATTTCACTGAGCCAGTAAGAATGAGTTAAATTCAGTGTATATTGAGTTAAAGAATCGCGGAACAAGAATAAAGCCACATAATGATAAACATAGAAGCCATAGCTAATACGTCCGAGATAGCGTAAGGGAAACCAAGATAATAGGCGAGGAAAAACTCGATGTTCCTCAACACTTAGGGAAAAAACAAGTAAGGAAGCAAAAAAAATCGCTAACAACGAATAACCAAAAGATTGAATCAAAAAATCTACAGAATTTAAACCTCCCCGGACTATAAAAATAACACCCAAGCTGGCAGAACTCAATACTAATAATAGCCGAGAGTAGCGTAGGATTAGAGGTTGCCAATATTCCGATCGCAGTCCAAACGCGATCGCTGCTCCCATCGCCAGAGAATCCATCCTACAAAATGTATTCATGTAGAGAATATTGAGGGATTCTGGCGAGAGATTTTGTAACAAAAGAGTACCGCGAAGTAGGAAGGGTATAGCGATAAAAAAGGCAATGATCGTGCCTAAAAAACGCTTGGGAAAAAGATAGATAATAAACGGCCAAACGAGATAAAATTGCTCTTCAATTGCTAAACTCCAAAAATGAGACAAGATATGAAAACTTGCATACCCGTGAATCGTCACCTCCCAATTTTGTAAATACAACCAATACCAACTTTGTACGGTTTCAAGCTGGCGATAGCTTTCATCTTGACTCAAAAGGGAATTGAATAGTAAGAAGATGATAGCGAGAACAAAATAGTAAAGCGGAAAAATTCTCAAAATTCTTCTAAAATAGAAATTTTTAAAATAATTAGCACGATCTTTATTATCGAGAAGAATTCCAGTAATGAGAAAACCTGAAAGCACAAAAAAAGCATCGACCCCACACCAACCAATCGCCAAAATTTGATTGTAAATTGAACCGAGAAGACTTTGATTTTGGTTGAAGCGATCGGAATAAAAGTGCATCAAAAAAACAAGCAAGCAAGCTATACCGCGATATCCTTCCAATATCGGCATATAGCTTTTAATCTGAGCGGAAACTCTTTCTTGAATTTCAGGAAGATTAGAGGCGTGTAGAAGAAATTGCTGTAATTTTCTCGTTTGCTCGAACAGTGCGATCGCCATTAGCATTACGCTTTCTCATAAAACTTCAAACCATCCCAAATTGCCATTACACCGGGATGAGAACTCATGTAGACGTTATCGAGATGACGAATTTTTTCAATTAACTTGGGTTCGGAATTTCCCATTGCAACCGCTTTTAATCCCGTCTCAAACAGAGAAAGATCGTTTAAAGTATCGCCACAAGCGATCGCATTTTCTGCATCGAGATTCATCTCTTCGATAAACTTTAGCAATGTCGGCCCTTTCGAGATCCCTTTGGGCATAATATCTAAATAGCGATCGCTAGAAAGAATATAATCGTATCCTGCATTAACGATCTTTTCGAGGGTACTAGCCTGCAAAAGTTCGGGCCTATAATAGTAAGCAACTCGATATTTCGTGACGACAGATTGTAATTTGATACCCGATTCTTCAGCTAGTAGCGCCTTAACTTTTTCATTGGAATCATCCCATATTTTTGCGACCCAATCTTGTAGACTGGTAATTGGTGTACCTGTTTTACCTTCAACAATTGTCGTTCCGATATCCCCAATGATATAGTCGGGAATGGGAAAATTAGGGTCGTCATAGAGGGCAAAAGTAATATCGAGTTCCCGCCCTGTTACGAAAACAAGGAGGATGCGATCGCGGTTGGCTTGAATATACTGATAAAATTCGGCTTTTTGACGCTCCGATCCCCCGAGAAACGTTCCATCTAAATCCGTTGCTAAAATCACCGAGTGTGAAGAATTCGCAAGCATAAGCGATCGAAATCCTATAATTAATAAACTGAGATTGAAGTTTTATTCTCTTGCCTTTAATCTTAACCTAATTGCATCTAAATGCAAGGGGAGATTATTGAAAAATAATAAAAAAATATATCTATCAAATTAGCGTATTCTATACTACAGTCAATCCATATTTCGAGTACAAAAAATCATGAGAGAACCACCAGGTGCGGATATTATTCTGTTAAATCATGAGAAAAAAGTATTGCTCGTTCTTCGTGATGATAAGCCCTCGATTCCTTGTCCCAATACTTGGGCTTTACTCGGGGGATATGTTGAGGAAAATGAGTTGCCAGCAGAAGCTATTCGCCGAGAATTACAAGAGGAAATCGATCTCGATCTTGAGAATATCCAATTTTTTAAAGAGTATTCTTGGGAGCAGTGCGATGAGTATATCTTTTGGCATCAAATTGATTTGGATTTAACAAAAATCCATCTCAAGGAAGGGCAAAAACTGGCTTATTTCTCTCACATCGAACTACAAGATCTTGATTTTGCTTCTCATTATGGTGAAATTTTAACAGAGTTCTTTACTTATCTCGAAAATTCATCGAGTTAAATTAATCATTTAGCACAAATATGACCGAGCAAATTACTTAAAATCTCCAATGTTAAATCTACCTGAATCAATTGTTAATAAATTAAATTCTGCCTTGTCTCAATTACCCAAGGGACAATCTGCTAAAGTTCGCAAGACAACATTTGAAGGGGCATTAAATCATACTTTATTTATCGAGACGGAAAGCGATCGCTATGTTTTTCGTACCAGGCGAGAAAGTTCGGCTGAAGAAATTGAAGAATATATGCGATACATGTATGAAGTCATGGGATTATTTGGAGTTGGAGGAATTTTTAAGTTAAGAACGATCGCCGAAGAAATTCAATTTATGGAAAATGCCTTAGCTTTCTCTTTACCCGTTCCTCAGATTATTTGTTCGGATCGTGATTGGATCGTCATGGAATTTATTCAAGGGAAAACATTACATGAATCTGTAAAAAAGGGAGATATTGAAACCGTATTTGCCGTTCTTCAAGAAATGAATTTGGCGCACCAACATGGAATTATTTATGGCGATCGCTGGGGAGATAACGAACTCATTGACGATCGCGGTAATGTTCGCTTGATTGACTTTGATATCGAGTGGGATTATCAAGGTTCGGAAACGGGGGTATTAGAGGCACTGGAAATGGCTGTCACGCTTTTTAATTCTTTGCGTTTAACCGTTGTCCGAGAGGAATTTCTACATTTTGTGAAAAGCAAAATTGTTCCTTGGCTGCAATCTTCCGGCTACGATCTGCAAAAAATTGCAATGTTTGTCGAAGGTTTGGGGAATTTCTATCTCGATCCCGCTAAACCGAGAAATATTTGGTCTTTGCCGCCTTCCCTCTATCTTACCCTGAAAGAACCCCGCGATCGCCTTGTTGCATTACTAACAAAAGTTTAGTAGATCGAGAAGGCTATTTTAACTCGATATGCTTCATCATTTTAACATTGTAGTAGTGAATGTTATCGAGAGGATTGGTCAGTTTATTGCTTTGAAAAGCAGCAATTAAATCCGCGATCGCTTCTTCTAAAGTATGGGAAGGGACAAAACCCAATTCTTGCTTGATTTTAGCCGAAGAAATATGATAGGAACGCGGATCGTTCGTCGGAACTGCTGCAATTTCAATATCCCGTTGCGTGACTTTTTTGGCAGTATCGCGAATCATCTCGGCAATTTCTCGTACTCGATAGTTTTCGTACCCCGCATTAAAGATTTTCCCGTCGATCGCTTCATCCGACCATTGCAATGATTTAACATACAAATCTGTCATATCTTCAATATGAATATTCGGGCGTTTTTGTTCGCCACCAAAAACGGTAATTTTCCCTTTATTCAGAGCATGACAGGTTAATAAGTTGACCACGACATCGAGGCGCAAACGGGTCGAATAACCGCATACTGTCGCCGGACGCAAGACTAAAGTAACAAAACCGGGCGCTCTTTTATTCAACAAAACCTCTTCGCACAAGGCTTTATATTTAGAATAATCTGTCAGGGGCTGTAAGGGCAAATCTTCTGTTACATTTTCCGTTTCTTTAATTCCGTAAACGCTTGAAGACGAGGCGTAGATAAAGCGACGAACCCCCGCTTCTTTTGCTAAGGTCACTAAATCGAAAAAGGCTTCATAATTAATCGATCGCCCGAGGTCGGCATCCAATTCAAAACTCGGATCGTTCGAAATACAAGCCAGATGAATGACCGCATCGCATCCCGGCATAATTTCTTCCAATAAGGCGCGATCGCGGATATCTCCTTGGATTTCTTGTAAATTAGGATGATTTTTTACCTCAGCTAAAACATCTCGACCGTAAATATAAAGATCGAGAACTTTAACGCGATATCCTGCGGCGAGGAGTTTGGGAACTAAAGCAGAACCTACGTATCCTGCTCCTCCAGTAACCAAGACTTCTTGAATTGAATTCATCATTCCTCTTTAAAACTTTAAAAGGGTAGTAGCATATTTTAGTAATCTGGCTTTGGCAACGGGTTTTTCATTCCCTAACACATTGGCAGCCAAAGCGGCGGCAATATTACCAAAAAACGAGCCAAACTCTAAGGGAAAACCTAATTTAGCACTCATGCTGGCAAGGGCAAAAAAGGCATCTCCGGCTCCGGTTGTATCTTTAATTTTTTGAGTCATGGCGGGTGTTTTGTCAAGGATTTTATTATTAAATTGAATTCCCCAAGAGCCGGAAGCACTCAAGGTTAACCAACCTTGTTTTCCTCCTAAATGTTCGTGCAATCGTTTTAATAATATCTGACAATCTCCGGAAGGATCGCTGTAGGCAAGGCGAAGTTCTCGCTCGTCCAGACAAAAGGTATCGGCATGAGGATATTGGGTAATAAGATTGTAGCCGTAATTTGCGCTGTTTGTTTGACAATTAAGCGCCAAAAAAGGAGCATTTTGACAGATAAATTCTCTCAACATCGGATCGATCCAGCTATGACCGTAATCTACCAATAAAACTAGATCGTAGCTTTCCATATTTTGACTGAGAAAGTCTCGTAAATTTTGGCGCGCAGTTACTAGAATTTCTGCTGGATCGATTCTATTGATGGCAAATAATTGACTTTGTTCGCCATTCTCTTTTGATTCGATATAACGGCATTTATTAATCGTGGCATATCCTTCAATCTTTTGTAAATTGAGATCTAAAGAATTCTCGTAGGGTTCGATGAGTTCTTGAACGTTTTTCTCATTGCCGATCGCACTGGCTAATGTCACTGAACCTGCAAAATTGGCTAAATGACGCGCAACGGCAAAAACCCCACCTAAATGCTGTTCTGCTTTGAGAAAACGAGTGGAAGGCACTCTTCCTTTGGTCGTCAAACCTTGAACGTGACAATGGACGAACTCATCGATAATAATTTCTCCTAAGACCAAAACCTTGAGCGATCGCATTTCCTCAACTGCCGCAATAACCTCTTCTAAAGAATGGCGATCGCTAAAGTCTTTAATATATTGTTTTAACTCATCGGGTAAAACGTTGAGATGATTGTTGATCAAGCGGGTAGAACTAAAGGTGATTTCGCTAGTATAGCGAACTTCTCCGCCGTGTTTTTCCACCAGATCCGTCTCTTTTTTGATATTCCCCGTAACATCTTTCTCGGGGTCGGCATATTCGTCTCCTTTACAATAAATATGCGGGCGAATTTTTTCAATAATTTCCAATGCTGTCACTTTTGGGGTAATCACAACATAATCGACACACCCTAAAGCAGCCAGAGAATTTTGACGCAGTTCGTCGGAAAAAATAGGTCGTCCCGGACCGCGATTTACGAAAGTCGAGGCAGTCACAGAAATGACTAAAATATCCCCCATTGCTTTCGCTGCTTGTAAATGGACGATGTGTCCGGGGTGCAGCAAATCAAAGACCCCATTACACAACACAATTTTTTGTCCTTGTTGCCGATAAACCGACAAGACTTCAGCGCAAGTCTCAAAGTTAAGATGCTTGTTTTGGGAAAAAGTTGCTTCCATGATTTCTTTTGCATTCTCTTACGAGGCTTCTATTTCGGGATGGTTAAAATTAATATGGCGATCGAGATTGAGAATTTCCACCCCGTGCTCTTTTTCCTCCAGATTGGGTAAATCGCCTTGAATTAAACCATCAACAATACAATGACAAATACAGAGATGCGAGATTTCTGCAAATCCATAAGACATGGTAGGAACGTAAAAGTTAATATCCCCCAGCTCTCGCAAGGGATTCTGGGTTTGGAAAGCTGAAAGAGTGATGACTTTACACCCCATTTTCAACGCCTGATGTGCCCCCGCTAGAATATTTTGCGATTGTCCGGAACTGCTAATGGCAAATAAAATATCGTCTTCTCTGGCAAAAGTGGCGATAGGCTTGCTAAAGACTTGTTCGTAACCAAAATCATTACTCACGCATGTTAATAAGGCATCATCATTAAAAGCGATGGCGGGAATATCACCATTGCGCCAATAATCTACGGCTTGGTGACTGGCAACTGAAGCACTGCCTCCATTGCCAATAAAAATCGCCTTTCTGTGGCGTTGTTTGAGTTGTTTGAGTTTTCGCGCAACCCAATCGATTCCTTCTGTCATTGACAGAATGCCACCTTCGCGATCGCTAACCTGAATGTCTCGATGCAATTGTGCGAGTTGATTGAAATAGTTACTGGAAAAATTAGAAGCTATCGCCGAATACATAAAAATACTCTCAAATTAAGTCAATGAAAAGGCTATCCCTGAGTTAGGAATAACGACTTTAATAACAGAGATATTTATCTTGTGAGGAAATCTTAATTTTTT
>JBCCVR010000242.1:0-8800 GCA_039194995.1 Cyanobacteria bacterium P01_E01_bin.42 | reverse complement strand
GAAGTTCTTTTGTCTTGGTCGATTGGATATGGCGAGGAGACCTCGCCATTACTCGACCGCTTTTTTTCGCGTTATTTTTATTTTTTTGAGAGCATAGCAAATTGCACTCGGCTGTACTCCAAATTTTTTCGTTCTATCTATTAATTTCGCATCGGGATTTTCCTCGACATCTCTTTCTAATGCTTCCCAATCCAGTTTTCTCTGACGACGCTCTACCTTCGTCGCCTCCAATTCTTGGCGATTGAACCATCTGTATATTGTTGCTCTTCCTATCCCAAAGACTTTCGCCGCTTCCGTAATTTTTCCTCCATTTTCTATATAACTTATGACTTTTTTTCTTAAATCTAGACTGTACTGTATTTCTGAACATTCCTCAAAATCTACTCCTTTTATTTTACCTCATCTCTGTCTCGCTCTTAGTTGAAATTACTATACCAACGCTTATGAGTATTCCTTTTCCAGTTGCAAATAATTCTGGCTCGAGTTCGTTATGGCTGGCTGGTTGCAGTTAATTCTGGCTCAGTTGCAGATAATTCTGGCTCGAGGGGTCAATCTAGTTGCAGTTAATTCTGGCTCAAAGCGATCATTATTGCTGGTTTGGGGCGATCTTATTGCTGGCTGCAACATATAACCTCGAGCGAGGTCATTCATGCTGCTTTGCACTCCAGCAAATCTCGTCAGCGCGCCAAATGCCTTGCAGAATTTTTGACGCTTGCGGGTTTCTGGCTTGGAATTTGCGATCGCGGTTTCTCGAAGTAATTCCAATGAGATTGGCTGATCGGATGGTAAATGATGAAAATAGTACAGGTAATCATGTTTGAAATTTTTTTCCTGAGAGGGCGTTTTTTCTCGAGATTGCCAGTAATGTTCGCAGAAGCGATCGAGCCAATCGCCAATTGTTTGAAGGTTGTGCTTGATGGGTTGTCTGTCTTTCAGCCAGTCATCCCAATTAAACGTTTCTTTGAAAAGCTGGGAATCTAAATCGTGTGCTTTAGCTTTGGCTTTGCGAAATCCTTCCGTATCGGCTTTTGCTCCCGTTGCAATTTCTTGCTGTTTCCATTTGCCCATTCCCGACTTGGGAGGAAACGTGGCCTGCAAATAAAATCTTTGCCCTCGCTGGCATAGATAAACCTTTTCCAATCCAGCATTCACTGTTTTGAGCCGTTCTGAAAAATCCTTAGATTTTTTACTTAATTCTTCCTTAGATTTTCGCATCATCCAACAACATCCCGATGTTCCCAACTTTCGGGAAATGTTTTATTTGATAATAGACGCAACCTAGGTTTAATAATGGCTCGGGGCAGATTTGAACTGCCGACCTTGGGCTTATGAGTCCCCTGCTCTAACCAACTGAGCTACCAAGCCTTGTTTTTTACACCTTTCCTAGTATAGCAAAACATTAAAAATATTGCCACCCCCAGTTATAAAAAAGTTGCGGAAGAGAAAAACTCTCCCACAACTTCTCAAAATTACTTTTTGAATTCAGTTAGCGATTTCTGGGTAAAAACGCCATCGGATTCACGGCACCGCGTCCGGCAGGATGAATTTCAAAGTGGAGGTGAGGCCCGGTACTAAAACCCGTGCTACCCATCAGAGAAATTTTCTGACCTTGCTCAACGCGATCGCCCTTGCGAACCAAAACTTTGCTGTTGTGAGCGTAACGAGTCAGACTGCCATCGGGGTGGCGAATATCAACCAAGTTCCCGTAACCGCCGGAATTCCAACCCGCCGAAACAACTTCACCGGCTGCGGCTGCATAAATCGGCGTTCCTGTCGGTGCGGCGATATCAATTCCTCTGTGCATTCGTCCCCAACGCGGACCGTATCCCGAGGTGAGGGTTCCGCGAGTCGGCCAGATATAGCCGTTAAATGTTTGGGGAGAGTCGGGAAGATAGCGATTGCGATCCTCTAGAGGCGGAATTTGCGGCTCTACGGTTTGTCCTGCGGGCATTTCCAAGAGGCGATTGTACCCTTGTACTGGAGCCGGAGCCGTTGCCACCAAAGGTGCTTCATTCTCTTGAGGAGATTGTACCGCACGAGGAGCGAAATTACTGCGATCGCGAAGGCGACTTTGACGGCGATCCTCAACGGGAATGGTTAAAGCGGGGCGAGAAAGAGAAGTTTGTGCTGGATTTTGTGCTTCAGGTCTTTCTACAACCGGAGTCTCTACCGCTTCTGTCTCAGAACGGGCTGAAAGATCGGCGGAGGGAGTGGGACGATCGTCGCGCTGTTGGCGATATTCTTCCCGCAGTCTCATGATATCGTCCTTCAATTGCTGAAGGCGAACGTCTTCTGAGTCGGGGACTCTCGCTTGGGTTGTTTGCGCGATTAGAGTAGGTTCTGATGCTTCAGCATAAACCACGGCTGGCGATTGATTAACCCGTTCTCGGACTTCCCGAGAGCGAGGAATTTTTAATTCGCGATCGATTTGTAATAGGCGGGGATCGTCGATGTTATTGGTTTGCATCAACTCGGGCACTGAGATCCCGTGACTGTCGGCAATCGTTTGGAGGGTATCTCCAACGCGAACGCGATAAACGGCTCCGGTTACGGCAGATAAGCTCACGGCTGGCTTTTCTGCCGATTCGGTGGCGTTAACGGCGGGTACGATGGCCGAGGGGGTAGATTTTGTCCCTGTTAAGATTGCGTCTTCTTTAGCCTTCGTGGCGATTGCTTCTCGGGGAACAACCACCGAACTTTTCCTAGGGGTAGGGGCGATCGCTTGAGGGGCTTGTAATGTAGCGGCAGATTTTGAGGGTTTGCGTGGGTCTTGACGAGTTGCAGATGCACTCTCTTCAAGAGTTTCGCTTTGTGTAGAGATGAAAGGGGTCTGACTCGCTGCTTGAAAAATATCTTCTTTAGAGGAAGCACGGCTATCTTTTCGAACCTCTTCCCCATTGATTCCATTCAGAGCGGGAATTTTTAAAGTTTGTCCCACGGACAATACTTCTTCGGATTCCATTGCATTAGAAACAGCAATGGTCTTTGGGGACACCCCATATTCCTTGGAAATATCCCAGAGGGTATCTCCGTGCTCGACTCTATGCTTGATAATCGCAGAGGCGACAACAGCAGGAGCTTTTCCCGATTCCGGCGATCGGACGGAGGCAGAAGTTTTTTCTCTTGGTGACGGCTTGATGCCTTTGGGAGGGATGACCAGGGGCCTACCTGCTGCGGGAATTTCCGCTTCGGACACGGACTTTTGAGGAATTGGGGCATTGGCGATCGCAGCTTCGGTCGCCATTGCTTCTTTGGTTTGGCTAGGTAAGAGGATACCAGCCGTAGTTCCCATCGAAAGGGCGGCAATTCCTAGGACGGTAGCACTAGCACGGCGTGCTGCTTCGCTGGTTTTGGTGTTTTGTGGGTGCGAGGGTATCAACAACAACCTCCTAAGTTGTAATGAGCGACTTAACTTTATCGTTCGGAAAACAGTAGCAGTTGCGTGTATTAGTTGTTGCTATTGCATTCTAAAGTGCGATCGCGATCGCTGACGATTTGGTGAATTGAGTGACCTTGGTAGATTACTCTGCTTTTCCAAACAAGTCAACTTTTTTTGTGTGGTTGGGATGGGAGCATTGGGATAACTTACCTTCCCCCAACATACCGATCCGGATCGAAACGATCCGAGTGGCTTCTGTCTTGCATGGATACGAGATTGATGATTACTCTACGCCAACTTAGCAAAAATCGACAAGTCTCGAAAAGAAGCATTATAGAAATTTCTTATTCAATTCCGACTATTTTGTATCGCAAGATACTGAATTTAAAGAAAATTACTTGAAGGTAATCAAGATAACCCTTGATTTTGCATCTTAAACCGATCTTTCCGGAACGGAGCGAAGATGTCCTAATTGTCGGCGGGCTTCAAATAAGGCGATCGCGACGCTATTGGCTAAATTCAAGCTCCGCACGCCTTGCTGAAACATGGGAATGTATAATGTTTCGCTGCATTGGTCAAGAACCCGAGGGGGTAAACCGGAAGTTTCGCTGCCAAACAACAGCCAATCATCCTCGCGAAAAGCAAACTCGGTATAATTACGAGCGCCGCGAACGCTAAAACCGAGGTTTCGTCCTCCTTCTGCCAAACAAAACGCCGCAAATCGTTCTATATCTGCGTGGTAATGAACGTCTACATAAGGCCAGTAGTCTAATCCCGCGCGTTTGAGGCGGCGATCGCTAATTTCAAAGCCGAGCGGTGCGACGAGATGAAGTTGCGTTCCGGTTGCAGCGCAAGTTCTAGCGATATTGCCCGTGTTGGGGGGGATTTGGGGATGAACGAGAACGATTTTCGGCATGGGAACGGATGAATGACGGGGAAAAAAGACTGCAATTGCCAGAAATGGCCGATTTCGCCAAGGCGATCGCAAGGAACGATTGATTAGTATTTGTAAAGTCTTATGACGTTCATGACAGCACTAAAACATTTGGACTTTACCTACAGAATGCAAAAATAAACAATAAAGAGAGAAAAAAGTCAAGTCTCAAATCATCAGTTTATCTTTATCGACCCGATAAGAAAATTGCAAGCATCCTCCGAGTTTTGGCGGAAAAGGCGCGATCGCCTTGGCTCAAGCGGCAATTAACTGACAGAGTTTGTCTTCTAATTCCCGTTCTCGCTGCTCTGCTGCTTCAATGCTGCAGATCAGCACTTCTCGGGGGGAAAGTCCGCGATCGCACTGAGCGAGCCATTGTTGGGCGGTATTGCCTTCTCGCAGAATTTTGCGGAGGGGAGAAACAAAACAACTCAAGCCCCGTTGTTTGGCGAGGAGGCTGGTTTCGCTGTAGATTTCTTCAATCCATTGCCGTGCGGAAAGGGGTCTCCCATCTTGCCAGTGCTGTAATTTGGCATCCAAACTCTGGCGGGCAACGGCGGCTTCGTTGGCATCGGTGAGATTCACGAGTTCTTCTGCACTAAACGAACTAGAAAGCAAAGGATCGAGATCGGGCTGTTCTTGCAGTTGCAGGATGCGGGTTTCGAGGAAGGCAACGATCGCCAAAAGAGCAATCGGATCCATCACCAAATCGCAAATTCGCAGTTCGAGACGATTGAGATTATAAGGACGGCGATCGCCATTGGGACGCACCGAAAGCCAGAGATGGCGAACATTTTGCATCGTTCCGAGGACTAATTGCTCTTCCGTCCAGTCTATATAATGGGCGTGATTGGCAAAAAGCGGGACATGGGCGGGGGTTTTTGGAAACATTCCCCAGCGCGTGGAATGATAGCCTGTAATTTTACCATCTAAAAAAGGCGAAGAAGCGCTTAATGCCAGATAGAGAGGGGCTTCCACCCGCACGAGACGACAAGCTCGCATTAAGGTTTCTGGGTCGGAAATGCCGATATTAATATGGATGCTGGCGGTAACGACTTGGGTATGATAGGTCTGCTCGATATAAGTATGATAAGGATTAGCCGGATCGGAGCGATAAAAATGCTGCGTATCTCCGAGAGAAAGGGTGCTGCCGGGGATAATGGTATAGTCGCCGAGCGATCGCAGGTAGGTTCGCAGGCGCTGTCGGGGACGAACGAGGGCGCAGAGCAGGCGATCGTAACAGCAGTACGGAGCGGTGGTATATTCTACGTTGCGACTATCCGGCTCTCGCACGAAACCGTGTAAGTCTTTCGCAATTCGGTCGGATAGTCCGACGATATCTCCTTGCGGCGAACCCGTGTAGAGTTCGATTTCACAGCCTTTCGATAACAGCACGGTTAACAATCCCCCTATAACATAACTTCATTGTAAAAACTTTTGGCCGTCTCTTCTCCTTATCTTTGAAGAATATTGAACCACAGAGACGCAGAGAGCGCAGAGAGTTTAAGAATGCAGAGAGTTTTGAGAATGCAGAGAGCAGAAGATTCACTCAATTCAAATGTTTTTACAAAATTGACCTGCTCCGCGATCGCGCCGATCCGGATTTTTTATTTTCCCCTTCTCTGCGCCTTGATACAATTGGGTAGAGATCGTTCGTTCTTGCTGCCATGACTCAAAGTCTCGATCGCGTTATTTTACCGCCACCGTTTCCCGACCATACCCAGTTACCCGCCGAGGATGGAACCTTTGTGAAGAATTTTCAAGAACACCCCCAAAGCATTCTCCTGACGGATTCTTTGGGATCGGTTTTGCAACGATTGCATCCTGACGGACAGTATGCGATCGGGCAGGATAGCGGTATTTATTGGCGGGAAACAGAGCCGCCCGAACGAGGTGCAGAAGCGCCCGATTGGTTTTACGTTCCCAACGTTCCGCCCTCATTTGACGGGCAAATCCGCCGTTCTTACGTCATTTGGCGAGAGCATATCGCCCCGTTAATTGCGTTGGAATTTGCCAGTGGTGACGGTTCGGAAGAAAGCGATAGAACGCCTTTATCGAAATTACCTTCTGGAAAAACGATCAAACCGGGAAAATTTTGGGTTTACGAGCAGATTATCCGCATTCCCTATTATGGAATTTACGTTATTGGCGAGAATCGTTTGGAGGTTTATCACTTAATCGACGGCTTATATCGACAACTTGCACCGAACGATCGCGGTCATTATCCGATCGGGCGAATGGAGGTAGCGTTAGGAGTATGGGAGGGAAGTTACCAAAATCAATCGCAAGTTTGGTTGCGCTGGTGGGATTTAGAGGGGAATTTGTTACCTACCGGAACGGAACAAGCGGAATTAGAAAGACAAAGAACAGAACAACAACGAGAACGGGCGGAACGGGCAGAGCGATCGCAACGAGAAGCCATACCTAAGTTACGAGGAATGGGATTGAGCGCGGCACAAATTGCCGAAGCGTTGGGGCTATCTTTGGAGGAGGTGCAACAATATGAGGAATAGATTGCGATTAGATTATATTGACCTTTGAAAGGGAGAAAATTTCAATGCCTTATAGTAAATTTACGCTCGCAAAAGCGGTAGAAAATTTTCAACTGGATCTTGTTGAGGGCGATCGCTTTTTTCCAGAGATTGCCCCTGTTAATCCCAGTGCTTTGCTCGAAGAGACGCTGAGAGAAACCATTCCTTGGGCGATCGCGGTGGGTAGTGAGAAGGCTCGTTCTGAAGGCATTATCAATCCAGTTTTGTTAGAGGTGAAACGCCAGCTTAAAGGTCAGATTAGCGTGTTTTCCGGTGAGGAATTTTCAGTACAGCCAGAGTTCGATTTAACGGGGTATGTTGATTTTTTAATTAGTCGCTCTCCCGAGCAATTATTCATTAAGGCTCCGGCGATTGTGTTGGTGGAAGCGAAAAAAGAGGATCTTAAACCCGGTCTCGGTCAATGTTTGGCGGAAATGGTCGCCGCACAGCGTTTTAATCAACAGAAAAAACAGGCGATCGCGACAATTTACGGGACGGTAACAAGCGGGACGGTGTGGCGTTTTTTGAAGTTGGAAGGGCAAACTGTAGCGATCGATTTGAATGATTATCCGCTACCCCCAGTAGAGCAAATTTTGGGGTTTCTGGTTTGGATGGTGCGGGATGGTTGAGAAGAGCGATCGCGCAAAGCAAAAACTACATCTCATAATGGTAGCGGCAAGAAATTATTGTTAAGTAATCATCATCCACAGCATAGATAAGGCGATTGGTCTCATCAATACGGCGAGACCAGAACCCCGATAAATTTTCTTTTTAATGGTTCGGGTTTGCCAATTCCTTCAAAAGGTAAGTTTTTGGTTTCTTTAATCAGTTTATTGATTCGTTTCAGTGTCTTTTTATCTTGACTTTGCCAATAAATATAGTCTTTCCATGCCTCATCCGTCCATGCTAATTTTCGATTAGTCATCTAATAAGTTGCGCTCCACAACTTGACCTTGTTTGTATTGGGCGATAGAACGCTCCAAATGAGCGGCATTAGCTGGGGATTTCAATAAATAAACGGTTTCCAGCAAGCTATTAAAATACTCGAGGGACATCACCACAGCATCATCGTTATCCGATCGCGTAATCACAGTGTAGTCGGCATCGTTCACGACTCGATCTAAGATGGTTTTGAGTTTGTTCTTTGCTTCGTTAAAGGAAACGATTTTCATTGCTCGGGTTTGTTAGTCTGTTTATAAAAGTGTAGCACGATGAGGTTTTGGCCGATACAGTCGCTCTCGCGATGGATTGAATGCGATTTGGGAGAAGCGATCGCGGAACATAATGTTTTTGGTTATAATTAAACGAAATAATAGGGGAGTGCATCATGAAAGTTATTGCCATTAAACAAGGGAACTTTTTGGAGCTTCCCGAAGCGCTGGATATTCCCGACGGACAAGCCGTAACAATTGAAATTGCAGAAGTTTCAGAGCGATCGCCTGTCTCTGCCGATCTTGCATCTAGGCAGTTTTCGGAAGGCGATCGGGTTGCACGCTTGATGGATTTTTTGGGTGTTGGGAAGGATGAGGAAAAACTCGATGGGGATTTTGCAGAGGGCGATCGCGTTTAACAATATTTTAGATCGCTTTGTGCGATCGCGTTGATGGTTGGTACTGTCAAACTTGTGCGATCGGGATATAATCGTGTTTAAGGTTATGAGAGTAAGTCTATGCAAGTTACTGTAACGCCAGAACAAGAACGGTTTGTTCGTTCTCAAATTCAATCGGGACATTATTGGATGCCTGAAGTAGAAAAGAATAATGACAAAAAAAGAGATATATTGAGTTTTAAATGAAAAAAATTCATTTTCATTAAAGTAGTAAGTTGAATCTATTAAGAAAAATAAAATATGAATAAGCGAGAATTACTTGAATTCATTACAAGGAATTTGAGTTCGGGGAAAACATATCTAGACCTCAGTTGGAAACAAATTGGTGAACTACCTCCAGAAATTGG
>JBCCVR010000241.1:0-8801 GCA_039194995.1 Cyanobacteria bacterium P01_E01_bin.42 | reverse complement strand
ATTACCTTTTCCCTTAATTAAAAATTTAATTGATTGTAATGACATTCCTTTGTAACCATATGGATCGATAAAAAATAAGGTTGGATAGTTGTTTATTTCTTGAATTTTACCAAGAATTGTCGATAAATTATTCGGACAAAGTTCTATATTAAGAATTTTCGGGCGATAATTCATTAAGGACAAATTAGGTAGCGAGTTAATTTCTTCAGATAAAATTGTAAAATTTTTAAGATCGCCATCATTAAAAAATAAATGCAATAAATTTCTCAGATCGGGACTTTTGAGCGCAGTCTGTAAAATTCGGATCGGTGTAGAGGGAAATCCATTACTATATCGACCGCGACCGGAAAACATATCAACATAAGCTAATCCATTTTGCTGTTTGGCAATACCCAAAATCACTTTAGACCATGGGGTAAAATACTTACTAACAATTTCAATTTTTATCTTTGATGCTTCTGTAGGCTTCGCCCAAAATTCTTCATCACTCATATTTTGTCTCGATTAAGTTTTTGGTTGCATCTCAGTATACCTCAGAATTATAAGCTAGAAACGTATTTTAAGTCAACTTACTTTTGTTCTAGACAAACTTGCTAGTGACTTTCATCTTTTGAATGAAACATTTGATATTCTTATGTTTATGGTTAGATATTAGTTCTAAGCATTCATCTGAGCTTCGGATTGCCAAGAATTCTTGCAAAAGAACATATCATTAAAATAAGACGATTATAAATAATGAAAAAAGAACGAATTATTCAAGTTATTTGTATTGCTTTTCTCTTAAACAGTTGCGGAGGGTTATTCATTCGTCCGCAAATTCTTACGGGAGGACTTAATAGTAACTCCCCCGAAGAAAACCCCGCTTATAGTGGCGACGGACGCTATCTCGCCTTTACCTCCGATCGCAACGGACGACGCAATATTTATCTCTACGATCTGCAAAACAGTACCCTCGTTTCTTTGCCCAACCTCAACCGACGCAACGCCGTCCAAGATCAGCCCTCCCTCAGCACGGACGGTCGCTATCTTGCTTATATTTCCACAGAACGAGGCAGAAGCGATGTGTACGTCTACGATCGCCAAACCTCGCGATCGCAGCTATTAACGGCGAATGTCCGGGGCTCCTCGCGAAATCCCACCATTAGCGGCGATGGCAGTTCCGTCGCCTTCCAAACCAGTCAACTCGGACAATGGAATATTGCCATTGTAGAAGTTAGGTAATTGGGAATCGGTCGTGGATAATGGGTAGTCGTTTATTAAATCGCGGTTGCCTGTCGCCCTCTATGAAAAAATCCCGTTCTCTCGCCGGTATTGCCGGTATTGTTGCCCTTGCGACCTTAATTAGTAAAATTTTCGGACTCTTTCGCGAACAGGCGATCGCGGCGGCATTTGGCGTGGGTCCGGTGGTGAATGCCTATGCTTATGCCTATGTGATCCCCGGTTTTCTCCTCATTCTTCTGGGAGGTATTAACGGGCCCTTTCACAGTGCTTTAGTTAGCGTTCTTTCCAAGCGAGAAAAATCCCAAGCCGCCCCCATTGTCGAAGCAGTCAGTACCCTAGTTAGCTTGTTATTAATTGGCGTGGCGATCGTCTTAATTGTTTTCGCCCATGTTTTTATCGATATTCTCGCCCCCGGACTGAATGAAACCACTCGCGATCTTGCCATTCTTCAATTGCAAATTATGGCACCGTTGGCAATTTTAGCCGGATTAATTGGCATTGGATTCGGGACGTTAAATGCGGCGGATCAGTATTGGTTGCCCGGGATTAGTCCTCTTTTCTCTAGCGTTGCCGTCATATCCGGAATTGGCTTGCTAGTTTGGAGAATCGGGCAGGAAATTAGCGCCCCGGAATACGTGCAACTGGGTGGAATCGTTCTCGCGGGGGGAACGTTAGCAGGAGGAATTTTACAATGGTTGGCGCAACTTTTCGCGCAAATGCGATCGGGATTGGGGACTTTTCGACCGCGATTTAACTGGCAGAATTCTGGCGTGAGAGATGTCATAAAAGTTATGGCTCCGGCGACGCTTTCTTCGGGAATGCTGCATATTAATGTTTATACCGATCTCTTCTTTGCATCCGGGATTGAAGGGGCAGCCGCCGCTATGCGCTACGCAAATTTTATTGTACTGACCCCTTTGGGAATTATTTCTAATATGATTCTCGTGCCTTTTCTCCCAGTCTTTTCTCGTCTCGCTGCTCCTGAAAATTGGCCGGAATTGAAAACACGCATTCGCCAAGGACTGATTTTAACCGCTTTAACCATGTTGCCTTTAACGGCAATTTTCATGTCAGTTTCGGGAACAATTGTCGATGTTATCTACAAGCGATTGGCTTTTGATGAAGAGGCCTCCCGCTTGGTTGCCCCCGTCCTGATGGCTTATGGTTTTGGCATGTTTTTTTATTTGGCTCGAGATGTTTTGGTGCGGGTTTTTTATGCTCTCGGCGATGGTGAAACGCCTTTTCGAATCAGTATTATTAATATTTTTCTCAATGTCGTCCTCGATTATTTTCTAGTCAATGCTTTTAAAACTCCCGGTTTGGTCATGGCAACAATTGGGGTAAATGTGATTTCTATGACCGTTTTTCTCGGAATCTTAAATCGTCGCTTGCAAGGGTTGCCTTTATGGGAATGGGGAGGAATTTTATTGGGCTTAATCGGTTGCAGTATGGCGGCTGGATTTGCGAGCTTGGGAATGAGTCAACTCTGGCAACAATGGCTCGGTACCGATAATCTTTTCTTGCTTTTGGGTCAACTCGGATTATGTACATTGGTTGCCTTGAGCATATTTTTCTCATTAGCAATACTGCTGAGATTAAAGGAATTAGAAATGTTGAGTTCTCGAGTGCGTCAAAAATTGTTTCGCCAAAAGTAAACTGAATAAAAAAGGGACACTTGCTCGTGTCCCTGATGATTGGGGTTATGGACTAAAATTAGCGATGCAGACTTTTTTTATGAGTTTCTTCGGTGTTAATTCGTCCACTTCCCCGCTCCTTGTTGAATTGTTCCATTTCCGTTTTGTAACAGTGGAGTCGCCCGCTACCCCGATCGCATTGGTTGGGATCGGTGTTAGTGGCAGAATCCACCACAGAAATTTCAACGGAATTTTTCGTCGCCGCGATCTCGTTGGATTCGATCGCATTAGCCTTTTGCAAAGGAAAAATAGCGACAAAGCTCAAAATGAGCAGTAAAGTAGTGTTGTTGAACATAATCAAACATCCGTATCGGGTTCTATTACCTGATACGGATTTTCTTGGCGCAATCTGGATGAATTTAAAATTTTCTCGCGAAGAATGAGAAACTTTACTCTCGTGTGATGAATGAGGGGGTGAAAACTCGAAAATCCGGACGGTTTTCACTCTCGAATTTCCTTCTCGAGAGAGAAGTTCCCAAGCGAGAAGAAATCGCCAGAAATGTTAAATTAAAGTTAGATCTACAGAAAAATAATAATAATGAGCGTTCGCGTGCAATTTTTACCCGATAATGTGACCGTAGATGCCGAAGTTGGCGAACCTATGCTGGCCGTGGCAGATCGGGCAGGAATTACCATTCCGACCGGATGCTTAATGGGATCTTGTCATGCTTGTGAAGTCGAGCTAGGAAACGGTACCGCCGTTTGCGCCTGCATCAGTGCAATTCCTGCCGGAGAAAAAGAGTTAAAAATTAATCTCTATGCCGATCCATTATGGTGAAACGCGCAAAGATAAGAAAATTGACGAGACGGCGATCGCTGCTCCTACTCCTGTTTTCCTTGCTTCTGGTTGGGTTTGTCACCTTTCCGGATCGAGCCATTGCTGGGGCATTAAGCGATCGCCTCGCTGATTTCCCCCATTGGCAAAGCAAACCCCCCGTTACGCCCGCACGGGGGGATTTAGTGTATCCCGCTTGGATGGCGGGAACGTGGCAGGTTAATAGCCCTCTCACCGATGCGATCGCCCCTCTCGCCCCAGAAATCGTGACTCCCGGATTTTCCCAAAATCAAAGTTTGCTCGATCTTCCCATTCGCTTTCGAGTGCGCTTCGAGAAAACCTTTCCTCTCTCTCCTCGCTTTGCTCTCGGACTGCCTAAATTTTCTACCTTAGTGAAAGATTTTTTCCCCGTTGTTGCCGATCGCCAGTTCAATGGTTTAGAAATCGCCAATGCTTATTTGAACGAGGGTCAAGTGCTTTCGGTAACGGTGGATGCGCAAGATCCCAATCGCCAGTTAACTCAACTGCAAGGCGATCGTCAGTTAATTTCCCTCGTGACGGGACGTGCCAGTGAAAATCCCTCCGGGACGGAGTTTGTCGCCACAGAACTCACCCAGCAAATTTTCCGCAGTTCCGAAGGCGTTTACCTGAATGAGGTCGAAACGACGACAGATTATCATTTACTCGAGTCGGGCGATATTAATGCAGAGCAGGTCACGGCTATTTATTTATCGCCTCGAGATCCCGACTATTTCCAAACATTGGGTCGTCCCGTCGCTTTATACCGCTATCACCTGCAACTCAGTAAGTGTAAGGACGAGACCTGCAACGCCCTTACGGATAATGTTAAATAATGTTGCGATCGCCTTCTCCATTGGCAATTGCGATTCGATCTTATTGCAAGCCCAACCAAGCTAACAATCCTTGTCCGGTTAGCACTTCGATGAGGATGGTCAGAGAAAAACCGATCATGGCAGCACGACCGTTTAATCGTTCGGCATAGTCGTTAAAACCGAATTTAGGTTCGAGTAAGTCGGGCGTAACAGTCGGTTCGGGAGTTTCGGGGGTTGTTTCGGGTTTGGGGGCTTCGGAGGTTGTCATTGCCGATTCTCCTTAATGTTGAGGAAATGTTTACAATTCTTTACTATTCTAAAATAGAATTGGCGATCGCGGTGAGATTTGAGCACCAAGAGCGCTTAAAATAGAACTCAATGAGATTGACGTTGCCTAACTCCAGCAAGATGACCATAGATGCAGCAGAATATCGCCATCGGCGCGATCGCTTCATGGACAAGATCGGCAATGGCACGGCTATTTTTGCCAGTGCGCCCCTTTCTGTCATGCACCACGATGTCGAATATCCTTTTCGTCAAGAGAGCGATTTTTTCTATTTGACGGGATTTGACGAACCGGGGGCGGTTGTCGTGCTGGCTCCCCACCATGAAGAACATAAGTTTGTTCTTTTTGTCCAGCCCAAAGATATGGAAAAAGAAACGTGGACGGGTTATCGCACGGGAGTCGAAAAAGCAAAAGAAAGATATGGTGCGGATGAAGTTTTTGCCATTAACGAACTGAACGAAAAACTCCCCGAATATCTCAAAAATGCCGATCGCATTTATTACCATTTGGGACGAGATGAATCATTTAATAGCAAGATTGTTCGCCATTGGAAGCACTTCATTCAGCAATATCCCAAACGCGGTAAAGGACCGATCGCGATCGAAGATAGCAATCCGACTCTACATCCTTTACGACAGATTAAAAGCGAAACAGAAATCGAACTCGTTCGCAAAGCGTCTAAAGTGGCAGCAGAAGCTCACAACCGCGCTCGAGAGTTTGCCAAACCGGGGGTTTACGAATATCAAGTACAAGCTGAAATCGAGTATGTATTCAAATCTCATGGCATGGATATTGCCTATCCATCGATCGTTGCGTCTGGAGAAAATGCTTGTATTTTGCACTACGTTGAGAATAATCGTCAGATCCAAGAGGGCGATTTGCTCCTCATCGATGCGGGATGTTCTAATTCCTATTATAACAGCGATATTACCCGAACTTTTCCCGTGGGTGCATCTTTTTCCAAAGAGCAACAAATTATTTATGAGTTGGTTTTAGAAGCGCAGTTACAGGCGATTTCTCAAGTTAGACCGGGGAATGATTATAGAACCATTCACGATACGGCGGTCTGTGTTTTAGTGGGAGGGCTTCTCGATTTGGGGCTGCTTAAAGGCGATTTCGAGCAGATTATCGAACAGGAAAAATATAAGCCTTTTTATATGCACCGCACGGGGCATTGGTTGGGTTTGGACGTTCACGATGTGGGAATTTATCAACATGGAGAAGAACAATCAGTTATCCTCCAACCCGGTCACATTCTGACAGTAGAACCCGGAATTTATATTTCTCCCCATATCAAACCTGCCGAAGAACAACCCGAAGTTCCCGATCGCTGGCATGGGATTGGCGTTCGGATTGAGGATGATGTTTTGGTGACAAAGGAGGGGTGTGAGGTGTTAACGGCTGACGTTCCTAAGTCCGTTTCGGCAATGCAAAAAACTTAAGTTGCTTGACCTCAAAACAGAAGCGATCGCTTGGAACGTTTTATCGGCCGAGGGGATGACAAAGAGGATAACCCGAGGGGAAATGCAAGGGATTTCTGTATTATACTTTTAAAAATATGTAGTATCGGCTTTGATAGAAAACACCATGAGCAACGAACAAGACCGCATCCTGATCTTCGATACCACCCTCCGCGACGGCGAACAATCCCCCGGAGCGACCCTGAATGTTGAAGAAAAGTTGACCATTGCGCGATCGCTGGCACGACTGGGTGTAGATATCATCGAAGCCGGATTTCCCAGAGCCAGTAACGGCGACTTTGAAGCGGTACAAAAAATTGCCGCGACGGTGGGAACGGAAGATGGTCCGACGATCTGCGGTCTTGCTCGTGCTAGGAAAGATGATATCGCCCGAGCCGGAGAAGCGATTAAACCGGCGGCAAAAGGTCGCATTCACACTTTTATTGCAACTTCCGACATTCATTTGCAATACAAACTTAGAAAGACTCGCCAAGAAGTCTTAGATACTGTCCCGGAAATGGTGGCTTATGCCAAAACTTTTACGGACGATATCGAATTCTCTCCAGAGGATGCCGCTCGTAGCGATCCGGAGTTTATGTATCAAGTCTTGGAGCGAGCGATCGCGGCAGGGGCAACAACGGTTAATATCCCTGATACGGTGGGCTATATTACCCCGACGGAATTCGGCGACATGATTCGCGGCATTAAGGAAAATGTCCCCAATATTGACCAAGCGATTATTTCCGTCCACGGTCACAATGATTTAGGGTTGGCGGTGGCTAACTTCCTCGAAGCGGTGAAAAATGGCGCTCGCCAGTTGGAGTGTACCATTAACGGCATCGGCGAACGGGCGGGAAATGCTGCCCTCGAAGAATTGGTGATGGCGTTATACGTGCGTCGTCAATACTATAATCCCTTCCTCGGTCGTCCGGCAGAATCCACCGCACCCCTCACCAATATCGACACGACCCAAATTGCTAAAACCTCCCGCTTGGTCTCCAATTTAACGGGGATGTCGGTACAGCCGAATAAGGCGATCGTCGGTGCCAATGCTTTCGCTCACGAATCCGGCATTCACCAAGATGGGGTATTAAAAAACAAGCTCACTTACGAGATCATGGATGCCGAATCTATCGGCCTGACTCAAAATCTCATTGTTTTGGGCAAGCATTCCGGTCGCCATGCCTTCCGCGATCGCCTCGAAACCTTGGGTTTTGAGCTTTCGGAAACGGAACTGAACAAAGCCTTTTTGCGCTTTAAAGATGTTGCCGATAAAAAGAAAGAAATTTCCGACTTGGATATCGAAGCGATCGTCAATGACGAAATTCAAAGGGTTCCAGAATTGTATCGCCTCGAATTTGTACAAGTTTCCTGCGGCGATCGCGCTAAACCCACGGCAACAGTAACGCTTTTGACTCCAGATGGGGAAGAATTGAGCGATGCTTCCATTGGCACGGGTCCGGTTGATGCGGTTTACAAAGCCATTAACCGCGTCATCGATATTCCCAACGAATTAATCGAATACTCCGTTAAATCCGTCACAGAGGGGATCGATGCAATGGGAGAAGTCACGATTCGCCTGCGTCATGAAGACCGAACCTATTCGGGTCATGCTGCGAATACGGATATTATCGTAGCTTCGGCGCGCGCCTACGTGAGTGCATTGAATCGCCTCTGTGCGTCGATTCAGCGCAAAGAACGCATTCATCCCCAGAGTGCAGTCGCGTAAACTGGGGTCAACTTAGCGAGGGTGTCACAAGGGGCAATCTAGCTAAAAACTCTTGTCCTGTAAGGGTTTAAAAACCAAAGAATAAAGAAGCTACTTTTGCAGCCTTTGGTGTAGTTCCTGTAAAAGTAGCTTCTTTGATTTTGGGCAATTTGGGATGAAATCTTTTATTGCTGGCTGCTACACCTAATACCACCGTTTTCTGAGGATCGGAAAAGCGATCGCGATCGCACAGAGGAAAAGAATCAAAGCCGAACCCCGAAAAAAAATGCTAACCTAAGACTAGGCAAAGGAGGTTCCTGATTACCCAATTTTTACCTCCCGCCAAATTTTTGGAGAGGAAGAAAATGATATATTGCACTCTTGAACTGTTTGGGGCAGTTTCTTGTAGCGATAACCCCTCCCAAAGTAGTGAAATTCTTGAAGATTACGGAATCCTAATCCACGAATCAGCCCAAGCATATCGAGATGAGATCGTTGATTTTGTGAAAGAGCGATGCTTATCCGGGAAACAATTAAATAGCACTTTCCATAAAAGTTGGGAAAAAGTCAAAAAGGCTTCTGATTGCCAACTGGTACTAGAGCAAATGCTACATTACCTCAGCACCTATGGAGTACGCTTTTTGGAATCTGCATGGGGAGTCGATCTGCAAATTCCCGTTTATCTTCCCAACTAAATGTCGCGAGGGGTCTCCCGTTAGAATCTTTGATTTAACGGGATTCGGGCTTCTTACGTCTTGAGGAAACCTCAAGACTAAGCCCTCAGAATCGCGACCAGCAAAGAAAAATGAGCGGTAGCGAATCAT
>JBCCVR010000240.1:0-9247 GCA_039194995.1 Cyanobacteria bacterium P01_E01_bin.42 | reverse complement strand
TTTTTTTTTCCCCATCGGCGTTCCCCCTGTTGGGTGGGTTTTGGGGGGGTGGTTTTGGTTGGGGGGTGGGTTGTTATTGGCTCGCCATCAAATATTTATCTATTTCCGAAGCAACGGGAAGAGAAGGAGAAACTTCGACACCAACAAATTGTGGATTGTGTACCGGAATTTCAATCGAAAAAGCTGCACCTTCTCCAGGAGAAGAAAGACAGGTAATTTTTCCTTGGTGTCGTTCGGTAATAATTTGATAGCTGATTGAAAGTCCGAGTCCCGTTCCTTTTCCAACGGGTTTTGTTGTAAAGAAAGGATCGAATAATTGTTGCTGGATGGCTTCGGGAATTCCCTCACCATTATCGCGAATTAAAATTCGCATCCAATCAGCCCCAATCAACTCCGTCCGAATGAGAATTTGACTCGGTTTCACCGCAATTTCCTCGCGAGAACGCCGTTCGTCATAACTTTCTAACGCATCCATCGCATTGGCTAAAATATTCATAAACACTTGATTGAGTTGCCCTGGATAGCATTTGACTAATGGCAGTTCTCCATATTCCTTAACAATATTAATGCCTTCAAAATGCCGACCTTCAGGATCCGTTCTCGCAACCGTCCGATGTTTTAAAATTAAGAGAGTATTCTCTAAACCTTCGTGAATATCGACAAATTTAGCATCGTCCTCGTCGGTACGGGAAAAATTCCGCAGTCCTTTGACGATCTCTTGAATGCGATTGACCCCTAAATCCATAGATGCTAAAACACCGGGAAAATCGTCGCGAATGAATTCAAATTCCATCTCTTCGCTCAATTCTCGAATTTTCGCGCCGGGATTGGGATTTTCTTGTTGATAAAGTTGCAAAAGGCTGAGAACATCTCCGGCATATTGTCTTAAATATTGCAGATTGCCAGAAATAAAATTCAACGGATTGTTAATCTCGTGGGCAACTCCTGCGACTAAGAGTCCCAAACTCGACATTTTTTCGGTTTGGATCAGTTGCGCTTGGGTGTTTTTTAAATCTTCGAGGGTCTTTTTCGTCTGTGCCGCTCGAGCTGTGGCGATCGCCGTGGCAAAGCGACTTTCTTCATACAATTTCGCATGGTCGATGGCAATGGCAATGCGATCGCCTAAATCTAACATTAACTCGACTTCATCTTCCGACCAAGCGCGATAATTTTTGTGACTTTCGCAAACAATGATCCCGACTTTGCCCGAGCGGGGATAAATGGCAATCGCCAATAAGGATTTTAGCCCCCGAGATTGCAAGTAATGGCGATTGACGGGATCGAGGGTGGGATGAGTATCGATGTTATCAATTTGCAGGAGATTTTCTTGGAAGAGGGCTTCGCTCAACACAGAGATAGTATGTTCCTGTTGAGAACAGCCAATGCAAACTCCTTCCCGATTGCAAACTTGACTGATCGGCTCAAACATGGGGGGTTCTACATCTCGGCGATACCATAAGAATTGCGTGCAATCGATTTGCATCAAGTCACGAATTTCATTGACGGCGGTGCGCAGAATGGTTTTAAAATCGAGGGAGTTCAGAATTTGCCCGGCTAAGCGCTGTTTGAGTTCTCGCTGTCGCCGAGGAGAGGAAATTGAAGGTAGGGCAGAACTCGGGGCAATTTCTTGGGGGTTTTCTTGGTGGAGCAGCAAGGCGTTAGGAGATTGTTCTGCCAGCAATGTCGTTGCATCTTGAGGCGCTAGGGCTGTGGAAAAGAGAAATCCTTGCGCTTTTTCGCATTGCAATTTTTGTAACTGCTCCAATTGAAAGCGCGTTTCTACCCCCTCTGCCACCACCTCTAAACCCAAATTATGAGCAAGGGTCACAATCGTCCAGACAACACTACCTTTTCTAGGGGAGGATGCGGGTTCCTCATTATCCATTTCTTGGATGAAGGAGCGATCGATTTTCAGGGTTGTCAAGGGGAATTTAATCAGGTGAGATAAAGAAGAATAACCCGTCCCAAAGTCATCGATAGAAATGCCAATTCCTCGTTCTCGCAGGGCTGATAGCATTCTCGCTGCGGTTTCGGGATTCTCCATCAACGAACTTTCTGTAATTTCTAGATTTAAGCATTGGCCTGCAATTCCCGTGTTTCGCAAGACGCGATCGATTTGTTCGACGAGGTTGGGCTGGCTGAATTGCTTGGGTGAAAGGTTGACGCTGACAACGGGGGGCTGTTCTAAATTGAAGGTTTCTTGCCACAGTCGCACTTGTAAAGCGGCTTGAAAGAGGATATGACGACCGAGGGGAACGATCGCGCCAGTTTCTTCAGCTAGGGGAATAAATTCTTGGGGGAAAATCAAGCCTCTTCTCGGATGCTGCCAGCGCACGAGGGCTTCAAAACCGAGAATGCGACCGCTTTGAGGGGAAAAAATGGGTTGGTAGTGCAAGAGAAATTCTTCGCAAGTTTCTACCGCTCCTCGCAGGTCGTTTTCTAGTTCCAACAAAGTGAGAGCATTTTGATACATGCGTGGATTGAACAGGACATAGCGGGAGATGCCCCCCAGTTCCTTGGCGCGATACATAGCGGTATCGGCAGCACGCAGGATATCTTCTGAAGTCTCGTAGTAAACGATGGGGTTGGGCAAGGGACAATTGGGAAATTGCGGTGTAGAAAGTTCCGGATGGGATTGTTGTTGTGCTTTCGAGGCACAGACGACGATCCCCATGCTGGCACCGGTGAAAACTTGATGGCCTTTGAGGTGTAACGGTTGTGCCAATTCTTTTTGAATGCGGTTGGCGACTTTTAATACGCCAGCCAGATCGGGGATTTCCGTCAGCAAAATGGTGAACTCATCGCCTCCCAAGCGGGCGACGGTATCTTCTGCCCGCACGAGGCTTTCTAAGCGACGGGCGACTTCGATCAGCAAGCGATCGCCGACTAAATGTCCCAAACTATCATTCACCACTTTAAAGCGGTTTAAATCCAAAAAGAGAACTACAAAAAAGTGAGAAGGACTATTTTGCTTGCGCTGGGCGAGAGTTTCTTCGAGGCGTTGCAAGAAAAAAGCGCGATTGGGCAGTCCCGTCAGAGCATCATGCCAAGCGTTATAGCGCAGTTGTTCTTCCATTTGCTTGCGCTCGGTAATTTCGGTAATCGTGCCGATATAACCGAGGGAATGCCCTTCGCCTTCACTGCTAGTTTGCAGGGCAGCTTGGGCAAAGACCCATGTTTGATGCCCGTCAGGACGCAGAAGACGATATTCTAGGGATTTAAAGGGGAGTTCTTGCTGGACTGCGCGATACCATTCCGCCCGCACCCGATCGCGATCGTCGGGATGCAGCGCTCGCGTCCAACCCTGATTTGCTGCATCTTCAATGGTCATTCCCGCCAGTTCGCTCCACCGTTCGTTCACTTCTAAGTAACGTCCTTGGGGATCTGTGCGAAAAATGCCCACGGGGGAAAGGCGTACGAGATTTTCGTATTGGCTGTAGCTTTCTTGGAGGGCGGCTTCGACTTGTTTGCGCTCGCTGATCTCAAATTGAATCGTGAGATATTGCCACGGTTTGCCGATCTCGTTTAAAAACGGGACGATCGTTGTGTTGACCCAGTAAACTTTACCGTTTTTTGCGCGATCGCAGATTTCGCCTTTCCAAGTTTGACCGGAACTGATGGTCTGCCACAAATTATCAAAAAATTCTTGGGAATGATAAGACGAGTTCAACAAGCGAAAATTTTGTCCGATCAGTTCCCTCGCAGAATAACCGGAAATCTCACAAAATTTTTCATTGACATAGTTGATCCTTCCTCTTGCATCGGCGATCGCCACGATCGCCGCCCGATCTAAAGCAAACTTAAAGTTTTTTAATTCTTGCAGAGAGTTATTCAGTTCTGTTTTACATTGCTGGCAACTGGTCTCGCAACGATAGAAATCCAAATCGGCTACCTTGGGTTTGGTCTGGCCCGCATGTTTTCCCTGAACGGGTTGTATACTCGAAGAATTAGCGAAATCGTGCAAAGTCATGAGAGCGTCCTTAGATTGCGGAAAGTTGAACATTTATTACTTTTTATTCCAGACTTTATCGGTTTTTTCGGAACAAAAAGATTAATTTCGGTCAAGATGCGTTTACCAATCTCGATCTCCGCGATCGAAATATTGCCCTTCGATAAGTTTCCGATTTTTTCTATTTTTAATATAACCCAATTATAATCAACTTTTAATATATTTTTTAGATCCTAACTGTATTTAGAGATACAGAGAGTTTGCCTTTATTTTTTCTTAATATTTTCAAAAAGTCCTCTGTAAATTCACTCATCTCAGTTGCCGATCGAAAAAATTCAATCGAATAAAAATCAGGCTCTTACGATGACGATTCCAGCAATGATTATCCCAGAGAAAATATAAAGTTATCTGAATTTTGAAATTGATGGGAAAAAGATAGTTATTGACACAAGAGATATTAATACAAGAGAGTTAACAGTTACTCGGTATTAGTTTGGCGTTCGATCTGATGTACTCGTCGCTGTTCTGAAAGTTGTATTTGTCTTCGCTGTTTTTGTAAAATTCGCCTAATTTGAGAGGCGCTGATCGAGATTCCCGTTTCTCGTTCTAAATGGGTTGCGAGTTTTTCTCCTGTCCATCTCTTAAAATCATATCCGAGGTCTTGTGGCGTTTTTTGATAAATCTCTAAAAGTTTGGCAATATACTCATCGGTTACCTTTCTCGCATTTCCTTTAATTTTATTATCTTTAAAACTCTCTAAATTTTCTGGATCGCCTCGCACGCACCAGTAAGCAACCGTTCGTTTAGAACACCCAACAAACTCGGCAATTTGAGCATAAGTTTTTCCATCGTCCAATAACAATAACATCAAAATTCTGTCCCTGACATCTGCGCGATCGCTGGCATTCAAAGCCTGTTGCAAGCGCTCTTTTTGCTCGGGAGCAAGAAAATTTTTCATGTTAGAGGGATAATTGTTATGAGTGATAGGAGAGCGATCGCGCATGAATGCAAGACCGCTCCAAACTAACGCAACGAGTTGCGAAACCTTCTCAGATAGAAACTAGACAGTGGCTAGTTCGCGTTCTTGAGATTCAACGTCTTGATGGCGCAGTTTCAACACTTCCGGATGCTCTTCACAGAAGATTTGGAAATAACTCTTCTCGGGAGAGTCAACGCCTTCTTGGTAAGCCGCTTCGGCATCGAGATCGTCTACCAATTCCCATGCTTCCAAACAAGCAGGAGAAGTGGGATCTTTAGCGGCCAATTCTTTGGCTTCTGCGATCGCTTTTGCCAATTCCTGTTGCAACAATGGTAACTTGGGATTCTCTACAAAATCGGCTTTATAGAGAATATCGCTTTCCGAGATAATGCCCAGTAATTCGCCTTTGATCACTGGGGCAATGCGAATACCAGTATTCGCAAATAAGCGGGCTACGTATTCCACCGCCAAATCGGGATTCACCACGACACAAGGTTTGGTCATGATTTCGTGAACGCGGATTGTTGCGGGATCTTTACCATAGGCCACCACTTTCGTGATAACGTCAGTGTGAGTCAGAATGCCATAAGCATCTCCCTGACGGCGGGTTTCAACAATCAACGCCCGCAATTGTTTGAATTTCATCAACTTAACCGCATCGGCAACCGTTGCAGAACCGCGAATGGTTGCAACGTCTTCGGTCATGATGTCCGATGCTTTCATGGTCAAAATATTAGAGTATGTCGCCATAAAAAGGACGCTCCTTTTGAGATGAACAAACTGGGAATCCCAGAAGACGCTCCGGGACTCCCGCATTGACTTATAGTTTTCTCGCTCTCACGGTGAGAGGCAATTCGAGAGGCTCTTCGAGATCCTTAAATTCCAATTCCCACCCATTCGATAAAGTTAAGATTCTAGCGTCGTCATTCTGTTGATCGTTTACGACCTCTTCTTCAAGATCTTTTTTCGCAACATAAACCGATAAGTTTCCGGCTTCGTTTCTGTGGAGCATAACTTTCATGATTCTTGCCTCGGTAATGAGTAGTCGGTAGTAGATAATCGGAAATTGCGAATGATTTACTCGGCGGATTCGAGTTCGCGCTTGCGACAACCAACAACGAAATTGGTTTCAATAAAATGCACGGAATAGATATAGAAACTTTGCAAATAAGTTCCGATGCCGACGATGTAGCCAATATCTCCTTTTTTGGCGAGGGTTTCGCCAATTTCTTTACCCGGAAATGTGCCGTCGTTACGGATGAGCTTGCGAATCCGTACTTTCTGTTCTAAATCGAATGCAGGAGGCAAATCTAGTTCTAATTCGTCGGCTGCCATGATTTTTAAAAGATAAAGGACAAAAGGCGAAAACAAGAGGTGAAAGATGGAGAATAAGATGAAAATCAATCGCAAGCGTGTTAGCTTGCCAATTGGGCGTGGGCGAGTCCGATCGCTTCTTCCACAGTTAAACTGCGTTTGGCGCGAATGGAAAAATTGCGCACGGCATCTAAGACTGATTGCGCTTCTTCTTGGCTCGGATGAATTCCGTATTCTTGCAAGAGATTTAAAAGTGCGTGTCGTCCCGAATGCTTGCCAATGGTTAGCTGTCTGGAACCGCCGACTTCTTCCGGGGCAAAGGCCTCGTAAGTTGCCGGGTTTTGCAAAACGCCGTGGGCGTGAATGCCGGACTCGTGAGCGAAGGCATTATCGCCGACGATCGCTTTCCAAGGGGGAACAGAACAACCGGAAATCGTTGCCACGAACAGAGATAGTTCTCGCAGTCGCGTCGTATCGATGCCTAAATTCAGGTCATAGATGCGTTTGAGTGCCATGACGATCTCTTCTAAGGCGGTATTCCCGGCCCGTTCTCCCAAACCATTGACGGTGGTGTTGACGGATGTAGCCCCTGCTTGCAACCCAGCTAGAGCATTGGCATTCGCCAAGCCAAAGTCGTTATGGGCGTGCATTTCGACGGGAATCGAGAGTCCTTGCACCAATTTGCTCACCTTGCTGGCAGTGGTTGCCGGATCGAGAATGCCTACGGTATCGCAGAAGCGAAAGCGGGAGGCTCCCCATTGTTCGGCTGACTGGGCAACCTCGAGCAAAAAGTTATCTTCGGCTCTAGAGGAATCTTCGCCGCCAATGGAAACATAAAGATCGCGATCGCGAGCAAAGGTAATGCTATCCCGCAAGCGATCGAATACTTGGCGACAGTTTCCTTGGAATTTGGCGGCAATTTGGATTTCCGAGACGGGGACGGAAATATGCACCCGTTGCAAGCCGCAGGCGATAGAGGCTTCGATATCGGAACGCACGGCCCGATTCCAACCCGTAAGGGCAGCCCGAAAGCCCGATCGCGTCATTTGCGTAATGGCCAGTGCCTCGTCGCCGCCCATGGCTGGAATACCGACTTCTAGTTCGGGAATGCCCATTGCATCCATGAATGCGGCTAGAGTTACTTTTTCTTCTACATTGAACGCAACGCCCGCAGCCTGCTCGCCATCTCTTAGAGTTGTATCGTTAATATGAACTCGATTCATTGGGGTAATAGATAATTAATAATTACAAAACCAATTGCGAATTACAAAGTGCTAGAGGCGAGCATCCAACCAATCAAAAATTCCTTGGAGTTGCTCGATAGAAATCAAGCCATACTGCCAAAGAATCATTGGCAGGGGATCGCTAGAGCGTTTTTGATTGTGTAAGGCAAACGACAACTCTTCATTAGATATTGCCAAATCGTCGTGTAGAAATTGACTGAATTCTGCAAAAGCAGAGGTAGAATTGTATTCCATGATAGCACCTCGAAATGAAGTAACCAATAAACAACCGATTGTCCTAATGTTTGATCCCTATTCCGATTGCAATGGCCAATTAAGGAGATTATTTGGGAATTATTCGACGGGGTGAGACAGTTGCAATTGTGCTTCCCAGCATCGCTCCAACCAGTCGAGAGATTCTTGGCGGGTGGCACTCAGTTGGAAAACTGTACTGCGAAGTAAAAGAGCTTGGAGTCCGTCGTGAATGCCAACCCACAGAGAACCATCGGGGGGGCAGCAACAGGGAATGGTCAGTTCTTGTAAGCGGCGGTATAACATCCAGCGATCGCTACGAGAAATATTGGCAACCGGACTGATGAGAGCTTCGGAGTGGGTATTTTTAAATGTATCCATTATCTTAAGAAATAGTGAGAGATTGATTCTGTATTTGTTGTTCCAGTTTTTCAATTCGGTCTACGAGCATCCGAATCACTTTAGCTTCTACGTCCGGCAACTTGCCGTGTTCTAAATGCTCTAAGGGGCATCCATGACCCGTACGGGAAATAATGCGGCCCGGTATGCCGACGACGGTACAATCGTCGGGAACATCTCGCAGAACGATGGAACCCGCTCCGACGCGGACGCGATCGCCAATACAAATATTGCCTAAAACTTTGGCTCCGGCACCGACAATAACATTGCTCCCTAAAGTGGGATGGCGCTTGCCACTTTCTTTACCCGTACCGCCGAGGGTGGCATTCTGATAAATCAGGCAATAATCTCCGATAATCGCAGTCTCGCCAATAACAACTCCCATTCCGTGGTCGATAAAGACTCCTTTACCAATGGTTGCACCAGGATGAATTTCAATACCGGTCAACAAGCGACCGATGTGGGAGAGCAAGCGAGGTAGAAAACTAATATTATGGCGATACAGCCAATGGGAAATACGATGGAACGCCAAAGCATGCAAACCGGGATAACAGAGCAGAATCTCCCAAAGATTGCGAGCGGCAGGGTCTCTCTCAAAGATAATGTTTACATCCGTGCGAAGATCTCCGATTAGGGTTTGCATTCCCGATGAGAAACTTGCAAATGCACTGGATAATGTTTGCTTTGTTTTAGCAAAGATAGGCGGCGTTAGGAAAAACGTTCGCTTTTTCTTAACGTTTACGGATTTGGGAAGAGGACACGACTGTGACATTGAATTCCGGGATAGGGGGGCGCTGGGTTTTGTTTTTTTTAGCAAGCCCTCGATTTGGGCGAACTTGAGTTCATTTCGATTAGATTAATTAGCACCTCTAATTGATCGGGATCGCGATCGCCCCCGCAGTACTTCTTCCTGCGCGTCGCCTGCGGTCTGGTGGCCGGCGACGGTGAGGCGCTCGACGACCCGAGCGGTGAGAAGGTCGATTCCGTCGTGAAGTTCTACGACCTCATGTCGTCGCTGGCGTACCTGCCGTCGAGCCCCACGCTCTTCAACTCGGGCACCACGCACAGCCAGATGTCGTCGTGTTACCTGCTCGACTCACCCGAAGACAGCCTCGAGGGCATCTACAAGCG